>CAZOXB010000178.1:0-8147 GCA_964583635.1 uncultured Opitutaceae bacterium | reverse complement strand
GGTAGGCCAGGCGCTTCGTATGCTTATCGCGGTCGCTGCGGCGGAACCGGGAGGTCAGCAGGATGGTGTTTTCATCGCCAAGCAACCGGTAAAGTTTCTGGGCGGCCCTGACCGAGTTGCAGACAACAAGGGAAAGCGTGCCTGGGGTGTGCACGGCCCGAATCGCCTTTGCCAACGCATCCTCAAACGTCAGTGCCGGTTGGCCATTCTTTTTCGGTTTGATCTTGGTGTCAGGGCCTTTCCAAAAGCTCAACGGGCGAGTGGGATTGAGGCGTGAGAATGCCTTGGAGTCATCGCCGACTTCAACGGGAGGCGGAAGTTTTAGTGGATACTTTTTTCGATCCGCTGTTTCGAGAAATACTGGGCTGTTCGTCGCACTCATCCACCACGTCACACATGGCTTCATCACTCCGAACCGCTGATTCCGCATCCAGTCTAATTGCCCAGAGGTCCAAAGCCCCGGTCCCATGAGCTGCGTTTCGTCCATCACCCACAGGCAATCGTTGTTCAGCAGGCCGAAGTGCATCGGCCAGCGGTAGCGGCTCATGCCGTAGCCGCGATTGAGCGCGCGACTGAGCAGCATGTCCTGCGTGCCGATGAGGACGGCGTTCTCCTCCGGGTAAATGTTCCACTCGCCCGCGTCTTCGCCACCCATGAGGATATGGACTCCGACCTTGCCTTTTCGGTTTTCGGTACTTCCGTCCCAAAGCGAGGCGCCAAGCCATTTGCGAACTCCAATCTCTGTCTGCTCCACGAGCGTGCGCATCGGCAGACAGATGACAAGGCGGCGCGGCCAGTCACTTTTCAATTCGACCCGATTCCACAGCCACGCCAGCACGACAGCCGCGGTCTTACCGAGGCCGGTGGGAATATTGATCAGCCGCGATTCACATGCTGCGCCACCTTCGAGCCATTCCTGCTCGGGCCGGTCGCCGCGCTCACCGCACGCGAGTCGGCTCTGAAAGTCGTAGGGCGGGTTTCCCGTGAGGCGTTCGAAAAATGGTTTGTACGAAGGCATTGAAAATTCTTCGGCGGCGCTCGATGCGCCGGCGTTTGGGGAAGCCGGAGAACTGCTGATCTTACCCATATCAGAACTGATGCAAACCGAATTCGCCGCATCGTTACTGGTTTCAATGTCTTCCGATAACCTTGAGCCATCCGGGACGCTGCAAGATTGAGGGCGAGGCGGTGCCAAGATCACATTTTCGGCCTTCACGCGCTGACCTTGATCGGGAGCACTTTCACCAGGAACCGGGTGCTTCCTCGTTGTCTTCACCGCCTTCATCCCGTGATCGATTCGATGTCTCAAAAATTCACGCCGGCCTGCGGCACCCACTCGCCGACCAACACCTACGCCCTGACCTTTCCTCAGGTCAGTCGCATACTTGAGATCGCATCGTCGCGACCGGTGCCGATCACCCGGCCGCGTTCGCGATACTGCGACGGTGTCATGCCCACGCAGCGGACGAACGCACGAATGAAGACATCGCTCGTGTGATAGCCGACCTGGGGGGCGATCGCGTCAAGCTTGTCGTCTGTCGCCTGCAGGAGTTCCTGCGCGCGTTGAATGCGCATGTAGGTGACGTGTTCCATCGGGGTGCGCCCCAGTTCCCGGCGGCAGATCCGGCGCAGATGTTCGGAACTCATCCTCGCCTCCACCGCAAGGGCACCCAGTTTCCATTCGGCATGCAACGCCCGGCCCACCCGATCCCAAAGCTCCCCGGTGCGGGATTGCATCCCGTTCGGCCGGGCCGCACGTCGATTCAGACCATGCAACAGGCCGATCCAGTGGTGAATCATCGCCGGGTCCCTGACTCCCTCCCACTCGGCGCGCAGGCCGGAAATCACGCGTCCGATTTCGTGCGCGCCGTCCGAAAGGCGCAGCGGCGAACGCGAATCCACCAACGGTCGGACCGACACCGGCTCCTCATAGCGGGTCCACGCAAAGGTCCATCGATGCCGGGTCACCGCGTGAAAGGCGTTGAGCACCCGGGGCGGGGCCAGGCAGACCTGCCCGGGCTTCACCTTCTGCCATCGACCTTCGAGAAAAATGCGCCCCTCACCCTCAAGGCAGGCCAGCAGAAAACTGCCCGACGGAGCCAGTCGCACCCGACTGTACGGAGCAGCCACGGTATCCAAACCCAGCCAGGCGATGCGATGCGCCGCCAGTTCGCCGCATTGGCGCCGGTCCAGGCTCCATCGGTGGGTGCCCGGACCATCGATTGTGGTTTCGTTCCATGGGGCGTTCATTGCAGGTGCAAATTCGTCGGTTGAATGTGTGACGCGAGATCTTCCCTCCGGCAACGATCATGTTCAGGCTGGCCTGCATGCCCAATCCTTGGACTGGAAAAGGAAACCCCTACACGCGCGATGAAGTCCGCGCCCGACTCGACGCCACGCTGGCCAAGGGGCAGGCCATCATTGCCGCCGGTGCCGGCACCGGCATCAGCGCCAAGTTCATCGAAAAAGGCGGCGCTGACCTCATCATCATCTACAACAGCGGACGCTTCCGCATGATGGGGCACGGCTCGACCTGCGGCCTCATGGCCTACGGTGATGCCAATGCCATCGCCATGGAGATCGGCGAACACGAGGTGCTGCCCGTGGTCGAGGAAGTCCCGGTGATCTGCGGCGTGCACGCCTCCGACCCCCGGCGGCGCATGTGGCACTGGCTCGGCCAGGTGAAGGAAATGGGCTTCTCCGGCGTGAACAATTTTCCCACCCACACCATCGTCGACGGACACTTCCGACAGGTCCTCGAGGAAACCGGCATGAGCGTCAGGAAGGAATACGAGATGGTCTCGCTCGCGCGCCGCATGGACTTGTTCTCAATCGTCTATGTCGCCACGCCCGAGGAGGCGGTGGAAATGGCCCGGGCGGGCGCCGACGCCATCATCGCCCACGTCGGCACCACGGTGGGCGGAAGCATTGGCGTGACCCGTGCGGTCGTATCCTGGGAGCATACGCTGCAAGTCACCCAGGACATCATCCGCGCGGCCCGGCAGGTGCGCAACGACCTCTATTTCCTCTGCCATGGCGGCCCAATCAACACGCCGGCTGACGCCACCCGCGTACTGCAGGGCACCGACTGCGTGGGCTTTGTCGGCGCCAGCAGCCTCGAGCGCATGGGTGTCGAGGAGTCGCTCACCCAACTCACCCGAACCTTCAAGGCCATCCCCGCACCGGCGGCCACGAGGCGCCCCCCGTCATGAATCCCGCCGACCGCCGCTTTGTCCGGAAGCCCGACGCCGTCATCGAGCCGAACGCCTGGACGATCAATGAATGGCTCTGCCGCCCGGACCTGGTCGCAGCCGAAAAACTGCTCCTCGTGCGGGCCAACATGGACCCGATGCACTGCCATCCCTTCCATTTCCATCCGCATCGGGAGGAAATCATCTACGTCGTGAAGGGTCGGGCGGAGCAATGGGTGGGCCAGGAGCACCGCATCCTCGAGGCTGGAGAAATCGCCCACATCCCTCCCGGCACCATCCACGCGACGTATAATCCGCACCCTGAACCGCTGGTCTTCCTCGCCATCCTTTCGCCGGCGACGCTTCCCTCCGAACTCGTCTCCGCCGCCGATCCCTGTGACGTGTCGGCCTCGGCGCCCTGGTCGACCGTGCGCCAGGGTCTGCCCGTTTGCCGGACGCGCACCTGAATGGGCTCAGAGGTCAGACGTCAGCGATCAGAGATCAACAGACGGAAATCGAATGTCGGATATCGGGTCTTTCTGACTCCCTACCGCTGACCGCTGAGCTCCGACCGCTGACCTCCACGCCCCAATTTCATCCCACCCCCTTCCTTTCTTCCGATGATCCGTTCTCTTCTCCTCCTCGCAGCCGCCTGCTGCCTCGCGGCGACCACCGGCGCACAGCCAGTCGAGTCCCCGCTTCGCATCTTCATCCGTTCCGGGCCGAAGTCCCATGGACCCGGCGCCCACGACTACCCGCGGTTCCTCAAGGAGTGGGTTCCGCTCCTGAATGAACGCGGAGCGCGAGCGACCGGCGGCAACGAGTTCCCCTCGGCGGCACAACTGGCCGAGACCGACGTCCTCATCCTGCACGCCCAGAAGGCGGGCAACATCCCGGCGGTCGAGGACCGGCGCAACCTGAACACCTTTCTCAAGCGCGGGGGCGGCCTCGTGGTGATTCATGCCGGCGTGGACTCCAGCGATCCCTCCTGGTTCAAGACCATCGTCGGCGGCTCCTGGCGCAATGGCATCACCCGCTGGCTGGAAGGCCCGATGCAATTGTACTTTGTTGATCGCGACAGCCCCATCACCCGGGGCGCCTCCAACTGGGCGATGGACGACGAGATCTACTATGATCTCGAACTTTCTCCCGAGGCCAGGGTCCTTGCCACGGCTTACACACCGAAACCCGGCACCAGCGCAAACCCCCGGTTCCGGCAGCGGGCCAATGAACTCACCGGCGGTGGCAAGCGCGTCAGCATTTACGACATCCAGCCGCAGATGTGGACCTACGAGCGAAAGATCGCGGACGGTACGAAGCCCTACCGGGCATTCGTTTCCATCCCCGGGCACTACTACGAGAATTTCAACCGCCCCAATTACCGCGCCCTTCTCCTGCGCGGCATCGCTTGGGCGGGACAGCGCTCGAACGTGGACGAACTATGCCGTAGCGACGAGCTCGGCGACGCACTTCGCTACGTGGAGGGCGGTCCCACCGCTCCGCAGGAAGCCGCCTCCAAAATCGAGGTTCACCCGGAATTCAATCTCTCCTTGGTCGCGTCGGAGCCTCTGATCAACAAGGTCATGGACATCGATTGGGACGAAAAAGGCAGGCTCTGGGTGTGC
The DNA here is from genome assembly GCA_964583635.1 of uncultured Opitutaceae bacterium. Lineage (GTDB taxonomy): Bacteria > Verrucomicrobiota > Verrucomicrobiia > Opitutales > Opitutaceae > UBA6669. The sequence continues at coordinate 3,331 of CAZOXB010000178.1, read as the reverse complement.
GAAACCCCCGAGTACCCCAATGGCCGCCGGATCGTCAACGTCGCACCGTGGAAGGACAGCGGCTCCTTGCACCCCGGTAATACTCGGCGGGACCCTGAGGACAGCATTGCCCTTCTCACCGACACGGATGGCGACGGCGTCATGGACAAGCGGCAGGTCTTCGCCGACAAGCTGGAGCTGGTCACCAGCTTCGTGCTGCATCGCAATGGCGTGATTGCCGCCACCGCACCGGACATCTGGTTCCTCGAGGATTCGGACGGCGACGGCGTGGCCGACCGGCGCACCCGGCTCTACACGGGCCTCGGCATTTTCGACTCCCATGCGGTGATCAACAACCTGCGTTGGGGCCTCGACGGATGGATCTACGCCACCCACGGCTACAGCCGCGGCGAAGTGAAAACGGGCGACGGCAGCCGCTCCTTCGGATTCATCGGTAGCGGCGTAGTCCGCTTCAAGCCAGACGGCAGTGCCTTCGAACAGTACAGCAGTCGCGGCGGCAACTGCTGGGGCCTCGAATCAACCTGGGATGGCCAGGTCTTCTGGACTCAGCCCACCAGCGGCACGGTCCTCTTCCACACGGTTCTTCCCGAAAGCATCCTCGCGCAGGGGAAGGTGCCCGGCACGGCGTCCGCAAAGGGCATGATTATCGGGCAGAAAACCTATCCCGCCATGATCTGGCCTGAACAGGCCTATGTGCAGATCGACCAGGTCGGCGCGTTCACGGCGGCGGCCGGTTGTGCCATTTACGAAGGAGGTGCCTGGCCGGAGAAGTGGAACTACAGCTACTTCACCGCCGAGCCAACCGTGAACATTGTTCATCATGAGTTCGTCTCTCCGGATGGTGTGAGCTACACGGCAGCCAAGGAGAAGGGTCGCGAAGAAACCGAGTTCATCCGCAGCACGGACCTCTGGTTCCGCCCGATCAACACGCGAATCGGTCCGGACGGCGCGCTCTACGTGGTCGATTTCTACAACCAGGCCGTAATTCACAATGATACCCGCGGCCCGACTCACGGACCGGCCAATGCCGCGGTGCGACCGGATCGCGATCACTACTTTTCGCGCATCTGGCGCGTGCAGCACAAGCAGGCTAAATTGCTCCCCCTGCCTTCCCTTGATCGCAAGGACATCCCGGGGCTGATCCGCGTGGTCCAGACTCACCCCAACGCCACCGTCAAGAAGATCGCCTGGCGCCTGGCGGAGGAGTCCTCCGCCGGCCGCGACGCTTTGGCCAAGCTCCAAAAACCGATCGGCAGCCGTGCCGAGGCGGAATACGCGACCGCCCTTGCTGCCAGGTCCTCCGCCGATCGGCAGTCGGAGTTAAACCGCTTTGCCCGCGCCAAGGACGCTTGGACCCAATCGGCCATCATCGCCGCCGCCACGGAAAACGCCGCCGCCTACCTCGTCGAAGCCTTCGCACTCCCGGAGCACACAAACCTTCCCGTCTTCATCCGTGCGGTGGCACCATCACTCGCATCAGCCGACATCGCTCCGGTGCTGCGCACCGCCGCCGCCGCTCCCGCCGACACCCGGCCCCTGGCGATCGCCCTGCTGACCACGCTCGCCGGGAACAGCTCGCTCCAACCGCCCGCCAATCCCGTTCTCCTCCAGAGCCTGCAACGCTTGCTCGACGATCCTGCCACCGCCGCCGCCGCACTGCCGCTGGCCGAACGGTGGGATGCTTCGGGAACGCTCGCGGCCATGGGCATTCGCGTCACGACGGATCTGACCGCGACGCTCGGCAGCTCCAGCCAGCCGGAAGACAACCGCGTCCGCGCAGCGGTCAGCCTGCTGTCCATATCCCGAACCCAAACCGACGCGCTCGCCCAAATCGGGAAATTGATCAAGTCCAGCAAGACCACGCCGTCCCTGCGCGGTGCCCTGATTGCCGCCGTCGGCGCGGTCCCAGGCGAAGCCGCAGCATCCACGCTGGTGTCCGCCTATGGGACGGCGCATCTCCAGGATGCGTTCGAACAGATCATGAAGCGGCCCGAATTCGCACTCGCGCTGCTGGCGGCGCTGAAGTCCGGGACGGTGGACGTGAAGGGCATGGGCACCGGCAACATCGCCCGCCTGCGCACCCATCCCGACCGGCGCGTCGCCCGTGAGGCAGCCCAACTCCTCTCCACTCTAAGTCCGGAAACGAAAGAACGGGATGAACTCATTGCCCGGCTCGGACCCGAGGTGGAGAAATCGGGCGACATCGCCAAGGGACGCGCCCTCTTCATGACGGGATGTGCGGTTTGTCACTCGCATGCGGACATCGTCGGCCGGGACGTCGGCCCGCCTCTCACCGGCATGGGCAGCCATGGGCCGGCCGAGTTGCTGGTGCATATCATCGACCCGAACCGCGAGGTTGATCCGAGTTTCCATCAATGGAACATCACGACCAAGTCAGGCGAAACCGTCGTCGGTGTGCTCACCGCCGAAAACGCGACCTCGGTCACCCTGAGGAACCAGGCGGGCGATTTTGAACTCAGGAAGGATGACATCGCCCACCGCGAAAACACCCGCCGGTCCCTCATGCCGGAGGGCTTCGAAGGTATCGGCGCCGAGGGACTGCGCGACCTTCTCGCCTACCTTTGTGGCACCGACCAAAAATTCCGCGTGCTCGATCTGCGCACCGCCTATACCGCTGACACCCGACGGGGCATGTTCAAGCGCGAGGACCTTGTCGACGATCGCGTCAACCTCACGGCCTTCGGCAATGTCTCCGTGGACGGCGTCCCCTTTTCCATCATGGACCCAGCCAGGTCCGGCAACGGCCGCAATGTCATTGCCCTCAAGGGAGGCCCGGGTAACGATGATTTTTCCGACGGCTTCCCCCAACGCGTCGAGATTCCCGTTTCCGCAACGGCGGCAAGCCTCCGCTTCCTCGGCGGCGTCGGCGGCAATGCCTGGCCGGTGGGCGGAGACGCCGCCCGGGGTATTCCCGTGATGAAGGTCACCGTGAACTTCGCGGACGGCACCCACGAGGAGCACGTGCTCAGGAACGGTATCCAATTTACGGATGCCACCGGTAATGCCGAGGTTCCGGGCAGCACGTATGTCGGCGGCTTCACCCAGCGCGGCCAGCTTCGCAGTTTCGGCATCGCCCTCACCAAGAAGGCGCCGCTCCGGAACATCGTGCTCGAAAGTTTCGACAACAATGTCGTCCCCTGCACGGTTGCCATCACCGCGAGTTCGGAACCGCTGGAGGTGGCAGGCACGGGCGTGATTACCGCGGAGCCTTCCCCAGACACGCTCGCCACCATAGTCGCTGCGATTCCATCCACCGCAGCCTGGACGGCAGGTCCGAAGGAAGGCTGGAAGGGCGATGCCCCTCTGCCCG
>CAZOXB010000177.1:0-8296 GCA_964583635.1 uncultured Opitutaceae bacterium | reverse complement strand
GGCCGAACCCTTGTGAGCGGCTATGTGATCGGTCTTGTCGCTCTTGATTTCAGACCGCGGAGGCTTCCACCGACGCGGGGTGTCGGTTGCGCCAGCGTGCCAGCACTCGCTGATAATTTTCTTCGGGCGACAGTCCGTTCGCCGCGCGGAGGGACGCGACGCTGCTTCCGTGGTCGATGAAGCGGTCGGGCCAGCCGATGCGTTCGACCGCGGTCGTGCACTCGGCCTCCTCAAGCGTCTCGAGGACCGCACTGCCAAATCCGCCGGCGAGCACGTGATCTTCCATCGTCACCAGCAGCGGGATGCAGGCGGCGTGGCTGAGCAGCAGCGTGCGATCGAGCGGCTTGACGAAGCGTGCATTCACCACGCCGACGCTGAGGTTTTCCTCGCGGGCCAGCCGGTCCGCGAGTTCAAGGGCCTCATGCACCTGGTTGCCCAGGGCCCAGATCATGATGTTGGAGCCTTCGCGCAGGAGTTCGGCATGGCCCGGCGGGATTGTGGCGGGGCGATCCTTCAACCGCACGCCGCGGCCGGCCCCGCGCGGATAACGGATGAACGCCGGTCCGCTGAGGGTCAGGCTCGTGTGCAGCATGTCGACGAGCTCGTCCTCGTCCTTCGGCTGCATGACGGTGACGTTCGGCACGCACCGGAGGTACGCGAGATCGAACAGGCCGTGATGCGTGGGGCCGTCGTTGGGGGAAAGCCCCGCGCGGTCCATGCAGAAGACGACGGGGAGGTTCTGGAGCGCCACATCGTGGACGATCTGGTCGTAGCTGCGCTGCAGGAAAGTCGAGTAGATCGCCACCACCGGCCGGATGCCGCGGGTCGCGAGGCCGGCGGCAAAAAGCACCGCGTGTTCCTCGGCGATGCCGACATCGAAGAACTGTCCCGGGCATTCGCTGGCGAGGGTGGCGAGGCCGGTTCCGCTCGGCATCGCCGCCGTGATGCCCACGATCCGGTTGTTGTTCCTGGCCATGCGGGCGAGCGCCTGTCCGAAGACATCCTGATAATTCTGGGGAGTGCCGGGGGGCGATTTCCGGCTTTCACCGGTGACGCGGTCGAACGCCCCCAGTCCGTGAAAGCGTTCGGGGTGCTCGATGGCGGCATTCAGTCCACGCCCTTTCTTCGTCAGCACGTGGAGGATGACCGGACCTTCGACCTGCTTGGCGAATTCAAGGTTCTTGACGAGTTCGTCGAGGTTGTGCCCGTCGATCGGTCCGAGGTAGCGGAGCCCGAATTTTTCGAACAACGATGACTCGACGAAGAAGTCCTTGGTCTCGCGCTTCCATTTTGTGTAGAGGCGATTCATCTCCGCCCCGCGGGGGAGCGAGGTGAAGAATTTCTCGAGATCGTGGTGGATCCGGTTGTAGGTCGGATTGGTCGAGAGGCGGTTGAGGTATTTCGAGATCGCGCCCACATTCTTGGCGATCGACCACTCGTTGTCGTTGAGGATGACGATCAGGCGGCGGGCCGATGCCGCGACATTGTTCAATGCCTCCAGCGTGACTCCACAGGTGAAGGAGGCATCACCGCAGATGGCGATCACATGCTCGCTGGAGCCCTTGATGTCGCGTGCACAGGCCATGCCCAGTGCCGCGCTCAATGCGGTGCCTGCATGTCCCGCGCCAAATGCGTCGTGGCTGCTTTCACTGCGCGTCAGGAAGCCGCTGGCTCCGCCGGATTGGCGAAGTTTGCGGAAGAAGCTTCCGCCGCGACCGGTGAGGAGCTTGTGAATGTAGCCTTGGTGGGCGACGTCGAAGACGAAGAGGTCGGTGGGCGAGGTGAAGACGCGGTGCAGGGCAAGCGTCAGCTCCACGACGCCGAGATTGGGGCCCACGTGACCGCCATTTTGCGCCGTGACGGAGATGATTTCCTCACGGAGTTCCGCCGCAAGCTGCGGCAGTTGAGCGGCTGCCAGCGCCTTGACGTCAGCGGGTCCCTGGATTCCAGGAAGAAGAGGCGTAGGATTGGATGCCGGGTTGTCGGTGGGCGGCGGATTCATCTACAAGGGAAACATGGGGAGGCGTGCCTAGGCATCACCCTCGCGGCCGGCGCGTTCGTGTTCGAAGGAAGTCAGCGAGGCTGTGCCGTCGGGCTGCTTCTTGAGCTGCTCGATCTTCAATTCCGCCTCTTTCAACCGGTCTTCACACACTTTCAGCATCCGGCTGCCCTCCTCGAAACGCGCAAGCAGGTCAGCCAGCGTGACCTCACCGCCCTCCATCGAATCGACGATCGCCTCGAGGCGGGCGAGGGCGACCTCGAAAGTGACGGCAGGTGCTGGAGTGGTGTCCACGACGACAGAGTGTTAAAAGGGGGAGGCCGGTGTTCAATCTCCCTTTGCGTGAAGCTGGACCGGTTCCCGTGGCGGTGTTTTTCGCGGTTATAGGCGTACCGGGATGCCTGCTTCGTTTAGGTACGCCTTGACCTGGGGTATGGTGAATGTTCCGAAATGAAAGAGGCTGGCGGCGAGAACTGCGCTGGCGCCGCCCATTGTCAATGCCTCCGCAAAATGAGGCAAGTCTCCGGCGCCTCCGCTGGCGATGACCGGCACGCTGACGGCATCGCTCACGGCACGCGTGAGGGCGCAGTCGTAGCCGGACTTGGTTCCGTCGGCATCCATGCTCGTCAGCAGAATCTCGCCTGCTCCCAACTCGACCGCACGCACCGCCCAGCGAACGGCATCGAGCCCGGTGGAATTGCGCCCCCCGTGCGAATGGACCCGCCAGGATCTGCCGTCGGGTTCGCGTTTCGCATCGATCGCGAGGACGATGCACTGCGCGCCAAAGCGGTCCGATGCCTCGCGAATGAGATCGGGATTCCTGATGGCGGCGGTGTTGAGCGAGACCTTGTCTGCGCCGGCGCGCAGCATGGCCTCGATGTCGGCCACCGTGCGGAGTCCGCCGCCCACGGTCAGGGGCATGAAGCACTGTTCGGCTGTGGCGGCAACCACGTCGTGCATGATGTGGCGCTCGTCACTCGAGGCGGTGATGTCGAGGAACACCAGCTCGTCGGCGCCCTGGGCATCATAGGCCCGGGCAGCCTGAACCGGGTCACCGGCATCGCGCAGCTCCTGGAAACGTATCCCTTTGACTACGCGCCCGGCGGTGACGTCCAGGCACGGAATGACGCGACGACGCAGCATGTGAGTGACGAATCACACCCCCGCGGGTATCCGGGTCACTGGTCCTTGTAAGTGATGTCGGGCTCGAACTCGACGGCAAGACGATAGACCTGGCCCGGACGCATGACCAAGGGATGGTCGCGCACGAGAAATTGCAGGTAATGGATCTTCCCGTAGTTCGTGCGGTAGACGGGGTCTGCGGAGACGACCTCCGTTTCCCGCCACGAGGCCTGGAAATCGTTCTTGCTGACGCCACAGCGGGTGCCCTGCTGGCCGAGGGCTAGCGCTCCGGCGACATGATAGCGGGAATGGGGCGCGGCGATGGCTAGCATGTAGCGGAACTTGTCCAGCGTGACTTGCTGTTTCACCGTGTAGGCGAATTCGCAGCCGATCTTGTTGCCGGCGAAGTTCCACTGGACCTTCACGCTGCCCAGTCCCTTGACAATCTCCTCGCGCTTGTCGATGAGGTCCGGCTGTTCGTAGCGGAAGAAGAAGCTGTTGCGCAAGCCGAGTCCGGTCACGCAGTTCCTGCCGTAGAATGCCGGGATGGTGACGTGCTCTCCGAAGGTGAGTTCGGGCAGCATGATGGGCGCGTAGATGTTGTTCGGCCAGTCGAAGACGCCCGGGCAATGGGGAAACGGCAGCGCGTCAGCGACCGCTTCGCCCCCGCAGGAGACGATCGGAATCTGGAAATGGAGACCGCTGGAGGCGTCGCGATAGAGGAAGACTCCCTGCTCCTTGCGGTTCGATTTGTCGAAAATGACGAAGCGACCGGCGGTCCGGGCCGGCTCCAGCTTGGGTGGAGTCGGCGGCAGTTGCACGGCCTTCGCGAGGCGCGACCACTGGCAGAGGTAACGGGCGGCGTCGAAGTTCGCCATGCGCGTCGTGTGGTTGGAGTACGCCGTGCGCTCCGCATCACGCAGGTCGAGAAATCCGTGCTCCTGGTCCAGATAGGTCTGATAAAAGAAGAAGAAGAGACGCCGGAGCAGGTCGTGATATCGGGGCTTCTGATCATCGGGGATCCATCCGTCGCGAAGGCCCTGCAGGATCAGGGTGATGCAATGCATCTGGCCGTAGGCGCCGGCGGCGCGACCAAAGGCCCAGCCCAGGCCGTCCGCCCGCACTAGGTCGGGCATCATGCGGATGTACTTTTCCGCATAGGTGCGCAGGGTCGGGAGCTTGCGGTCGCGCACCCCGCTGTTGGCATGCAGCTGCAGGGCGGACCGGATGAACACAAAGGTCATCACCCCGTAGAGATTGAAATTCCCTCCCAGACCGCTGGTGGAGTCATCGAAGAATCCGGTGGAGCTGGTCTGGTTGATGCGATCGACCATGCGTTCGATCAACCGGGACGTCTCGTCCTTCTTGGAGAGCCCGAAACTGAAACGGGCGACAGCCTTGGCGATGTTGAATGCCTGCCAGTGATTGTCGTAATCGCTGCGATGCAGCAGTTGCTTGTCGATGCGCTGCTGGGTTTCCTCGACGAGGCGTTCCCAGACCACGTTGCGTTCCTTCGAGGGTCCGAAGCAGAGCAGACCGAGGGAGGCGTAGGCCAGGCCATTTTCCGCGGCTGGTTCCGTGAACATCTGGGCGGTGACGCATCGTGCGGCCAGATCGATCAGGTCATACCCCTTGAGGGTCGTATCGCCCGTGGCGCGGTAATACTCGCCGAGGGCGAGGGCGGCGTGGCCCGGCTCGTCGAGCCGGGTGATTTCGCCAGGGGCGGGGAGGAGGGTGCCGTCCGCTTGGATGGCGTCGAGGTTCTGGCCCAGGATCGAGCGGGCCATGTCGAGACATTGCTCGGAAAAACTATGCATGCGGTAGTATTTGGTGGCTGGCGGCACCGACCGGCGCATAGGGCACACGGACGGAAAGATATTTTTTCAGGAAGACGGCGATGGGTGCAAGCGGGAATTCCGGCCGGATCAACGTGCGATCAATTTGAGAAACTCCTCGTTGGTCTTTGTCTTGGAAAGACGTGTGATCATGGTCTCCGTCGCTTCCTCGATCTTCTGCTGGACGAGTGCCCGGCGGAAAAAATGGATGGAATCGAGGGTCTTCGGGTCGAGCAGCAGCTCCTCCTTGCGGGTGCCCGATTGCTGGACATTGATGGCGGGCCACAGGCGCATTTCGGCGCATTTGCGGTCGAGCACGAGGTCGCTGTTGCCCGTGCCCTTGAATTCCTGGAAAATGACATCGTCCATGCGGCTGCCGGTTTCCACCAGGATGGAGGCGACAATCGTCAGGGATCCGGCCTCCTCCGTCCGGCGTGCGGAGGCGAAAAGCTGCCGGGGCTTTTCCAAGGCACGCACGTCGAGGCCGCCGCTGCCGGTGCGACCGGAATTGCGCATGGTGTTGTGCGCCCGGGCGAGGCGGGTGAGCGAATCGAGGAAGAGCACAACGTCGCGCCCGCTCTCGACCAAGCGTCTCGCCCGCTCGATGGCCAGATCGGCAATGCGAACGTGGCTTTCCACCTGCTCATCGTTGGATGACGCCCAGATTTCCGCGGGTACGCTCCGTTTGAAGTCGGTGACTTCCTCGGGCCGCTCATCGACCAGGAGGACCATCACATGGCACTCGGGATGATTTTCGATCACCCCCAGGGCCATGTCGCGCAGCAGCGTGGTCTTGCCGGTGCGCGGCGGGGCGACGATCAGGCCGCGGGTGCCCTTGCCGATGGGGCAGAACAGGTCGACCACCCGGGTCGTCATCCGCCCGTCCTTGGTTTCCAGCCGCAGGTGCTGGTTGGGCGATACCGTCGTGAGGTTGGTGAACTCGATCTTTCCGCGGCGTTCCTCAAGCGGCATGCCGTCAACGGCCTCGATGAACTTGATCTTCGGATTGGGAAACTTCCCTTCCGCGGGGTACGCGGTTGCGGTTATGCATTGCCCGGGCTTGAGCTTGAAGCGGCGGATCAGTTCCTTGGGAACAAAGGAATCGGTGGGCCGGCGTTTGCCGAAGCGCGCCAGATCGAGTAGCTGGCCGTTGCCGCCCTTGGAGAAATCGATATCGAGGATGCCCTCGACGTTGATGAGATTTTCGGGCGGTGGGGCAGGGGCACGTTCAGCGACCGCAGGCTGGGCGGAGGTCGCCGGGGTGGAGGTGTCCGCAGGAGCGGAGACGGGCTTATTTTCCATGAAAGAAAGAAGACTGGATCAGGAAAGATCAAGGCGTACGCTTGACGCGTAAAACTTGTCGCGAGATATGATCTGCGCTCGCTGCGAGCAGACAAGCAACAGATCCGCATCCCCAACAGCCACTCACGTGACAGACCAAACGATAACCTCAGTGTCCCGAGAAAATCGGGTTTTCAGGCCTTCGGCCGAGTTTCAACGCCAAGCAAACCTTGGTAGTTTCGCCGCTTATAAGAGGCTTTACGCCGAGTCTGTCAACGCTCCAGAGAAATTTTGGTCGCGTCAGGCCAAGGAATTCCTCACTTGGCGGCGGCCGTTCAAGCGGGTCCTGCAATGGAAGCTCCCGCATGCCAAGTGGTTCGTGGGCGGTCAGTTAAACGTGGCAGAGAACTGCCTGGACCGGCACCTTGACACCGCTCGTGCCAACAAGGCGGCGATTATTTTTGAGGGGGAGCCGGGGGATGTCCGGACGATCACCTACAAACAGCTGCACCGGGAGGTCTGCCAGTTTTCGAACGTTCTCGCCGGGCTTGGGGTGGGCAAGGGCGACCGCGTCGCGATCTACCTGCCGATGGTACCGGAGGCGGCGGTGGCGATGCTGGCCTGCGCACGGCTGGGCGCCATTCACACGGTCATATTCGGTGGCTTTTCCAGCGAGGCGATCAAGGACCGGGTCAACGACTGCCAGGCCAAGGTGGTGATCACGGCCGACGGAGGCTGGCGTCGCGGCAAGATTGTGGAGTTGAAGGCGAATGTGGACCGCGCGCTCGCCGCGACACCGAGCGTGGAAAAGGTCATCGTGCTCAAGCGCACGGGTAACCTGACGTCGATGACCGTCGGGCGCGACCTTTGGTGGCACGATCTGGTGGAGAAGGCCTCTCCGGTTCACAAGGCGCGCGGTTTCGACAGCGAAAATCCGCTCTACATCCTCTACACCTCGGGTTCGACGGGCAAACCCAAGGGCGTTCTGCACACCTCGGCCGGTTACCTGCTCGGCTCGGCGATGACGACCAAGTACGTCTTCGACCTCAAGGAAACCGACGTCTACTTCTGCACCGCCGACATCGGCTGGGTCACGGGCCACAGCTACGTGGTCTATGGACCCCTCGCGAACGGCGCCACGGTCGTCATGTACGAAGGTGCGCCCAATCACCCCGCGCCGGATCGTTTCTGGGAGATGATTGACCGGCACAACGTGAGCATCTTCTACACCGCGCCCACGGCGATCCGTGCCTTCATGCGCTGGGGCGACGAACATGTGACGAAGCACAGCCTTGCCTCCCTGCGTCTCCTGGGTTCCGTCGGCGAACCGATCAATCCCGAGGCGTGGATCTGGTATCACACGGTGATCGGCAAGAAGCGTTGTCCAATTGTCGATACCTGGTGGCAGACCGAAACGGGCACCATCATGGTCACGCCGCTTCCGGGAATCACGCCGACCAAACCCGGCTCCTGCACCTTGCCGTTCTTTGGCGTGGTGCCGAAGGTCCTCGATGAGAAGGGCAGGGAAGTGCCGAAGGGTTCTGGAGGGCGGCTCTTTCTCAAGAATCCCTGGCCGTCGATGCTGCGCACGCTCTGGAACGACGATGAGCGCTTCATGAAGCAGTACTGGAGCGAATTGCCGGGCTATTATTTTGCCGGTGACGGTGCACGGTTCGACAAGGATGGCTATCTCTGGGTGGTGGGCCGCATTGATGATGTGCTCAATGTCTCCGGTCACCGAATTGGCACCGCCGAAGTCGAGAGCGCCATGGTTTCGCATCCCGCGGTTGCCGAAGCCGCTGTGGTGGGTCGTCCGGACGATCTCAAGGGGCAGGCCTTGGTGGTGTTTGTAACCGTGAAATCCGGCATCAGTGCATCGAAGGAACTGCGGGAAGAGCTTCGTTCGCACGTCGCCAAGGAGATCGGCGCGTTGGCGCGTCCCGACGATATTCGCTTCGCAGCGGCACTGCCCAAGACACGCTCCGGCAAGATCATGCGACGCATCCTCAAGGAAATCGCCGCGGGCGGCGAAGTGAAAGGCGATACCACCACGCTCGAG
>CAZOXB010000176.1:0-8302 GCA_964583635.1 uncultured Opitutaceae bacterium | reverse complement strand
ATTCAGCCATTGCCTGGGTGGCCGTCATGCCCGGCCGCACGCCGGTGGACTGTGCGGAAACATGCGCAACCGTCGCGCGGCGGCCTTCACCATCGAGAACGGCGACCGCCTGCCCGCGCAGGCCCGGTTGGAAACGCAGCAGGGCCGCGAGAGCAAAGTCGGGAATCTCGAGAACGGCGAACATGATCAACCCGCGGCGACGCGAAAGGCCCGGACCCGTTGCAGTTCGGCCGTGATGGCGCCGGCCAGCAGGGCCCGCGGTGCGATGAGGGCATCGTCCGCCAGTGGCCGGTTGAAGATCAAACGTGCGCCCGCATTGGGCACAACTGCGGTGTCGGACTGCACCGTCAGCGCCGTGTCGGCATGCTCCGCCGCGCGCTGCAGCCGGACCCAGATGGAATCGCGCGTGCGCAGCAGTTCGCGTGGAGCGAAGCCGCGCACATCGACGGATACCACCGCAAAGTTGGGATCGCGCGCCAGAACATCGGCGCAGCGCCAGCACTCGGCCAGCGATCCGCACCGCACCCAGACGAGATGCGCCAGGGTGTCGTCATCGAAGCCCGAGGCGTCAAAGGCGTTGGCGGCATCCACCACTGCGACGCGCTGGCGGCTGAGGCGGGTCGAGAGCAGGATTCCGCCGAGCGTGAGCTGGCTGCCGCCGCTGGGGACTGCGGAGACGAGTTCGGTCAGGGAACCGGTCGCCAGGCCCCCGTGCAGCAGCTCATCGATCCGGGGGATGCCCGTGGGCACGACACGCCGGGCACCGCGGTGTGCGGCCGGAAAGCGCGCGTCGATGAGACTGCGCAAGGCGACGATCTTCTCGGACCCGGACGACATGCAGCGTTGAAACCGGCCCGTTCATCGTTTTCCGCGGCCGACAACACCCACGAGCACGCCTTGTATCACGAGGCTTTCGGAAGGAATCAGGTCGCGGTAGCGCTTGTTTTCTGCGCGCAGGAATGTTTTCCGGCCGTTGCGGATCACGCGCTTGAGCGTGGTCTGGCCATCGATCAATGCGGCGACGATCTGACCGGGTTCGGCCGGTGCATTGCGCAGGAGCGCGATGTCGCCGTCCGCGATCTGTGCGTCCACCATCGAATCGCCGCGCACGTGCAGGGCAAAGAGCCCCCGGCCGGAGCGAAGCCGGTAGGCCGCGGGATCGATGCGCACGATTTCGTCGGCAGACGCGACATTGTCGGAGGGCAGGCCGGCGGGAATCGTGCCGAAGACCGGCACGGTGAAGAGATATCCCTGCACTTCCTTCACGTTGTTGGCGGTCCAGGAGCGGCCGTCGCCGCTCTGGCTCACGAGGTTCCTGCGGGCCAGGGCCTGCACGTGCTTGCGTGCGGCATTGTGGCTCGCGAAACCGAATTCGTCGCAGATTTCGCGCAGGGAGGGCGGACGGGCGTGCTGTTCCTGATGCCGTACCATGAAGGCCAGGATGTTTTCCTGCGTGTCGGTCAGGGAGGAGGTGCCCATATGGACACCGGTGTCCAATCGGACACCCTGCGTCAAGGGATAAACATCCACCCGCGGAAAGTGCCATTCGTTTGGATTGATGGGGCGCGTGGATCCGTGCTTCCCCGTGATGCCGTCGCCGCGCTGTCGTGGGTCCGCAGCGGCGGCCCTCAGAACAACTCTCCCTGGCTGGCGCGGGGACGCGGCGGGGCGAGGCACTCCGGCCCCTCGTGCTTCACGTTGTTTGCGAAGTCGCTGACTTCGCGTTCGCGCATGTCGGCGGCGGGGTACGGCCGGGAGATTTCCAGGAACTCCGGCTCGGCCATCGGTGCCGGATCGAGCCACCGTGCAACGTGCTGCTCACGCAGGATCACCGGCATGCGATCATGGATGCGTGCCACCAGCGCGTTCGGTGCGGTGGTCACAATGCAGAAGTTTTCCGGGATCGCACGATGCGGATCTCCCCGGTCCCAAATCGCGGCCAGGGCGCAGGGTCGTTCGCCGGGCAGCGTGAAGTAGTGGGGCCACTTGTTCCCGTCGGCGTCGGTTTCCCAATCAATGAAGCCGTTCACCGGGATTGCGCAGCGGTGTGAAACCACGGCCTCCTTGAACGAACGCCGGGCATAAACCGTTTCCGAGCGGGCGTTGTTGATCATCCGGGGATTGCCCTTCGCAAAATAGCCGAACTGCATGGGCAGGATCTCGATGCCGGTGCCGCGGTTCACGACGCTGGGAGCCATCTGCATGAGGCCGATGTTGTAGCGCTTTGTCACCCAAGGCGGCGCTGGCAGCGGGATGCCGAGGATGCGGGCGATTTCAGCGAAGGCGCTGTCGGGATCGGGCAGCGCGTAGCGGTTGCACATGCCTCGAGCATGGCTATTCGCACGCCGGTGGCAACCGCCTGGGCCTGACTCCACAACGATTCCCCGAGCGGGCCGCTGGGGCCCCGATCAATCTGCCCGGATGTAACTATTTGCAGCAAACACTGGATTCGCCGGGGAAAGGTCGTTTACAAAGACGCGATTTTCATCCCGATTTGATCCACTCCCATGCTCTCATTTCTTCGCAAACTGTTTGGTAAAGATGAGAAGTTCTATGACTTGCTTGAGGCCAGTGCGGAGGAGGTCCTGACGAGCACCAAGCTCTTTTCAGCCTACCTTCAGCGAACCAGTTCCACCACGGCGTCGAGCATTCTCGACGAATTCGTCCAGAGCCGCCGCAAAGGCAAACAAGTCACCAGCCAGATCACGGAGGAACTTTGCAAGACGTTTGTCACTCCGCTCGAACGGGAGGACATTGAAGCCTTGTCGCTGGCGCTTTATCGCATTCCCAAGACCGTCGAAAAGCTCGTGGAGCGTCTGTCGTTCTATCCGGGCCGGTTGCCACGTGAGGGTTTCATCCGCCAGGCGGAGTTGTTGGGCCAGACGGCGGAGGCCGTCGCCTTCATGGTGAAGCAGCTGCGCAAGGGTGCCAAGCTTGAGGGAGTGCACGAAGCGAACGCCCGCCTCCAATATGCGGAAGGTGAGGCGGACAAGGTGATGCGTGGACTGATCCGCGATCTCTACGCGGGCCCGACGGACGCGAAGGAAACGATGATTCTCCAGGATCTGTTCGAGATGACGGAGAAATGCATCGATCGCTGTCGCGATGCCGGCAACGTCGTCTTTCAAATCGTATTGAAGTATTCCTGAGCGGGCTGCCCATGACGCTGTTCCTGCTCGTTCTCCTCGCGGCGTTGGTGTTCGAGTACATCAATGGTTTCCACGACGCGGCCAATGCGATCGCGACGGTCGTGTCCACCAAGGTCCTGACGCCGCGCCAGGCGCTGGCGATGGCCGCCTTCTTCAATCTGGTGGGTGCATTGTGGGGGACGGCGGTTGCGACCACGATCGGTCGCGGCCTGGTGGACATGCACGCCCTGACCATGGGCACGGTGTTGGCGGCGTTGATCGGCGCCATCATCTGGGGATTGTTCACATGGTGGCTCGGCCTGCCGTCGAGTTCGAGTCACGCCCTGGTGGGCGCGCTGTGCGGTGCGGCCGTGGGGACGAGCGCCGGGGACTGGCATGTGCTGCACTGGTCGCTGATCGATTCCGCCGGCCGTCATACCGGCCTCTGGCCCAAGGTGGTGCTCCCGATGTTCGTGTCACCCCTGGTCGGCTTCGTGGTCGGCGGTCTGTTCATGCTTTTCCTTTACGCGGTGCTGCGCAAGGTGCGTCCGCGTGTGATCAACCTCATATTCGGCAAGCTTCAACTGGTGAGCGCGTCGTGGATGGGGTTCAGCCATGGATCGAACGATGCGCAGAAGACGATGGGCATCATTGCGCTCGCGTTGTTCACCGGGACAAAGGCGGGAGTTTTCGATAACGTGCCCTCATGGATGGAGTTCCTGCACACGCCCGAATTCAAGGTCGCACGCTGGGTGATGGTCGTGTGCGCACTGACCATGGCGGCGGGAACTGCGGCCGGGGGATGGCGCATCATAAAGACGATGGGGCACAAGATGGTGAAGCTGCAGCCGGTCCATGGTTTCGCCGCGGAGACGACGGCGGCGGTCATCATCCAGGCGGCCACGCATATCGGTGTGCCGCTTTCGACGACCCACGTCATCTCGACCTCCATCATGGGCGTCGGTGCCACCAAGCGTCTGAGTGCGGTCAAATGGGGCGTCGTCTCACGAATCCTTTGGGCGTGGGTTCTGACCCTGCCCGTCACCGCGCTGCTGGGATGGTGCTCCCAGCGCCTGCTCAGCGTCTGGCTCTAACATTACTTTGTTGCCTGCCCTGGAGAAATGTCCCGGCAGGATGTAACCCATTGGGTTACATCCCCTCTGGAGAAGCCCGTGAAATACGTTGCGCTTGACGAAGGATTGCCAAGGGCGGTTTTTGGGATGGAGTTTTGGCTGGGATTCCGTCCCGCTGGGTTGTTTCCCGTCCTCTTCTTCTTCCATGCTCGTTCACACCGTCTACTTCTGGCTCAAACCCGAACTCACCGACGCGCAGCGCGCCGATTTCCGCAAGGGCGTGGAATCGCTCGGCACCATCAAGGCGACCACCGCCGTTCATGTCGGCACTCCGGCCGCGACGCAGAATCGTCCCATCATTGACAAGTCCTTCTCGATCGCCCTGACAGTGGTGTGCAAGGACGTCGCCGCACACGACGCCTATCAGGTTGATCCGATCCACGAAGTCTTCGTGAACCGCTTCAAGACCTATTGGTCCCGCGTGCAGATCTACGACGCCGAATGAGGAGGGGCGGAGGTCGGTGATCTGAGATTTGAAATCTCAGATTTCAGATCACCAGCGCATTCGCGCCGCTCACCCGTCAACGACGAACGGTGCAAAGATGGCGGCTTGGGATGCGGGGAAGCGCCCCTGGATGTAGACACCGTCGTCGCGCTGTTCCTCGTGCTGGACGTGTCCCACCTGGTGCAGGCGGGCGACGACATCATAGCGGCCGTGCGGTATCAGCAGGGTGGTCGTGCCCAGTGTGTCCGCGATCAGCTCGACGCAGCGGTCGATGAGGTGGGCAAGCCCTTCCCCGGTGTGGGCGGAAAGCAGGAAGGCGTCCGGCGCGAGGTGCCGCGCGCGCGGGATCGCGGATGGGGCGGCCACATCGACCTTGTTGAAGACCGTGATCATCGGCTTGTCGTCGGCTCCGAGTTCCTTCAGCACGGCCAGCGTGGTGGCGTGATGCCGGGCCACGTTGGGGTTGGTGACATCGAGGACGTGTATCAGAAAATCGGCGACAACGACCTCCTCAAGCGTGGCCTTGAAGGCCTCGACCAGTCCGTGGGGCAGGCGGCGGATGAATCCGACGGTATCCGTTACGAGCAGTTTCCGGTTGCCCTGCAGCTGGAGCTGCCGGGTTGTGGGATCGAGCGTGGCGAAGAGCTTGTTTTCCGCGAGAACGGAGGCGCCCGTGAGGGCGTTGAGCAGGGAGGATTTGCCCGCGTTGGTATAGCCGACGATGGCGGCGGTCGGGACGGGCACACGCTGGCGCCGGCGGCGCTGCGTGCCGCGTTGCTTGCGGACCTCGGCGAGTTCGTCCTTCAGGTGGGTGATGCGATCGCGCACAATGCGCCGGTCCTGCTCAAGCTGTGTCTCGCCTTCTCCGCCGAGGGCACCCTTGCCGCGCTGCCGCGATAGGTGGGTCCATGCCCGGGTCAGGCGGGGGAGGGAGTACTCCATGCGGGCGAGGGCGACCTGCAACACGGCTTCGCGCGTCTGTGCGCGGTCGGCGAACACCTCGAGGATCACTTCCTGGCGATCGATCACCGCGAGACCGGAGAGCTTCTCCCAATTGCGCTGCTGTGCCGGCGAGAGCGCCTCGTCGAAGATGATCACGTCGGCTTCATCGGCCTTTGCCTGTTCGGCAATCTCCTTCGCCTTGCCGCTGCCGAGCAGGAGCGCAGGGGTGGGAGTGCGCAGGTTGACCAGAACCGATTGGGTGACAGTCAGCTTGAGATTCTCGACCAGTTCCCGCAGCTCGCCCAGAAGTTCAGCGGCCTCTCCCGGCTCCATATCGGCGGTCTGGACGCCCACAAGGAATGCGCGCTCGAGTTTGGTCGTAGTGGGTGTGTCCAGGAAATCGGCCATGGAAACCATCGAGTCAGCCGCACCTGCGACAAACCGTCAACCGGCGGCGATTGGCAAAAAGCGTTGTGGCGCAACGCCGCTTCCTCTGCTAGGCCCGAATACCGATGAAAATGCGACGCCTCCCCGGATTCTTCTGCACACTGCTCGTCAGCGCGATGCTCGGCACCGCGCTCCATGCCAACACGGCGACCATACCCGTGCCCCGGGATGAGAAGTGGCTGGCCCGCCACGAGGGCTTCGTCGAGATCGCCAAGGCGGGCGGTATCGACGTCCTTTTCCTCGGCGACTCGATCACCGACGGCTGGCGCAAGAACAACGGGAAGCCGATCTGGGATGAACGCTTTGAACCTCTCAAGGCCGCCAACTTCGGCATCGGTGGTGATCGTACCCAGCACGTGCTCTGGCGCATGCAGCACGGGGAATTGGACGGCATCTCCCCGAAGGTCGTGGTGGTGATGATCGGCACCAACAACACCGGCTTCGAACCCGACAAGAAAACCCGCCGCAACACCGACGTCGAAATCGCCGAGGGCGTGACGGCAATCGTCCAGGGCCTGCGTGCCAAGCTGCCCAAGGCGAAGATCCTTCTTCTTGCGATTTTTCCGCGCGGTGCAAAGGACTCGCCTGCCCGGGCGGAGGTCAACGCGGTGAACAAGCGGATCGCCAAGTTGGATGACGGCAAACACGTGGTGTTTCTCGACATCAATCAACGCTTCCTCGAGCCGGACGGAACGCTGTCGAAGACCATCATGCCTGACCTCCTGCATCCCAATGCCGCGGGCTACAGGATCTGGGCCGACGCCATTCAGGCGCCGCTGGCGGCATTGCTCAAGTAAGCGCTCCCCATCGGAGGGCCACGGTCCCTCGTGGCCGCGGGGACGGGTGTCGAATAACAACGCCGAAGAGCTAACTGAAACCGTTCCGGGTGACGAAAAAAAGGCCGTACGTCGTAGGGTGAGAGGAAAAGACGCGAACAAGCGGGCGCCGGGGTGCGGGGTGCGAACTCCGGCCACGAGGGACCGTGGCCCTCCAGAAGGTGTGCTCAGGGATGGGATTCGAAACGAACGCAGACCGGGCGTGGCACGCTGACCGGGCTGCCGATGGCCGTGAGGGTGCCGGTCTTTCCGTCGATCTTGAAGGCGACGAGCGTGTCGCTGTCCTGATTGGCGGCGATCAGCCACCTGCCGTCGGGTGTGATCGCGAAACTGCGCGGTGTCCTGCCGCCCGTCAGGGTGGTGCCCACGAATGTCAGCGCGCCGGTCCTGGTGTTGCGGCCGAAAACGGCGATGCTGTCATGGCCGCGATTCGAACCGTAGACGCACCGCCCATTCGGATGCACGGCGATCTCCGCGGTGGTGCTGTCACCGTCGAATCCGGGCGGCAGCGTTTTCACCGTCTGCACGGTCGTCAGTCCTCCGGATTTCGCATCGAACGAGGCGACCGTGATCGTGCTGAGAAGTTCATTGATCACGTAGAGGAATCGGGAGTCCTTGGAAAATGCCGCATGGCGCGGGCCGCTGCCCGGCTCGATTGCGAGATGGTCATGGGTGGTGGGGGCAAGTTGCGCGGTGGCGCTGTTGACGCGGTAGACCTTGACCTGATCGATGCCGAGATCGGGAATGACGACGAACCTGCCGTTTGGCGAATAGGTGACTCCATGCGCGTGGGGTGCTTCCTGGCGGGATGCGTTGACGGACTTGCCGCTGTGCCTGATCACGGCGGAACGCATGCCGAGCGTGCCGTCCTTGTTGATGGGAAACGCGACGACCGCGCCACCGCCGTAGACGGCGGCCACGACCATTCGGCCACGGGGATCGACCGCCAGATCGGCGGGAGTACCGGCGTCCGTGGGCCGATCGCCCAGAGCCCGGAGCACATGATCTTTTTCCACCGCAAAGGCCCGGACGCTGCCACCCGATTCATTGATGGCAAAAAGCGATTTGAGATCCGGTGAATAGGCCAGGAAGGAAGGATTGGTTGCTTCCGCCGCGAACGTGGCCGGACTCAGCCTGCCCGTCTCGAGATCCAGAGTGATGGAGTAAATGCCCTTGCTCGAGGTGTCGGTATAGGTGCCGATGAAGGCATGGATTTCCTTGGCGCAAACGGTGTGGCTGAGGCTCATGAGGGCGGCGAAGGCAAGGGGAAGGAGTTTCTTGAGGTGCATGGATTCGAGGTTCACGCGCGAATGGTAATTCTAAATTGCGATCAAGATGAGACTAAACTCGAACCGGGAAGGCAGAGTGCAC
>CAZOXB010000175.1:0-8392 GCA_964583635.1 uncultured Opitutaceae bacterium | reverse complement strand
CACCTCGAACAACTTGCGCGTCTGCGCCTGCACGCCCTTGCCCGAATCAATCACCATCAGGGCGGCATCGACGGCGGTCAGCACGCGGTAGGTATCCTCGGAAAAATCCTTGTGCCCCGGGGTGTCGAGCAGATTGACAGCAAACCCACGGTAGTCGAACTGCAGCACCGTCGAGCTGATCGAAATCCCACGCTGCTTCTCGAGCTCC
Organism: uncultured Opitutaceae bacterium; assembly: GCA_964583635.1. Classification (GTDB taxonomy): domain Bacteria; phylum Verrucomicrobiota; class Verrucomicrobiia; order Opitutales; family Opitutaceae; genus UBA6669. The sequence goes on along the minus strand of CAZOXB010000175.1, from coordinate 8,184 downwards.
ATCCAATCGGAGGCCGTGGCCCGCTGGTTCTTCCGGGCAGTCACGGTTCCGGCCAGATGAATGGCGTTGCCGTAGAGCAGGAACTTTTCCGTCAACGTGGTCTTCCCGGCGTCGGGATGCGAAATGATCGCAAAGGTGCGTCGTCGGGCGATTTCTTCGGCGGCAGCGGACATGTCAGAACGAGCAGGGAAGGGGTCTCGACGGGAAGGGGAAAGCGCAAAGTCGTCCCACGCTGAAATCGTCGAAAATGCGGCATCTTATAATGAAAAATGATGTCATGAGGACGTGATATGGGTATTTCTGCGTAATAGGCTTGCCCCATGTGAAATTTCGGTGCCTCCTTTGGCAACCCCCACGCCTTAGTTTCCCATGGTTACCTTCCTCATCATCCTCGGATTGGCAATTACTGTGAGTCTGGTATTTCTTGCCACGGCCGTCTGGACTGCGCCCGACGGCTATCAGGATGGGGACGGTTATCATTTCAAGCAGACGTCCGATACCCGCTGAATCTTTCTGGTGGGGTGTCGACCCCGTAATGGAAAGACGTATCGGGATGGATGCCTGAAGGCTGTCGCCGCGTAAAGGGTGCTGCGTTTTTTGGCTTCTCCCGGCTGAGCTTGGCCGGATGCTGGAGCAATGCCGAATCCCGCTGGTACCCTGAAACTCAAGTCAAACGCCAAGGCGCGTGTCCTGACGGGACATCCGTGGGTGTTTGCCAACGAGACCGAGGCGTTGCTTCCGTCGGATTTCGACGGTGAGGTCGTGGAGTGCCGTGACCGTGCGGGTCGTTTTCTAGGGTCGGGGATTTACAACTCCCGATCGCAGATCGTGTGGCGGCGGATCAGCCGCGAACATGTGCCCTTGGATGCCGCCCACCTCCGCCATGCCCTGCAGCAGGCGATAGCGCGCCGCGAAGGCGTGGCCGGGCTTGCCGACAGCCGCACCCGGCGACTGGTCTGGTCCGAATCGGACGACCTGCCCGGCCTGGTGGTGGATCAGTTTGGCGATGCGTTGGTGGTTCAGGTCCAGACCCTCGCGCTCGAGAAACGCACGGGGATCATCGGGGCGCTGCTCGACGAGCTGCTGAAGCCGGAGGAGATCATTTTCCGCAACGATGCGACCATCCGGCGCCTTGAAGGCCTGCCGCTGGGAGTGAGCACCCGCTCCGGGCGGGACTGGGCGCCCCGGTGGATGGACATTGGCGGATTCGAGTACTGGCTCGACCTGCAGCGCGGACAGAAGACCGGGTTTTATCTCGATCAGCGTTTCCAGCATGCCGCCGTGGCACGCCACTGTGCGGGCAGGCGGGTGCTGGACGCGTTCTGCAATCAGGGCGCTTTCGGCCTGCATGCAGCACGGGCGGGTGCGGCCGGGGTGCTCGGCCTGGACAGCGCGCCGGATGCGATCGCGGCCGCCCGCCGGAATGCGGAACGCGCCGGTCTGAACCTGGAGTTTGCGGTCGTGAATGTCTTCGACTGGTTCAACGACCCCGCGCGCGAACGCGAACCGCGCTGGGATGTGATCATCCTCGATCCGCCGCCGTTTGCGAAATCGAAGAGCGCGCTCGAAGGCGCCCTGCGCGGCTACAAGGAAATCAACCTGCGCGCCATGCGCTCCCTCGCTCCGGGCGGCGTGCTCGCGACCTACACCTGTTCGCATCACATGCAGGACGCCGACCTGCGTGGCGTGCTGGCCGGGGCGGCCGCGGATGCCCGGCGCAAGGTGCGCATCCTTGAATTTGCGCACCAGCCGCCCGATCATCCGGTGCTTGTGACGATGCCGGAGAGCGAGTACCTGCGCGGATACATCCTGCGGGTGGATTGACCGGCCGGGACACGTGTAGCCAATACGCAAATACAAATACGACCCATGGCCTGGACAACCTTCCGCTGGCGCAGCGATCTTCTCGGAAAACAGACGACGGCGGAGGTTCTGCTTCCGGATCGCGGCGATGGTCCCTTTCCCGTTTTCTACCTGCTGCACGGCCTGTCGGATGATGCGGCCATGTGGATGCGGCGCAGCCGGATCGAGGTCCACCTGGCCGGATTGCCCCTGATCGTCGTGATGCCGGACGGTTACCGGGGTTTTTACACCGACAACGAGGAGGGCCCCGCCTATGCCCGGCATTTCGGCGAGGAATTGCCACGGGTGATCGAGCGGCACTTCCATGCCCGCCCTGTCCGTGCTGCCCGGTCGATCGGTGGGCTCTCCATGGGCGGCTACGGTGCGTTGCGGGTGGGGTTGGGCTACGCGGAGCGTTTTTGCTCGGTCAACTCCCACTCAGGCGCCGTGTTTTGCGGCAGCTGCCGGGGAGTGGAGGCCTTTCGAAAGGCGGCGCGGGAACGTGGCTGGCCGGCTGCGTTTGTGAAGGAAATGACGCGGATCTTCGGCCCGTCTCCGCGAGGGACGTCACACGACCTGATCAAGCTGGCCCGGGATGCCAAGCGGGCGAAGCGGCTGCCCAGGATCATGATCGATTGCGGCACCGAGGACTATCTGATCGAGGACAATCGCCGCCTTCACGCCGAATTTGCAAAGGCGGGGATACGGCATCGCTACGAGGAACACCCGGGTGCGCACACCTGGGACTACTGGGACCGGCACGTGCGGGACGCCCTGGAGTTTCACGCCGCCAACCTGCGCATCCAGCGGATCCCGTGAGGTTGCCCGCGTTTCCACCAGTCCGGAATAATCACGTGCGGATTGAAGACCGGGCGCCGACCCGGATCCGTTCCATGACCGGGATATCTTTCGGGGCGGTGGGGATCCGGTGATCGATCGCGGAATACGCAAGTGCCGCGCCGCGGTTTCATTACGAAATCACTAGACATAGAGACTGATATGATAAATATGCGCCCATGGCCCGTCCCCGGTCGGCGCATGTGCTTGAAGTGAAGGCATCCCTGACGGCGCGGTTGCGCAGCGCGCTGGCTCCGGCGGGAGGCCGGTTTCTCTCCGCGCGGGCCGTCGCGCAGCGTTTCGCCATCAGTTACCAGACGGCCCACCGGCTGCTCGTGGAACTGGAGGACGAGGGCCTGCTCCGCCGCGAACCGGCGTCGGGCACCTTCCACCCCGGCAAGCGCCGTGCGCTGCGCGGCGCCCAGTTGATCTTCCATCCGCGGGCGCGACGCAAAGGAAGCTTCGGCGACCATCTGGCGTCGCGGCTCACTGCGGCGCTCGCGGCGCGCGGCATCCGCTGTGTCCGCAGCTGGGCCGACGACGGCGCGGCGACACGCTTCCGGGCGGACTTTCATCCCGTCATCTGGGAATGCCGCGACACCGTGGCTGCGGCGGCTTCTGCGCGGCGCTTTGCGCTCCTGCTCAACGACGCTCCTCCGGCCGGACTTGGCAGCGGCTATGTCGATGCGGTCACCACGGACGATTTTTCGGGAGGAGCCTGTGCGGCAGAGCTGCTGAAAGAACGAATCGGCAGCGACCGCCTGACCGTGCTGGGCGGCCCCGCGGCCGACCGGCGCTCGATGCAGCGCATCTCCGGTTTCCGCGCGCACGCGCCGGATGCAATCGTGATTTGCGCGGAATCCTGGTTTGTGGAGGGTGGGCGCGCACGCGCGGAAGCGGTGCTCGCGACGGAGCCGCGGGGGATCTTCGCCTGCAACGACCGTCTGGCCGAGGCGGTCATCGACCACTGCCGCAAGGCGGGACGCCCGTTGCCGCCGCTCGTCGGCTTCGACAACGCGCCGGTTGCGGAGCGGCTGCACCTCACCACGATCGGCATCCCGTGGGACGCTTTTGTAGCGCTCGCGGTCGAGAGTGTCGTCGCCCGCGTCGACGGCAGTGAAATGCCTGCCCGCACCACCACGCTCTCCCACCAGCCGGTCGTGCGCCTCACGTGAACGAGCTGCCTGCCGCATGGCGAGGGGTGGATTCTGCTCAACGCGTTTGTGCCGCCCACATGGGCGCGGGGAAGTGCCTTCCGGAACGGCCGGGTTGACGGATGCCCCGGACGCCCGGCAGTGTTCCTTCTCAGAAAGACCGAGGAAACCTGAATACGAAATGAAAACACACCCGATCCTGTGCGCTCGCCGGCGGGCGATGGAGATCCTGCTGCTGGCCGGATGTCTCATCATTCCGGAGCTTCATGCCGGCAGCTATTATTGCGACCCGGTGAACGGGAGCATGAGCAATGCGGGGTCGTCAAGCGCTCCCTGGAGCACGCTTGAGGCGGTGTTTTCCAGTGGAAGGACATTCGCATCGGGCGACGTCATCCTGCTTCGCAATGGCTATCATGGGTCTCCCGTCGTGACGGGAGGTCCGGCCTCCGGAAACATCACCGTACAGGCGCAGGAGGGTCATTCTCCGCGCCTGCGCCGCCTCGGGGTGGACAAGGCACAGCACTGGATCATCTCCGGCCTCGACCTCAGCCAGATCAACGCCGGCGAGATCGATCATGTCGATGACAGGCGCACGGTGCGGGGGCTGGTGGACATTCTGGCGACGTCGCAGTTCATCACGATCAGGAACTGCGTGATCCATTGCGCCAATTCGGTTTCGGGATGGAGCAGGTCGGACTTCGGTCCGCGAATGGGGACGGGCGTGCATGTTGCCGGTCCGCATTGCACGGTTGAGGACAACCGCATTTTCAACATCAGGACGGGCATCTGGGTGGAATACAGTGCCGACTTCGTGACCGTTCGTCGGAACACCGTGGAGGATATCCTGAACGATGGCATCTTTGCCCTGTCGAATGATGGCCTTTATGAATACAACATTCTGCGGAACTGGTATGGGATAAACAAGAATCACGACGATGGCATCCAGTCGTGGGCATCCGGAGGGCAAACGCCAACCCCCGCGGGCGAGCGCACGCTCTATCGCAATGTCTTCCGGGGAAACACGATCATCAACAACAGCACCGGTGCGGGGCGTCTCTTTCCGGATGACGAGACCCATGGCGTGAATGGCATGGGATTCTTCGCCGGCATGTTCGTTGATTTTGTCATCGAGAACAACCTCATCATCGTCGACCACGTCCATGGCCTGACCGTGCAGGGCGCAACGAATTGCAGGATCGTCAACAACACCGTGGTTCAGAACCCCTATCATCCGCAGAACAACAAGCCGATCATCACCATCCGGCATCACAAGAACCGCCGGCAGGTTCCCTCCCTGGTGAGCAGCGGGAACATCATCCAGAACAATTTTGCGTCGGACCTGCCGTCGGGCTCCGCATTCTGGGCGGCGGAGGGTGTGATCGACTATCCGAATTCCAGCAATGTTGAATCGACGGACTATGCCCGCCACTTTGTGAATTATCCCGCGGTGAATCTGAATGCGGGATATGACCTGCATTTGAGATCCGGCAGCAGCGCGATCGGGGTGGGAATCACCGCAAATGCCCCCGCCATCGACCATGACCGGGATGCACGCACCGTGCCCTACGACGCCGGAGCCTTCCGCGAGGCCGTCCGGAAGGCCGGCCCCGAAGGGCGCTGAGATTGGGCGATCAACGGAAACGATTCTGGGTTTCTCCGAAACTCAAATCGCTGAGGTGAGTATTGGCTGAGCGAGGCGGGCTGCGTCCCGGATCCTTGTGAAGTCCATGGAGGGTGTTGATTTCAGCGAAATGTTGTAACTGAAACTGAGGCGCCGTGCATCGTTGATTTGATGCCGTTGGCCTGCGCGAACACTTCCGGATGAACATCACTCCTGTCCCAAAGTTTCTGATTCACGGAAGAGTCGGCGTTCCCATGGTGTCAGGCTGCTTCGGATTGGTCCTTGTCGCGATCGTGTTGATTTCGACGGGTTGCCTGACTGCAGAGGCGGCCGCGCCGCAGCCCGACAGCGTCTTTTTCCTGGCCGACGACCTCGGCTACGGCGATCTGGCCTGCTACGGTGCGAAAGACATCCCGACCCAGAATCTCGATCGGCTTGCGGCGCAAGGGGAGCGTTTCATCGATTTTGCCGACCGCCGTGCGTCCAACCGCCGGTAGATTGCCACCTGCCTGGCTTCGATCCATGAAAACCAACTCCTGTCTCCTTGGAACGCTGACTGCGTGTCTGCTCGGCCTGCTCTGGTGCGGCGCAATCGCGGCGACTGGCCGGCCCGTGCGGCCGAACATCCTGTTCATCGTAGCGGATGATCTGCGGCCCGAACTCGGCTGCTATGGTGAGAAGCACATCGTCTCGCCAAACATTGACCGGCTGGCCTCACAGGGCGTCCTTTTCGAACGCGCCTACTGCCAGGCACCGATCTGCATGAGTTCACGCGCGAGTCTGCTCACCTCCATTCATCCGACCCGCACGACGATCACCTCCACCACGGCCGTGCTCGACCAGCACCTCGCCGGCAGGCTCACCCTTCCCGAGGTCTTCCGCCAGCAGGGCTATTACACCGTCACCAGCGGCAAGATCATGCATGAGGCGAAGGACGCGGCGGTCCGGAGCTGGGACGAGCCGGTCTGGGAGCCGCCGGTCAGCGACGTCACGCCGCTGGCCGAGGAATCCCGGCAATTCCGGACGCCCAAGGGCCGCGGACCGGTGTTCGAATCGGTCGATGTGCCTGACGACGCGTGTCCGGACGGCCAGATCGCCGAGAAGACCGCAGCCGACCTGCACCGGCTCGCGCGGCTAGGCCGCCCTTTCCTTCTTGCCTGCGGTTTCATCAAACCACACCTGCCCTTCTACGCGCCGAAGAAGTACTGGGACCTCTATCGGCACGAGACGATTGCCCTGGCCCCGAACCCGAAGCCCCCGGTGAATGCTCCGACGCACCTCGCCGGCTCGCGCGAATTTGCGGTCTACCATCCGCGCGGCCTGCAGGAGGGTACCGACGAATGGCGGCGCACCCTGCGCCACGGCTACTATGCGTGTGTGAGCTACCTCGATGCCTGCGTCGGAGTCGTTCTTCGCGCGCTGGAAGAGAGCGGGCTCGCGGAGAACACCATCGTGGTATTCTTCGGCGACCAGGGTTGGCAGCTCGGCGAGCACGATTTTTGGGGCAAGCACAACCTGATGCACCGCAGCCTGCGTGTGCCGCTCATCGTGCGGCTGCCCCGGTCCTTCGTGGGTTTCAAGCCCGGCTCGCGTGCCGGCGGCATCGTCGAGCTGCTCGATCTGTTTCCCACCCTCACCGAGCTCGCGGGCTTGCAGGTCACCGGAAAGATGCGTGCCCAGGTCGAGGGAGTGAGCTTTGCGCCGCTGCTGCGTGAGCCGGGCCGCGCGTGGAAGCAGGGGGCATTCGCGTGGTGGAATAACGCCGGGGCCACGATTGTCACCGCCGACTGCACGTTCACTGAATGGCCCTCGGGGCAGCACATGCTCTATGACCTCCGGTCCGACCCGGAGGAAAACATCAACGTCGCCGATGCACCCGAATATCGCGCGACGCGGGACAGGCTCCATGAGGCGCTGCGCGCCGGCTGGCGGGCGGCGTTGCCCAACCCCTGAAACCCGGCTGGCCATGAAATCCTCCCCGCTTCAGACCTTCGGTTTCCTTGGCGCGGTTTTCATGATGGTTGCGTCCGCGCCGCTCGTGGCGGCGCCGCAGGAACTGGTTCGCCCCGACGGCGATTGGAGCACCCGTGCCGCTTCGCCGGATGCCGGGCTGGAGTTCGCCTTGCGTGCCGGCCCGGCGGGCACGCTGCGACTGACCGTGCGCGACCCGCAGCGCACCCGCGCGGTCGGCGGTTGGATGCGCAGCCTGCCGCCGCTCAAGCAGGGGCGCCGCTACCGCTTCGATGCCACATGCACGATTGGCAAAATCGAACATCCGTTGCGCCAGGTGTGCGCCCTGATCACGCGCGGCAACTACGAGTATGCCGAGCTGATGCCCATCGGGCGTCTCGGCGATGAGCTGCGCCTGGCGGCCGAGTTCACCCCGGAGCGGGACGAACGCCTGGACTTGCGCCTCTACCTGGCAGACGCTCCAGGAAGCGACGTGACTTGGACGTCCGTGCAACTCGGCGACGTCACCGAGCGCCATCGCCCGCGCACGGCACGCATCGGCGTGATCGCGGGCTCGCCGCCGCAGCCGAAGTCGCCGCAGGACTGCATCGACTTCTATGCGGAAAGACTCGAGGCTGTGGCCGGGCTCGGGCTCGATCTCGTGTGCCTGCCGGAGAATGCCAACGTCGACGGCCTGGTGGGCGATCGCTGGAACTGGCTCGAAACAATTCCGGGACCGGCGACGCAGCGCTGGGGAGAGGTCGCCCGGCGCCATCGTGT
>CAZOXB010000174.1:0-8395 GCA_964583635.1 uncultured Opitutaceae bacterium | reverse complement strand
TCACGGATGAGCACGCCGAACTGCGCGCCCCGGCCTACGCCGACCATGATGGACATGGGAGTGGCAAGGCCCAGGGCGCATGGGCACGCGACGATGAGCACCGCCACGGCGTTGGCGAGCGCATAGGCCAGCCTCGGCTCCGGTCCCCAGATCATCCACACCGCAAAGGCGAGGACCGCCACCGCCACCACCGCCGGAACGAAGAAGGAGGATACCCGGTCGGCCAGCGCCTGGATCGGCGCGCGGCTGCGCTGAGCCTGCGCGACCAGTTGCACAATCTGCGAGAGCAGCGTGTCGGCGCCGACCTTTTCGGCGCGCATCACGAAGCCGCCGGTCTGGTTGAGCGTGGCTCCGATCACGCGGTCGCCAGCCGCCTTTTCCACCGGCACCGGTTCTCCGGTGAGCATGGATTCGTCGACATTGCTGCGGCCTTCGACAATCACGCCGTCGAGCGGCACCTTTTCTCCCGGACGGACCCGCAGCAGATCGCCCACCTGGATGCGCTCCAGCAGCACGTCCACGTCTCCGTCATCCCGCACGAGGCGCGCGGTCTTGGGTGCAAGTCCCAGCAGCGCCTTCACCGCCTGTCCGGTGCGGCGGCGGGCACGCTCCTGCAGGTACTCGCCGAAGATGGCGAGCACCGTGATGACCGCCGCCGCCTCGAAGTAGAGGCCGATTTGCCCGCCATGCTGCATCTCGTGCGGGAAAAGATCCGGCGCCAGGAGGGCGACCACGCTGAAGGCGTAGGCCGCACCGATGCCGAGCCCGAGCAGCGTGTACATGTTCGCACTGCGGTGGCGCACGGAGTTCCAGGCCCGCCGCCAGATGAAGCCGCCGGACCAGAATACGACCGGCGTCGCGAGGATGAACTCGGCCCAGCGCGTCCACCCGGCACCTTGGACCGCGGTCCTAAGGCCGGGCACCATCGCGGCCATTGCCAGGATGAACACCGGCAGCGCCAACGCCCCGCCAATCCAGAATTTGCGCGCGAGGGACTTCAGTTCCGCCTCGCCCGCCGCATCATCCTCCACGACCGTCATCGGTTCCAGCGGCATGCCGCACTTCGGGCAGTCGCCCGGCTGATCCTGCTGCACCTCGGGGTGCATCGGACACGTGTAAACCGTCCGGCTTGCGCCCGCAAACGCCGGGTTCAGCTCCAATGCCATGCCGCACTTCGGACAATCAGCCGGCCGGTCGGATTCGACTCCCGCGCACATGGGACAAAAATACTTGGCTGTCGTGGGCGGCACGACATCCCCTTCGTGGGAATGGCCCCCGTGACAACAGGAATGGGAAGTCATTGCCTGGCCTTCGGCCGGAGGATGTTTGCAGCCCTCGTGATGGGATTGGCGGTCGCCGGAGGAATCGGAGGGGGAGTGGTGCTTCATGGCGTGGAGATCAGCTGGATTCACTACCTTACACCGAACACGGGAAAAATCCCGCAAAGAGGCTCCTTTCACGTGTTCCGCAGACCCGAAATGTCGCGAAACGAACACATTGGCAACCCATCACCATGAAAATCCGCCACGTCGGATCCGCCTGAAGGACCTCAGGCATTGACCCCGCAAGGTCGGCCGTAGACGCTGCCTCTTGATTCTTTCATGAACAAAACCGACGGCATCCACATTGGCACGGACAGCGGGGCGACCACTTCAAAGACGGGCGGCGTGCGCGCCGACGGCTCGATCATCTCCCACCAGCTCAGGCAAAGCTCGACCCATGCACAGGCGGGCACGGCTGCGGTCATCTCTGGATGGATCGACGGAATTGTCGGATTCCTCGCCGACAACCACCTGACTTGGGACCAGGTCCGCGGCGTCGGCTTGGCGATCCCCGGTCCTTATCAAAGCTATGGTGTGCTCGACAAGTCGGCCAATCTGCCCGCCGCATTTGCGGGATGGAATTTTCACGCCGAATACAGTGCGGCGCTCGCAGCCAAGGCAGGCAGGCCGATTCCACTGATCGCCGGCAATGACGGCAACTACGGCGGAGTCGCCGAAGCCGCACGCGTACGCGGCAACCGGAAGGTCGGCGTAGTGCTGCTCGCGCCCGGCTCGGGCCTCGGGTGCGCCTACGTGGATCCCCAGGGCATGCCGCTTGACGGGGATAACTTCGCGGGAATGGAGGCGGGGCACATGCCCGTGCCGCTGCATCTTCTGGGGCTGCGCCCCTACCGTTGCGGATGTGGACGCGACTGGGGTTGCATCGAAGCCTATTCGTCGATCTCCGGGCTGCCCCAGTTGCTCGACGACGTGCTCAAGAAGTATCCCTCGCACGAACTCGCCTCGTCCCCCGCACCCATCAAGGAAAAGGTGCTCTCGCTGCGCACGCGGGCGCAAAAGGGGGATCCGCTGGCGCTGGAGATCTTCGATATTCAGGCCAAGGCGCTCGGCCTTCATGTCGCGTCGCTGGCCGTTTCGCTCGATCCCGCGTACTTCGTGATCGGCGGCGGACTGATCGACCCTGACTCGACAACCCCGGAATTTCGCGCACGGTACCTCGACGGCATCCGCGCCGCCGCGAGGCCCTATCTTTTCCCGGCGCAACGCAAGAACGTCCAGATCGTCGAGGCAACGCTCGGCGAACTCTCCCAATCCATCGGCGCCGCTCTGGTTTCGCTCTACACCGAACAGCGCAAGGCAGCATCGCGTTGACCGTGCCCTCTGTCGCGGCCCTGGCTCCGGAGAGTCCGCTCCGGCCGCAGGCACTCAGGCACTGAACTCCCGCCAGACACGGGGTCGATGCTGCACCCGCCCATCGAAGGATGGGGTTGAACGAAGGCTGGGGGAGGACATAACTTCACGCCGGTCCGCCCCTCCCTTGTCCCCACCGTGCCGACTGAACTCCTCATCATCTGCCTGCTGGTCATCGCCAATGGTTTCCTGTCCATGACGGAGACGGCAGTCGTGTCGTCCCGCAAGGTGCGCCTGGAGGAGAGGGCGGCCAAGGGCGACGCGAATGCCCGTCGCGCCCTCGGATTGCTGGAACATCCCCAGCATTTTCTTTCGCTGGTGCAATTCTGGCTGACGTTGAGCGGCATGATCGCGGGCGTGCTGGGGGGTGCACGACTTGCTCCGCCCTTGGGCGCATGGCTGGCCGCATGGTGGGAGAATCTTCCCGTGCTCGCGCGACACGCGCACACCCTGGCATTCGCGCTGGTGACGCTGGGGCTGACGTTCTTCATGCTTTTGTTCGGCGAACTGGTGCCAAAACGCATCGGGAGGGCCCGTCCGGAGCGTGTAGCCGCGCTCCTCGCGGGACCCATGCGCGCGCTGGCATGGCTGGCAGCCCCCTTCCTGCGCAATCTGGAGACCGCCACGGATGCATTCCTCGCGCTGATCCGCTTTCGCCCACCCCAGAATGCGCCCGAAGTGAGCAATGCGGAAGTGCGCGCGCTCATTGAGCAGGGATTGCATGCCGGCTCCTTCAATCAAGCGGAGCACGAGATGGTCTCGGGCGTCCTCGAACTCGACGAACTGCCGGTCACGGAGTTGATGACGCCGCGCCCCAAGATCGTATTCCTCAACCTCGACGATCCCGACGAACTCAACTGGCGCAAGATCGTCGTCAGCGGCCATTCGCAGTTCCCCGTCCATCAGGGCTCGCGCGATCACGTGGCCGGCCTCGTGACCGTCAAGGCGATCTGGGCAAACTCCGCCTTCGGCGTCCCACCCAGCCTGCGCAGCGTTGTCGAACCAGCGCTGACCGTCCCCAACACGCTCAAGGCCTTTCAGTTGCTCGAACAATTCAAGAAAACCGGCAAACGCATCGCGGTGGTCCTCGACGAATTCGGTGTTGTGGAGGGATTGATCACCCTGCTCGACGTCCTCAGCGCCATTGTCGGCGATCTGCCTGAGCCCGGACACCGCCACCAACCGCAGGCGCACCGCCGCGACGACGGTTCCTGGCTGATCGACGGGACGCTGCCGTGCTCGGACTTCAAATCGCTGCTGTCGTTGCCCCGCCTGCCCGGGGAAAACAATGCGACCTTCCTCACCGTCGCCGGCTTTTTCATGAAGCAGTTCGGGCGCGTTCCCATCGCCGGCGATTTCTTCGATCTCGGGACCTGGCGCTTCGAGGTGGTCGACATGGACCGCCAGAGGATAGACAAGGTGCTGGTCTCACCCCGCCCCCGGAAGGAAACGGATCGCGGACGCTCCTCCGCTTGAGCGGCACGTCGGGGCACCATCCTGTGCGCAACCTGCGCACAACTCCGCACAACTTCGATTTGCCATGGCCGGACGGCGGATTGATGGTGTGCCTGCAATGAGCGACGCATGCAAAAAGATCCCTTCACCGGTCGGCCCTCCCGGATCAGCGGATTCCGTGTCCTCGACTCCTCCGCACACGCCGCTCTTCAAGACGATCACGAGCGACGACTGGCGGCGCTCGCTCGCCTCAGCGCGGCAGCGGCGCGCGTCGGCTTCGGAACGGATCCGGACGACGATCTCGTCCACTTCCCGGCCGACGAACTGAGTCTGCTCGCCGGCGCCGGCGGTCCCTGGCAGGAACTGGACGCCGCCGTGGTTGCTTTCCGCGATTTCCTGCCGCTGTTTCCACTGGAGACCTTTGGTTTCCCCGGCGACTCTGATGATCCTTTCGGCGAAGGCAGCCCGCGCTTGCGACGGGTGGGCAGCGGCGTCGAGGCGTCCGCCTACCAGTCTGACGACGGCTCGATCTACAAGTTTTTCCTCCCGCGCGAAGGTGGGCGCATCGGGGGAAGCTTCGCCTTCACGCGGGGAAACGATGAGGTGGCCTGGTTTGCCGAAGCTGCCCTGGGAAGCTACCGGGCCCTGTTCGAAAAGCTGCTGCTCATCATGGCGCTCCAAGGCATGCCAACCGAAATTATCGCCGCCACACCGGAAGGCGTGATTGTCGCCAAGCAGCCCTGCGGCGAACGTCTGCCCGAAGGTACCGACACCTCATCGCTGCAGCCGCCCGCACTGATCCCCATTCCCGCGCGGTTCCTGCGCGCCCGCCGCGACCACCCGCGACTTCTCTTTCACCAGGCGGAGCCCTGGCTGGTGGCGGATCTCCATGCGAAAAACCTCGTGCGCGCCATCGACGGCACCCTGCGCGCCATCGACCTGCTGGCCGCGCCTATTCCACAGCAGATGATCCGTTCGGATCCCCTGCTGACCGCCTGGTTGGAGCGGGTGAGAATCGACCCGCACGCGACCCTCCTTGAGGCGGTTGACGACGCGGAGCTCTGAATACGATACGCACCCATCGTGGCCTGCGGTGGATTCGCAGGCCCTGGCGATCTCGCTCCGCGCCCGTTCAGGACTTGTCCGCGGCGATGAACTTCAGGATGTCGGCCGCCTGCTGTGTAGTGGATCCCTTGTGATCAGCGTAGACGATCCTGCCGTCGCGAACCAGATAGGCTTGGCGCTTGGCGGCCTTGCTGACGACCTGACCGAAAGCATGGGTCACCGAGAGATCCGTGTCCGCCAGCAACGTGAACGGCAAATCGTACTTGTCTTGAAACGCCTTCTGGGTGGCGACGTTGTCGTTGCTGACACCTATCACGGCCACACCCTTGTCGGTGAGCTCCGCATAGGCATCGCGCAGCGAACATCCTTGGGCGGTGCATCCCGGCGTATCAGCACGCGGATAGAAATACACGAGCGTGTAGCGTTGCTGTTTGTAGACGTCGCCGAGACTCAGGGTCTCGCCATTCTGCGTGGTGGCGGACACCATGGGGGCCTGATCACCGACGTTGAGCGGAGCTGCGGAAGCGGAGGAATTCATGGCAAAAGCACTGATAAACGCACAAAAAAACAAACGACTGTGAATATTCATGCAATTCGAAATAAATAACGCAACTTGGCGCGCCGCAAGTCGTCCCGAACGATTATTTTCAGGAAAAGCGGTAGCTCGCCATTGGACAATGCATTACGAAATGCCCTCCATAAAAGAGTTCTTGCCTTCCCGCCGCACCTCAGGTTGCGTGAGTCTCTGTCGTTAGAAAACAGCGTTAGGTGACAGTATCTGGTGAGTCGTTAGCCGAGCGTACGCTTGGAGGATGATTTCGAAACCCGAAGGTCGGGAACGGACTGGCAGCGGACGGGGTGATCTACGAAACATCAAGATGAGCAACTCCAAACTCTACGTCGGCAATATGTCGTTCAAGACGACTGAAGACGACCTGCGCCAGCATTTTGGCCAATTCGGGAGCGTCGCCGACGTGTACGTCGCCATGGACAAGATGACCGGCCGCCCCCGCGGTTTCGCGTTCGTCACCATGGGCACGCCCGAAGAAGCGAAGCTCGCAGCTGAAAAGACCAACGGCACCGATCTCGGCGGCCGTCCGATCACCGTCAATGAAGCCCGCCCGAAGGAAGAATCCGGCGGCCGTGGCTTCGGTGGTGGCGGCGGCGGTGGCGGTCGTGACCGTGGCTTCGGCGGCGGCGGTCGTGACCGCGGCGGCTTCGGCGAGCGTCGCGAGCGTCGTTACTGATCGCTCGACGCTGACCGGCCTGGCCGGTCTTGGGTCAATCGGCCCTTCCAACCACGAGGCGAAGTGCATATGCGCTTCGCCTTTTTTGCGTTCTGATGGCAAGGTGCAACCCGACTCGGCTGCTTGGGAATTGTCCCATCCGCTACCATCTCCGGATCACGAATCGCACCTTGAACCAATTCCGTATCACGACCACCCCTTCCACCCGTCCCTCTCCGGCACTGATCCAACACCTCGCGGCGCTGCGCGAATGTGCAAAGTGTCCCCACATGATTGGCCCTCCGGTAGTGGGACGTCCCGCCAATCACGGCATCCTCCTCATCGGACAGGCTCCCGGGGACAAAGAACCGAAGTTTCAGCGTCCGTTCGCGTGGACGGCGGGCAAAACACTCTTTCAGTGGTTTCAACAATCCTTGGGATGGTCGGAGGACGAGACCCGTGACCACATCTACTTCTCGGCTGTCTGCCGTTGTTTTCCCGGAAAGCATCCCATCGGCGGGGATCGGGTACCCTCATCGGATGAAATTCTTCGATGTCGGCCGTGGCTCGAAGCTGAATTTGCCCTGCTTCGGCCCCGCCTCATCCTCCCGGTCGGCAAGCTGGCCTTGGCCACGTTTCTGCCGCCCCAGCCCCTTGCCGAAATGATCGGTCGCCGCTTCCGAGTGAAATTCGCGGGACAGCAGATGGATTGCATACCCCTGCCTCACCCGTCCGGAGTCTCGCGGTGGCCTCGGGTGGAGCCCGGAAAGACCCTTTTGCAGCACGCGCTTGACCTCATCGCTACCCATCCGGCTGTTGTGAAGGCCGATTCCAGCCGCCGAAAAACCGCTGCGATGGAAGGTTGTCATCCTCCGTCCCGTCGAGGTAAAGAACCCTGACGCTTCCGTTTCGCCATGCACGTCCTAAGAATCCTCTTCATCACCTGCCTGCTGCTCGCTCCGGCCGTGGTTTCCGCCCAGCGCGAAAAACTGCCGCCGGAGGACCTTGAAATCGTGGAGAAAACCTGGCCCACGGCCAAGCGCACCTCGACGGGATTGCGCACCATGATTCTTAAGGACTCCGACGGCCCGTCCCCGAAGAAGGGCGACGTTGTCTCGGTGGTTTATGTCGGCAAACTTCTGGATGGCACCATCTTCGATCAGGCGACTGATCCCGAAAAGCCCTTCACCTTCCGCGTCGGCCGCGGCCAGGTGATCGAAGCCTGGGAAGAAGGCATGCAACTGCTCAAGGTCGGACAGCGCCGCCTGTTCATCGTGCCTTTCGAACTCGGCTACGGAACCCGCGGAAGTCCGCCCAAGATCCCCAAACGCGCCACCCTCATCTTCGAAGTGGAATTGCTCTCCATCAACAAGGACATGCCAACCACGCTTCCGTCCCCGACCGACCACTAGGCCAGGCTCGTCCGAAAAGATGCGGGTGTTGATCCGCCACGGGGTGTGATTTTTGGGGTGATTTTCGGGACTGCATTTGGCAGGATTTGTGGCACCGCGGGTAATGCGAGTCCCAGGTGAGCGGGGCAATCGGGCGACGTGCATTTCGGGACGGTTGACAAAGCGCAGGCGGGTGTCGCCGGTGGCCCGGGTGGGTGGGCACGACCGCCTTCGAATGGAACTCGTCGCGTTCGAGCAGCAGTTGGCGCAGGACGGGCCGGTCGCACCGGCAGTTCCGCCGGGTATTGGGGACCGGCCCGGTGCCGGCCCTCAAACAGGGCCTGACCTATGGCTACCAGAACCTGAACCGCCTGACGACGTTGATCGCCGCCACGGCCAATGCCAGTGTAAGCCGCACCTTCCGCTACGCGTACCTGGCCGACTCGATTCTCAACGCTCTTGCCATTCCCTCCTTCTCTCTTCTCCCTCCACTTTGTCAATTGTCAAACCATTCTCTGAGTGACTTCGTCAAGGGTTTGTTTCTTTATAGCAATCCAAGATATAC
>CAZOXB010000173.1:0-8407 GCA_964583635.1 uncultured Opitutaceae bacterium | reverse complement strand
GGTACAGCCCGGGATGCTCGAGGTCCGCGCCTTCCTTCATCGAACCCTCCATCAGGCGGGATGCGAGATTGCCCTGGAGGAACAACCTCATGAGATCGTCCTCGAGCGAAAGGAAGAACTTGGTCAGGCCCGGGTCGCCCTGACGCGAGCAGCGGCCGCGCAACTGGCGGTCGATGCGCCGTGATTCATGGCGTTCGGTGCCGATCACGTAGAGACCGCCCAGGTCGCGCACGCCTTCGCCCAGTTTGATGTCGGTGCCGCGGCCCGCCATGTTGGTCGCGATGGTGACGGAGCCGCGCTGGCCCGCACGCGACACGATTTCCGCCTCCTGCTGGTGGTACTTCGCATTGAGCACCGAATGCACGATGTTGGCGCGTTTCAGCATGCGCGACAGCACCTCGGACGACTCCACGGAAACGGTGCCGACCAGCACCGGCTGGCCGCGGCGGTTCGCCTCCTCGATCTCCCTGACCACCGCGTTGTACTTGTCGCGCCGGGTCTTGAAGATCGAGTCGTTGCGATCGATGCGGATGCAGGGCTTGTTGGTCGGGATCACCTGAACCCCAAGCCGGTAGATGTCGTTGAACTCGGTGGCCTCGGTTTCAGCCGTTCCGGTCATGCCCGCCAGCTTCTGGTATAGGCGGAAGTAGTTCTGGATCGTGATCGTCGCGTAGGTGCGGGTCTCCCGCTCGATGGTGACGTTTTCCTTGGCTTCAACCGCCTGATGCAGCCCGTCGGACCAGCGACGCCCCGGCATGACGCGTCCGGTGTTTTCATCGACGATCAGCACCTTGCCATCCTGGACGACGTACTCGATATCGCGTTCGTAGAGGGAATACGCGCGAAGCAACTGTGAAATGGTGTGGATCTCCTCGGAGACCTCCGCGAAATGCTGCTGCGACGCCAGCTTGCGCTCCTCGCGCCCTTCGGAGCTCAGCGAGGCATCGCGATCGATCTCGCTGAATTCCGTCGCGAGGTCGGGAAGGACGAAGGCGTCGGGATTGTCGGGACGGAGGCGACGACGTCCCAGTTCACTCAGGTCAGCCTGGTGCTGGCGTTCGTCGATCGAGAAATAGAGCTCCTCCTTGAGGCGGTAGAGTTCCTCCTTCTGCAGATCGGAACTGAGCTCCGTTTCGACCTTGTCGAGCAGCTTGCGCCACTCGGGTGTTTCCTGGAGGCGCAGCAGCTTCTTGTTCTTCGGATGACCGACCTTGACCTGCAGCATCTTGCGTGCGCCCGCCTGCTTGTCCTCGACCGTAAGGCCCGGTTTGGAGAGGATCTCCTCCGCTTCCGCGATCAGACGATTGACCAGCCGGAGCTGCTCGGACACCAGGCGCTCGACGCTGGGTTTCACGCGGGTGAAAGGCTGTTCGCGTTCGATCGGCGCGGGACCCGAGATGATCAGGGGCGTGCGCGCCTCGTCGACCAGGATCGAGTCGATCTCGTCCACGATGCAATACCAGTGATCCCGCTGCACCTGATCCTCCTTGCGCGTGGCCATGCCGTTGTCGCGCAGGTAATCAAAGCCAAACTCCGACGCGGTGCCGTAGGTGATGTCACGGCCGTACATGTCGTGACGCTCGCTCGAGGGCATCTGCTGCTGGATGCAGCCCACGGTCAGGCCGAGGAAACGATAGAGATAGCCCATCCACTCGGAGTCGCGCCGGGCCAGGTAGTCGTTGACGGTGACGAGCTGGGAGTTCCGCCCGGTGAGAGCGTTGAGGTAGAGGGGCAGCGTGGCGACGAGGGTCTTGCCTTCGCCCGTCGCCATTTCCGCGATCTTGCCCTGGTGCAGTGCGATGCCACCGATCAACTGCACGTCGAAATGAATCATGTCCCAGGTCAGCTCGTGATCACAGACGATGACCTTCTGGCCGACCAGGCGCCTGGCGGCGTTCTTCACTGTCGCAAACGCCTCCGGAAGAATTTGATCCAGCGTTTCCCCCGATTTCAGGCGATTGCGGAATTCGTCGGTCTTTGCGCGGAGCTCGTCGTCACTCAGACTTTGATATGACGTCTCGACTTCGTTGATGCGGGCGACCAGCGGCCGGGTCGATTCCAGAAACTTACGATAGTGCCGTCCGGAAAAGCCTTTGAGGAGGAACGATAACATGAAAGGGGCACATCCTAGATGGCGCCCCTTCGTTGGCAAACGACAAATCAAGGCCGACCAAGACGCCGCCTTGGCATAACCCCACCCGTACGCGCCCCGCTCCCGCCTAATTTTTGCGAAACTCCACCGATCGCCGCAACGGCGTCGTGCCCTGCTTCCTCAACCCCTGGCCAGCAAATCCCGGAAGTAATCGACGGTGCGCAGGAGCCCTTGCTCGAGGGGGATCGTCGGGTTCCAATTCAAGGCCTTGCGGGCGAGCGAAATGTCCGGACGCCGCTGCCGGGGATCATCCGACGGCAACGGTTTGTGAACGATCCTCGATTTGCCGCCCACCCGTTTCAACGTGAGTTCGGCCAGCTCGAGCATTGTGAATTCATCGGGGTTCCCAAGGTTTACAGGACCAACAATGCCAGTCTGGTTCATCAGCCGGATGAAACCTTCAATCAGATCGTCGACATAGCAGAACGAGCGGGTCTGCATCCCGTCGCCATAGATCGTGATCTCCTCTCCCTTGAGGGCCTGCACCACGAAATTGGAAACAACGCGGCCGTCGTTCGGGTGCATGCGGGGACCGTAGGTATTGAAGATGCGCGCGACGCGGATATCGACCTTGTTCTCCCGGTGATAGTCGAAGAACAGGGTTTCGGCACAGCGCTTGCCTTCGTCGTAACAGGAGCGACGGCCGATCGGATTGACATTGCCCCAGTAGGATTCGGTCTGCGGATGCACCTGCGGATCGCCATAGACCTCGCTCGTGCTCGCCTGAAACACCCGCGCCTTCAGCCGCTTGGCCAAGCCGAGGCAGTTGATCGCCCCCATCACGGAAGTCTTCGTCGTCTTGATCGGATTGTACTGGTAATGCGGAGGCGAAGCCGGGCAGGCCAGATTGTAGATGTGATCCACCTCGAGCTTGAACGGGTCGATGACATCATGTCGCATCAGCTCAAACGACGGTTTGCCCAGCAGATGGGCGATGTTGCTCTTCCGTCCGGTGAAGAAATTATCGAGGCAAATCACCTCGTGTCCGTCTCGTAGCAAACGGTCGCACAAGTGGGACCCCAGGAATCCGGCGCCGCCGGTGACCAAGATGCGCATGCGGTGTCCACGGTTGCCGGAAGCGCCTCCAAATTCGAGCAAATCCGATCGCGTGCCAGTCGATTGCGTTCCCACCACGGGTCCGCAACCGGCCTGAAAGGCAGGCGCTGCCGAATGATCACCTCCCATCTTCCAGCAGCGTCCGAGACGTCGCTTCAGCACGAACCGCGGTTGGTTTGCCGCCATTGGGCTCCACTGCCCGCGGAATGAAACAACGGCGACGAGATCCACTCTGCCCGGTCCGCGTGCCGGAGCGTTCATTGATCGGTCGCATGGGGGTGCGGCGATAACCCGGACGATCGGGATCCGCCGCACACTTCAGTTGAAAATCCTGCATCCGTTGAAACAGGGCGGGAAGCTGCTCCCGGTCGGGGTACCGATCGAGGCCGGCAGCCTCCAAGGCCAGCAGCATTTCGTGCGTCGCCTCAAGCGTCGACAGACAACCCTCCTGTGGCTGCTGCTTGATCACGTAACGGCTGACAGTGGTTTTAGGATCGAACCCGACCCGCGGGAGTTTCTGCAGCGAGGGACTTAGCTTGAGCATCTTCCGCGCACAGCTCCAGGTTGCATCCAGGATCATCACCACCAGACGCCGCCCGGCCAGATCGCGTTCCCTGAGTTCGCCGCGCGAAACATTGCGCAAGGATGGCCCCGGGTATAGCAGCACCGGATGGAGCGTCGGATCGGTCAACAGAGCCTGCATGCGCGGCAGCCCGTCGAATTCCACGCCGACCACGATCTCGCTGCGTGCAAGCGACAGGTGGGTGAGGCGTCCGGTCGCCGCCTTTTCACGTTTGAATTCCTTGGGATGCATCAGGAAAACAAAATGCGTCTGCGTGTCCATTGGCGTGATCGACGGGCACCAGCAGAGCGGCTTCGGCCAAAAACAACGGTAACAGGTTTCGCGACTCATCCTTGCGCATGAGACTGGGCAGCGGCGCCCGCGAGGCCAAGACGATCCCGCCGCAGGTGCCCGCCGCTTCAATCAGCCGGGTTGTGGACCGCCATCGGGAACCTGCACGGAAGGCTGCGGCGGATAGTCCCATAGACGCCATGGATGCGGGAAGGCAGACAGCCACTCGGATAGTATCAGTTATACATTGACTGGATTCTGCAACTGCCCCCTCGTTGAGGCAGCGCACGACCGAGGGCCATGATCCTCAAGCATCAAAAATGCCGGCCGATAAAATCGTGGAATGTCCTGAGGCCCGCGCGGAATCCGCCACTGCCCAGTCGAACCCTTGTCCCCATGATACGTTCCTCATTCTTCCAAATTGGTCTTCTGGCGACGGTATTGCTCTGCCGCGCCACCACCGGAAACGCAGCCGAAAGCCAATTGTATGTCCAAGGCAATGCGGTCTTCGGTCAGCTCGCACTGGGATCAGTGGGTTACTTCAACGCACCGAAGGGCATTGCCCAAGGCGTCGCGCAGGTGAGCGCGGGGCTCTACCACAGCGCCTTCGTGAAGACGGACGGCAGCTTGTGGACCACGGGGGATAACTTTGAGGGCCGCCTCGGAGACGGCACCACGATTACGCGGGCCGCGCCTGTCCAGGTGGCGACGTCGGTCGCACGTGCGGCCGCAGGCGGATTTCACACCCTCTTTCTCAAGCCCGATGGCACGCTCTGGGGCATGGGATCGAATTTCACCGGGCAACTGGGCGGAGGCAACAACACCGATCGCACCACCCCGGTGCTGATTTCGAGCGACGTCGCGGACTTTGCGGCCGGTTACGGGCACACCCTATATGTGAAAAAGGATGGGACCCTGTGAGGAGTCGGAGCGAACGAGTCCGGGCAGCTCGGCATCAATTCCACCACCAACCAGAACTCCGCGCTCCAGATTGCGACCGGAGTCTCCAAGGTCGCCGCCGGGTACTCACACTCGGCATTCGTCAAGACGGACGGCACGCTCTGGTTGATGGGTGACAACAGTGCCGGCCAGATCGGCGGTTTGGTAGAACGGCGTCTGGTACCAACCCTTCTGACCGGTACGGTAGCCGACGTGGCGGCAGGCGGCTATCACACGATTTTTCTCCGCACGAACGGCACGGCCGTGACGTTGGGGGAAAACTCCTCCGGTCAGCTCGGCGACGGGACGTTCAACAGCCGGATCACCCCCTACAACCTGGCAACCGACGTGAGCAAGATCGCCGCCGGTGGCAATGGGACGGCCATCATCCGCACCAACGGCACCCTGTGGATGACCGGGGAAAATCGCACCGGCCAACTGGGCGACGGCACCACGACCAGCCGGTCGAGTCTGGTGCAAGTCGCGGCCGGGGTATCCCGGGTGTCATGCGCCGATGCGCACACCCTGTACGTACGAGATGACGGCGTCATGTGGGGCATGGGCGCCAGTCCCTATGGACAGCTCGGGGATGGCAAATTCGCCCTGCAGGAGGACGCCACCTTTTCGACTCCGGGTGTCGTGCAGGTCTCAGCCAGTTCGGATTCAACCTATTTCGTGAAAAGCGACGGCACCCTGTGGGCGGCGGGTGCGAATGATGAGGGCCAGTTGGGCGATGGCACCACGGCCGACCGCGGCGCGGCCGTGCTGGTCGCGACCTCCGTGGCACGGGTGGCTGCTGGCTACTACCACGCGATCTTCGTCAAGACGGACGGCACGCTGTGGAGCATGGGAGTGAACGCAACCGGTCAGTTGGGCGACGGCACCACGACCTCCCGGACACGTCCCGTTCAGGTTGCCACCGGCGTGGGGACCGGCCCCGGCCAGATCGTGGCGGGTGGTTACCATAGTCTCTTCATCAAGTCGGATCGGACCCTTTGGGCCATGGGCTCCAACGTCGATGGGGGATTGGGTGATGGCACGCGGACCAACCGGCTTTCGCCCGTGCAGGTGGCGACGGAGGTTGCCTGGGTGGCAGCAGGTTCGCAACACAGCCACTTTGTGAGAACGGATGGCAGCCTCTGGTCGATGGGATCCAATTTCAACGGAGTCCTCGGCGACGGCACCAACACACTCAAGGCCACTCCGGTGCAGATCGCCAGCGGGGTGGCACGCGTTTATTCCGGAGCGTCCATCCCCTCGGACAATTCATCCCACAGCCTGTTTGTGAAGACTGACGGCACTTTGTGGGCGATGGGAAGCAATGGATACGGGCAGTTGGGTGACGGCACCTACGACAATCGCAACACGCCCAAGCAGGTGGCCACCGGTGTCGCCCAGGCGGCCGTCGGGGGATATCATTCCCTCTTCATCAAGACCGATGGATCGCTTTGGGGGGTCGGAGCCAACTTCAGCAACCAAGTCGCTCCCGGCGCAGGCGGAGATCGCCGGACCCCCGTGCAGATCTCGACCAAGGTGCAGAGCGTCTCTGCGGGATACGACCACACGGTATTCATCCGCCAGACGGATTCCCGCATGACAAATCTCTCGGTCCGGAGCTTCGCCGCGACCGGCGCACAAACCTTGATCGTCGGGCTGTCGGTCGGAGGCAGCGGCCAGAAGCCGATACTCATCCGAGGAATCGGCCCCACCCTGACCTCCTTCGGCGTTCCCGGTGCCCTGGCTGATCCCCAACTGCGGCTCTTCAATTCCGCCGGTACGCAACTTCAGGAGAACAACGACTGGGGCGGAGGCGCGACCCTGACCAACGCGTTTGCCGCCGCGGGAGCCTTCCCCCTCCCGCCAACCTCGAAGGATGCCGCTCTGCTGCCCAGCCTCGCCGTCGGCGGATACACGGTGCACGTGACCTCGTCGGCCGGAACCGGCGTGGCGCTGATGGAGGCTTATGACAACGAGCCGCTGACCAGTCCGGCCCGGCTCGTCAATGTTTCCACCCGCACGCAGGTCGGAAGCGGTGCGGATCTTCTCATCCTCGGCCTGACCATCACGGGCGACGGCCCGAAGACGGTGCTCATCCGCGCCATCGGTCCCACCCTGGCGGATTTCGGAGTCTCCGGAGTGCTGGCCGATCCCCAGATGGAAATCTACTCGGGTGCGACCCGCATGCTCGCCAACGACAACTGGGATGGCAGCCCCGCCATGATCGCGGCATTCCAGTCCTATGGTGCGTTCGCCCTCCTGCCCGGCACCCGCGATGCAGCGCTCGTGGCCTCCCTTCCGCCGGGCGGCTACACGGTGCAGATCCGGGGCGCCGGCAACGCCACCGGTGTTGCCTTGGCAGAAGTCTACGAACTGCCCTGACCCCGCCCGAAACTAGGCGGATCATATTCGATCCTCCCCATCCTGAGGCACATCGGCAGGCGGCCAACAGGAGCTGCGCAACCGGAGGCTGAAGCTCCTGAATCGGAAAAATCCATGCCGACTTCCGGTACGCTGCACGGTCCTGGCACTTCCCCTCAATCGACAAACTCGAGCGCTCCGGCATCACGGCGACCCTGCGGCGGGCGGCCGACGAAGTCATGGAGGAAGGGACCGTCAAACTCCCAGGCGTAGAGTTCGTCAATGTCGGTGCGTGCATCGCCAAGCGTGCCCAGCGCGATGCGCAGAAAATCGATCGCACCGTTGAGACCGCGGCCGGCCGGCGTGCCGCCAACATGCAGATCGCCCGGGTTCGCGAGCGTGACGTCGCTGCCAGGGCCGGGCGCGGTGTGATCCCGCCGACCGTTGACATAGAGGGTCAGCGTGCGGGCCGCACGGTCGCTTTCCGCGATGACGTGGTGCCAGTTTCCATCGTTGACCGCAACCTGACTGGGCAGGTGCCAGGTCCGGCCGGCGGCACTCACGGCCAGCGTGACGCCACCGCGCTCATCGACCGCGATCGAGTAGCCGCTGCCGGCCTGTTTCTCGACCAAAACCCCTCCGGTGGCACCCGGCACGGTGCGAAAGACAAGTTCGATCAGAAAATTCGAGTCATGAACCTGCGGGCTCTTGAAGTCCCGGCCAGCCGCCGTGCGCGTCTCCTGTGCCCGCGTCCGATCCCACCGGAAGTCGACCTTGTAGTCGAGCGCGCGGTCGAGATCGGCATTGGCGCAGACCGCATAACGGTCGGATCCGTTGAAGGTGAGCGCGCTCGCCGTCCAGTCCTCGAGCGGGCCGGCGACATAGTCGGCAATCCGCGCTCCGGCGACGCGCAGCGGAAAGGTCGGAAGCGTGTTGTAGTCGGAGCGCTTCACGTAATACGGTGCCATGTACCAGTGTTCGTCGAGAATCCGCGCGGGATCCTTCGGACTGGCGTGGAAATGCCACTCGCCCACGGTCGCGGCGAGGCT
>CAZOXB010000172.1:0-8412 GCA_964583635.1 uncultured Opitutaceae bacterium | reverse complement strand
CATGCCTCAAAACAACTATCCGAAACTGCACAATGCCATGTGGCCCGGCCTGGTCGGCAAGGGCAGCCCCGGCGCGGAACCGTTCATCGACCTCGACACCATGCTCGATCTCACGGCGAAAGCCGAGGTCGATGGCGTCAGGTTCGACGGGGTCGACCTGTTTCTCAGTGCGCCGCACACTCCAATCGACAGCGATGACGCGGGCATCAAGGAACTCGCCTCAAAGCTGAGGAAGCGGAAGCTGGTGGCCGGCTCGGTGGTGGCCCCGGTATGGGGGCCGACCGGCGGCGGCTCAGCGATGGGATCGGAGGACGACCGCAGGAAATTCGTGAATCAGGTCCGTCAGGCCTGCCGCATCGCCGCCAAGCTGCGGGAGCTCGGGGTGCGTCCCTCGGGCGTGGTGCGCATCGATTCCTCGGCCTCAGTCAGCGACTGGGCGAAGAACCCGAAGGCCAGCACGAAACTGATCGCGGCCACCTTCAAGGAGGCGGCGAAAGTCGCCAAAGATCATGGCGAGCGTCTCGCCGCTGAGGGGGAGATCTGCTGGGGAGGCATGCATTCGTGGAAACACATGCTCGACCTGCTCGAGGCGGTCGGGCAGCCGAAGGTTCTCGGCTTCCAGGCCGACATGTCGCACACGCTGCTCTACACCCTGGGGGAAAACGCTCCGAATCACCGCATCGTGCCGAAGAAGTTTCATTGGGAGCCCGAGGCGACCCATCTCGCGCTCCAGAAACTCACGGATGCGCTGCGCCCGTGGACCATCGACTTCCATGTTGCCCAGAACGACGGCAGTGTCTTCGGCTCCGGCACGCACGAGAAGACCGGCCGGCATTGCCTGGCCACGGATCCGAAGGGCAAGTTGAACATCATCCGTGACTCCGGCTACTGGCTGCGCGACGGCAGGGGCAGGGTCACGAGGAAGATCCGCCACATCTGCTGGGATGGCTGCATGTTCCCGAACGAAACGATGATGAGGCAGCAGACCTGGAACGACATTCTTTCCGCGATGATCCAGGTCCGGGAAAACCACGGCTGGTCGGAATGATTCCCCCCAAGCACTCCTGTCCATTATGAAAAAACTCAATGTCGGGATGATCGGCTACGGCTTCATGGGCCGTGCCCACTCCAACGCCTTCTGCAAGGTCAACCATTTCTTTCCGCTGGAGCACCAGGTCGTCTTGAAGGCGGCCTGCGGCCGTGATGGCGCGAAGGCGCGGGCCTTTGCCGACACCTGGGGCTATGAGTCGGTGGAAACCGACTGGAAAAAGCTGATCGATCGCGCGGACATCGACGTGATCGACATCGCCGCCCCCAACAACGTTCATGCCGAGATTGCCCTGGCGGCGGCCAAGGCCGGCAAGATGATCCTGTGCGAGAAGCCGCTGGCGATGAACTCGCCCGAGGGGCTCAGGATGGTGAAGGCCGTCGAGAAGGCGAAGGTTCCGAACATGGTCTGGTACAACTATCGCCGCATTCCCGCGGTGACGCTGGCCAAGCTGCTCATCGACGACGGCCAGCTTGGCCGGATCTTCCATTATCGGGCGAAGTTCCTTCAGGACTGGACGATCTCGGCGGATGTGCCGCAGGGCGGTCCCGGCACCTGGCGCCTGGATGTTTCCGTCGCCGGCAGCGGCGTCACCGGCGATCTTCTCGCCCACTGCATCGACACGGCGCTCTGGCTCAACGGCGGCATCGCCTCGGTCACCGCCGCCACCGAGACCTTTGTCAAGCAGCGCAAGCATGCCGTCACGGGCAGGATGGCGAAGGTGGGCATCGACGATGCCAGCGCGTTCCTGGCCCGTTTCGGCAACGGCTCGCTGGCCACATTCGAGGCCACGCGCTACGCACGCGGCCACAAGGCGCTCTACACCTTTGAGATCAATGGCGAGCATGGCTCGATTTTCTGGGACCTTCACGACCTCCATCGCCTGCAGTGGTTCGATCACCGCGACGCCGGCATCGTCCGTGGATGGCGCTCGATCCATGTCAGCGATGGCGACCACCCGTACATGAAGCGTTGGTGGGTGCCGGGCCTGCAGATCGGTTACGAGCACTCCTTTGTGCACCAGGTCGCCGATTTCATCGAGGGCCTGGAGACGGGAAAACCGGCATCCCCGACCTTCCGCGACGGCCTTGCCACGGATTATGTGACGGACGCTGTTCTCGCATCGGCCCGCTCGGGGCGCTGGGTGAAGGTGAAATCAGCCTGGTAATCGGAGACAATCCGCAGATTTCGCAGATGAACGCAGATCATGTAGGGTCGCGTGATCCCCTCCGAGGGCAGCGGTTGATCCATCCGCAGTTCTTGATGGTGAATGCCTTCAATCTGCCTGGATCTGCGTGATCCGCGGATGCGGTTTCCTGGATTCCCGTCATCACAAACCCGGCCACGAGGGACCGTGGCCCTCCTCGTTCCTGTCGTCGATCGCCTGCCATTCTTCTTATCCCCGGTCTTTGCTGTCCATCCCGCCTTGTCCATGATCCTTCGCCGCATCCTTGCCCTGATCCTGCCATTCTGCACGTCGCTGGTCCTGGCGGCCGCCGAGAGCACGCTGGTGTTTTCACCCCCCAAGCCTGCCCCGGCAGCGAAGCATGTCGTCCTGTTGTCCGGCGACGAGGAATACCGCAGCGAGGAGGCGCTGCCCATGCTGGCGAAGATTCTCAGCCAGCGCCACGGTTTCAAGACGACCGTGCTTTTTGCGCTCGATCCGGACGGCGTGATCAATCCGAACAATGTGAGTTCGCTCCCCGGGGCCGAGGCGCTGGATACGGCCGACGTCATCGTGATGTCGCTGCGCTTCCGAAACTGGCCGGAAGCGCAGATGAAGCACTTCGTTGACGCCTTTCGCCGCGGGGTGCCGATCATCGCGCTGCGCACCTCGACCCACGCCTTCAAGATTCCCGGCGGGACCTACGCGCCGTTCACCGATTTTGGAAAGAATGTCCTGGGCGAGAGATGGGTGTCCCACTGGGGCAAACACAAGGTCGAGGCAACCCTCGCGAAACCTGAACCTTCCGCGGGATCAAATCCTGTGCTGCGGGGTGTGGGCGAGATCTTCTGCACTACCGACGTCTATGAAGCCCATCCGCCGGCCGATGCCCGCATCCTCATGCGCGGCCAGGTGCTCACCGGGCTGAATCGCGGCGACGCGCCGGCAACCACGGTCAAGAAGCGATCCACCGACAAGCGCGAGCAGCCGGTGAACGACCCGGCCATGCCGGTGGTCTGGACGCGCGTGTACCGGAACGAAGCGGGGAAACAGAATCGCATCCTCACGACCACGATGGGAGCCGCCACGGATTTTGAGGATGAGAGCCTGCGCCGTCTGGTCGTGAATGGTGTGTATTGGGCGCTCGGCCGGGATGTGCCCGCCCGCGCCGACGTCCGCGTTGTCGATCCGTATTTCCCAACGGCCTATGGATTCAA
The DNA here is from genome assembly GCA_964583635.1 of uncultured Opitutaceae bacterium. Lineage (GTDB taxonomy): Bacteria > Verrucomicrobiota > Verrucomicrobiia > Opitutales > Opitutaceae > UBA6669. Next base: position 4,982 of record CAZOXB010000172.1, on the reverse strand, counting down.
CGGCTTCCGCGCCGGTCTCACGCCGGCGGATCACGCCTTGGGCAGGACGCTCCGGCCGGGAGATCCGCGGACTCCGCCGGCAAGCCAGGATTCCAAGGCCGCGGCCGCGCCGGCAATTCCGGCCGTGGTGGGCCAGCCGCTTGCACTCCTGCCGGGGGAGCGCATTGCCATCATCGGCAACGCGCTGGCCGATCGCATGCAGCACCACGGTTCGCTGGAGACATTGCTGCAGGCAAAATATCCCCAGCACAACCTGGTGGTGCGGAACCTCGCATTTGCGGGCGATGAGGTGGTTGACCGGGCGCGCTCGAAGGACTTCGGCACGCCGGACGAGTGGCTGACCCGGGTGGGGGCGAATGTCGTGTTCGCCTTCTTCGGCTTCAATGAGTCGTTTCGCGGCGCCGAGGGACTGCCGCAATTAAATGAGGATCTCGCCCGCTTCCTGCAGGAGGCGCATGCCCGCAACTACAGCGGAGCGGGCGCCCCGCGCATCGTTCTGTTCTCGCCGATCGCCGCCGAGAAGCTGGCGGACCCCAACCGGGCGGTACCGGAGTCGGTCAACCGCAACCTCGCGCTCTACGCCGCGGCCATGGCCGAGGTGGCCCGTGATCGGGCGGGAGTGACGTTCATCGACCTCTTCACGCCGTCGCAGGCTCTCTATGCGGAAGCCGCCAAGGCCGGGCGAAGTCTCACCTACAACGGCGTGCATCTCAATGCAGCCGGGGATGCCGCGCTGGCACCGGTGATGTTCAAGGCCATGACCGGCGAGGCGGTTCCGCAGGGCGACTTCTCGAAGCTGACCGAGGAGATCATTCGAAAAAATGAGATGTGGCACAGCCGCTACCGCACGGTGGATGGATACAACATCTACGGCGACCGCTCGAAGATTGAATACGTGTCGTATCCGGACTCACCCAAGATCACCAACACGCAGATCATGATGGAGGAAATGGCGCAGCGCGACGTGATGACGGCCAACCTTGAGCGCAAGATCTGGGCGCTGGCCGGCGGCAAGACCGGTCCGGTCGAGATGCTGCCGATGCCGGTCGTCACGGCCTTCGGCACCAACAAGCCCGGACCCAATATCGACGGAACCTATCCCTTCGTCGACGGGGACGAAGCGGTCGGGCTGATGACCCTCGCCCCGGGATTGAAGGCGAACCTGTTCGCGAGTGAGAAACAGTTCCCCGAGCTGGCCAAGGCGGTCCAGATGAATTTCGACCCCAAGGGGCGATTGTGGGTGGCTGTCTGGCCCAGCTATCCGGAGCGCACGCCGCTCTCCCGGGTGGCGGACAAGATCCTCATCCTGGAGGACACCAACCGCGACGGACGGGCCGACAAATGCACGATCTTCATGGATGACCTGAACTGTCCCACGGGCTTCCAGTTCTTCAAGGACGGCATCCTTCTCGTCCAGGCGCCCGACGTCTGGTTCGTGCGGGACACGGACGGTGACGGCCATGCCGATTGGAAGGAACGCGTGCTCATGGGCCTCGACTCGGCCGATTCGCATCACACCGCCAACTCGCTGATCTACGAGCCGGGTGGCGCGATCCTCCTGAGCGACGGAGTCTTTCACCGCACGCAGGTGGAGACCCCGGCCGGTGCGGTTCGCAACATCGATGCCGCGATCTACCGGTATGAACCGCTGACGAACCGCTTCGAAACCTACGTGTCATACGGCTTCGCGAATCCGCATGGGCGTGCCTTTGATTACTGGGGCAACGACCTGATCACGGATGCGACGGGCAACAACACCTATTTCGGGCCGGCGTTCAGCGGACGCATCGACTATCCCAACAAACATCCCCGGATGAACACCCTTTGGGACCGTCCCTCCCGCCCGTCGGCAGGAAGCACGATTCTGACCAGCCGGCACTTTCCTGACGAATACTGGGGGGACTATCTCAATCCGAACGTCATCGGTTTCCAGGGAATCTTCCGCGTGAACCTCTCGGCGGATGGTTCGGGCATCAAGGGCACGCGGGAGCCCGACGTCGTGCAATCGAGCGACTTCAACTTCCGGCCGATCGACACGGCGACGGGGCCGGACGGAGCGCTCTACGTGATCGACTGGCATAATCCGCTGATCGGCCACCTGCAGAGCCATCTGCGCGACTCCAACCGCGACCACGTGCATGGCCGGATCTACCGCATCACCTGCGAAGGCCGTCCGCTGGCCTGGCAGCCAAGGATCGATGGCGAACCGGTCGCGGCGCTCCTTGAGTTGCTGAAGAGGAAGGAAAACCAGATTCGGAATCTTGCGAAGGTGGAGTTGGGCAAACACGACGCCGCGGAGGTGACGGCGGCGGTCCGGACCTGGGTGGACAAACTTGATCCGAAGGATCCCGATTACGCCCATGATCTCACCGAAGCGCTGTGGGTTCACCAGTGGCACAATATCGTCAACCTGGACCTTCTGCAGCGGGTGATTCATTCATCAAATGCGGATGCACGCGCGGCCGGCGCCCGTGTGATCAGCTATTGGCGCGAGCGTGTGCCCACGGCCCTGGACGACCTGGCGCGCCTCGCGGCGGACGAAAGCCCGCGAGTGCGCCTGCATGCCGTCCGCGCGGCGAGTTTCTTTGCCGACGTGCGTGCGACGGATGTGGCCCTCATTGCCGCCCGCCTCGGAGTCGACTACTACCTCGACTATACCATTGGCGAGACGCTGCGGCAGTTGCGCCCCCTGTGGACGCGCAGCCTGAACGACGGCCGTGCCTTCGCGGGAGGCGACACGGCCGGCACGCGCTATCTGCTGCGCACGCTGAGCACCACCGACGCGCTCAAGCTGGCGCGATCGCCCGAGGTGCTGGAGAATCTCCTGGGACGCGGTGATCTCAGCGACACCACCCGGGCCGACGTGCTGGCCGGATTGGTGAAAATTCGCGGCGAGCCGGCGCCCCAGCTTCTGCTGGAGGTAATCAATGCGCCGGGCGAAATGGAGGTGGCTGGATTGGGGAGGCTGCTGGTGGCCCAGAGTCCGGAGAGCCTCCGGGCCCAACGCGCCGCATTGCTGAAGCTCGGACTGACCGACACGTCCGAGGGCAGATCCTATGGCTGGGCGGCGCTGGCCGTCGCCGATGGCTCCCTTGAACCGGCGTGGAAGGCGGCGGCGGACTCCCCGCTTTCCATGCAGAGCGTGCTCGGCGCCATCGCGCTGATTCCGGATCAGGCGATCCGTGCCAGCGCCTTCGATCAGGTGATGCCCTTTCTGACCAGGCCGGTGACCGATCTGTCAGGCCCCGATCAGATTGTCGCAGCCAGCCAGCGCGATGCCATCCGCGCGGCGGTCAGCATGCGCCGGGAACCTGCGACTGTGTTCACCGCGCTGGTCGGAATGATCGAAAGGGGCAGCCAGGTGCCGACGGCCGCCCAGGGACTGCGGACCCTGCCGCGCTCCGCGTGGCCAGAGGCCGGGGTGTCGGGTGCGGCGCACGCGTTGATTGCCTGGGCGTCGCAAGTGCCCACCGGGGAGCGCACGCAGCGCCAGTATGTGGAAACCATCCAGGTGGCGGACGATTTGGTGGCGCGCCTGACGCCGGCCGAGGGCGGACCGCTGCGCAAGGCCATCTCCAGCCTCCGTGTTCCGGTCTATGTGATCCGCACCGTGCACGAAGAGATGCGCTACGACACGCCGCGTATTGTGGTCCCGGTGAACAAGCCGATCGAACTCATCTTTGAAAATGCGGACGCGATGCCGCACAATCTCGTGGTGGTGCAGCCGGGAGCGCGTGAGCGCGTGGCCACGGCGGCGCTGGCGTTGCCGCCTGAGCACCGGGACGGGGCGGGCCGTGCCTGGGTGCCTGAATCCCGCGAGATCCTGGCGTCCACGCACCTGCTGGAGCCCGGTCGCACGGAGACGCTCAAGCTCAAGCCGATCGAGCAGGAGGGCGTTTACGAATATGTCTGCACCTTCCCAGGTCACTGGACGCTCATGTGGGGCCAGTTGATCGTCACCTCGCAACCCGACGCCCCCGTGCCGGCGAACCTGCCGGTCCCGCCAGGCGGCATTCCCGCCGCCACCGGAGCCGCCCACACGGATCACGGTCACTGAAGCTTGCTCCGATGAAATTCAACCTCCCTTCCATGCGTACCCTCATCTCCCTCGCCGGTTCCTTGGCGCTTGCCGCAACCCTGTCGGCGGCTCAACCCGCCGCCTCCGGTTTCATCAGCCTGTTCAACGGCAAGGATCTCTCCGGATGGGAGGGCAATCCCGCACTCTGGAGCGTCAAGGACGGCTGCATCGACGGGCGCACGACCGCCGCGGTGCCGCTCAAGGCGAACACCTTCCTCATCTGGAGGGGCGGGGAGGTTAAGAATTTCGAATTGCGGCTCAGCTTCCGCTTCATCGACAACAATGAGAAGCGGACCGCCAACTCGGGCGTGCAGTATCGCAGCCGGGTGCTCAATCCCGTTGGCTGGGTGGTGGGCGGATATCAGGCCGATATGGATGCCGCCGGCCGTTATGTCGGCATGCTCTATGAGGAAAAAGGACGTGGCATCCTCGCGAAGCCCGGGGAAGCGGTCAGACTTCTTCCCTTGGAGGGCGGCAAGCCGAAGATTGCAGTCATCGGACCCTCCGCGCCGGCCGACCAGGTTGCCGCGGCGTTCAAACCGGATGGATGGAACGACCTGATCATCGTGGCGGACGGCAATCACCTGCGGCACACCCTCAATGGCGTTGTCACTGCAGACGGGAAAGACGAAGACCCCGCCAATGCGGCCATGTCGGGAGTGCTCGCGTTGCAGATCCATGTGGGTCCGCCCATGCACGTTCAGTTCAGGAACATTCGCCTGCGCCCGCTGCCATGAGTTGGAGGGGCCTGCTCTTGGGTGTGACGATTGCGGGCGGCGCATCGGGTCAGGTCAGTGCCGGACCGGGGCGGGTGACGTTCAACGAGCATATTCAACCCATTCTCGCCGAGAATTGTTATCAGTGCCATGGGCCCGACCCGGGTTCACGCAAGGCGCATCTGCGG
>CAZOXB010000171.1:0-8467 GCA_964583635.1 uncultured Opitutaceae bacterium | reverse complement strand
TGAGGTTGCATTTGAAATGGCCGTGATAGACTGCGTCGAAGCGCACCAAAGTGCAAAACAGCCGCCAATCCGCCTCCGTGAATTGTTCGCCGAAGAGGAAGCGCTGTCCCGCGAGCCGCTTTTCAAGTGCGTCGAGGGATTTGAACAACGCATATGCCGCCTTTTCGTAGGCGGATTGCCGCGTGGCGAATCCCGCCGCGTACACACCGTTGTTCACCGTCTCGTAGATGTTCCGGCTCAGGGCATCCTGCTCTTGACGAAGATGGGAGGGGAAGAGATCGGGCGACGGCGATGCCTGGGGAAATTCGTCGTTGAACATCCGGCAGATGTCGTCTTCCGAGTTATTGACGATGCGCCGGGTCTGCCGATCCCAGAGCACCGGCACCGTCCAGCGCCCCACGAAATGCGGATCGCTCGCGAGATAGGCTTCCTTCAGAAAAGAAAAACCGTTGACGGGATCACGCCCATGGCCGTGGCCGTCACGAAATGCCCAGCCTTCCTCCTCGGTGCGGACCGGGTCGAGCACCGAACAGCTGACCACCGGGTCCAGTCGTTTGAGGTGCCTTGCAATCAGCGTCCGGTGCGCCCATGGGCAGGCGAGCGAAATGTACAGGTGATAGCGTCCCGAATCCGGTAAGAACGGCGTCGAACCATCACGGCGCACCCAATGGCGAAAGGCGTCCTCCTGGCGTTGAAAGGATCCGCCGGCCCGTTCCGCTTCCGCGATGACAGGATATTTCTTTTGAGTCATGGCCCGATGGTGGGACGGCGTCCTTCAGTACTTGGCCGGATGGGCGGGACCGATGGGACGTCCTTGCGCGTCGACTTCGAATTCATAGGCGACACGAATCGTGCGTCCGTCGGGGGTGGTTTCGGTCCGCCATTCGCGGACGACGCGTCGTTCTCCGTCGAACGAGGCCTTGGCGGCAGCGGCCGCGCCTTCACCGGCGGCGACCACCGCGCCCGCGACATTTCCGACGACGGCGCCGGTGGCAGTCCCGACTGCGCTACCAACGGCTGGGCCGGGCTGGCGCGTGTTCGTGGCGCTGCCGTCAGTGGTCTGGCATCCGGCAAGGGCAATGGCGCAGAGCATCGCGGATAGGGAAAGCGAAAAGGCGCGGGACGGCATCATGGGAAGGTTGAGGGCAATCCTTATGTCGCCTCCGGGAAACGTCAATTCATGGAGCGGGTTTGCGTGTGACCGGCCTTGCCCCTGATCGGGCCTATGGGACGGATGTGATCCCCTCCGGTAGCCGGCTGTTCGACGGGCGCGGCGCAGGGGAGGCGGCTCACTCGTTGTTGAGGTGGCTTGGGTCCACCTCGATTTCCTGGCAGGCGCGGATGAATGCCGCCGCAGACCAGGCTTGGTAAGCCTTGCCCATGGGCAGGCCGGTCGTGCCATGCGCCCATTCGTTGAACTCCCACTCCCGTTCCCGCCCGCGTTGGTTGAGCTTGGCGAGCTTGACCAGTTCCTGTGCGGCGACGTCGTGGAGACCGAGGCGATGGATCATCCGGACCCACATGCCGCCGATGAACGGCCATACGCCGCCGTTGTGATAGTGATGCGGCAGGTTGAGGAGATTGACGGTGTAATAGGCGCGCCAGTCGGGATCGCCGGACTGCACGACGGGATAGAGGTTGGCGACCGGCCAGGGGTTGTTGACGCCGACGCCCCACATGAAGCGAAAGGCGGTGCGGGCGCGATCGATGTCCAGAAGGTTCATCAGGAACGCGAGGATGTTCCCGAAGACATCGCAACGCCAGTTGAAGGAGAAGGGTGTGATCTCGGCGATCAGGTACTGGGTGTCGCCAAGGCTGAACTGGCGGTCGGCGAAACGGTTGACGGGATGATCGGTGTTCCCGGTCTGGGTACGCGGCCAGAATGTATCCAGGACACGGCTACGGATGTGCTGGGACCAGCGGAGGTAGGCGGTCGCCTTCTCGAAGTCCCCCTGGTATTCGAGCAGCCTGCCGTAGCACACATTGGCGCGAAACCAGAGCACCTCGTCGTAGAGCACGTTGTAGCTGCGGCCGAAGAGATCCGTCCAGTCGCCCGCCTCGGGGATTTCCAGCAGCCCGTCGTTGTTGCTGTCATGCGCGCTCAGCCAGTCCATCGCCCGCTGCAGCCGCGCCGCGTGCATGCGGAGAAAGTCGAAATCGCCGGTCTTGGCGATGAAGTTGTAGAAGGCGATGATCAGCCAGAGCCCGCTGTCGATGGAGCAGATGTTGCCGACGCCGGCGTAATCCGGAACGCCATCGTCGATGCGCACGTTGGCGGGAATCTGGCCGCCGGGCGAGATGGCGAGCAGGAGCGTGTCGAGAGTGCGGCGCTGGGCCTGGCGTACCTCGTCATCCTCGAGGTCGATCGTGTTGATCAGCGTGATCGAGCCATCGCGCGCCCACACGCTGCGGTAGTTGGCGTCGGTGCCGGTCACGACATTGTCGGCGAGCGAACAGGCGGAGAACCCGCGGGGCGTGATGTTCTTTTTCAGCGCCTCGAGCGCCTTGCCGTAGGCGTTCGTCAGGAGATCCTTGTCGGCTGCGGTCAGGGAGGCGAGGCCGGAGTCGGAAAACAGCATCTTCAGACTGCCGGTCTGCGAACGAAGCGGATGGGCGGATTCACTCACCGAGGGCGGACGCCGGATGACTCCGAAATGCCGCAGGCCATCGAGCACCCCGTCGGCGAGGATCAGGCGGCTGCAATAGGCGGGGATTTCGACGGCGGCCTCGAACAGTTCGGGCTGCGCATTCTCGACGACGATGCCACGCACGTCCGGGATCAGGAACATGCTGCTGTCGTTTCCGCTGTCGCCGGCGACGAGCACCGTGTTCAGCGGAACGTTCAGGCGGGCGCACAGCCATTGCAGCGCATTCCCCTTGGTGGCGTTGCGGGGAAGGACGTCGAGATCGCGCAGGCTCGAGTACACCACACTGGTCTGAAGTCCGGCGGCATCCAGTTCGGCGATCAGCTTGTCCAGAACGGGGCGGGTGACCCGATGGAGGAACCAGCTCGACTTGTAGTCATGCTGGAAGCGTTCCGGCTGCGGAGTGACCCCGGGAAAACGCGAGACGATTTCCTTCACGCGGGCAAGATCCCAACCGGGTGCGAGCACCTGTTCGAACTCATGCAGGATCCCGCCGGCCTTGACGTCGAAAATCTGCGTGCCGACGCCGGCGATCAGGAAATCCGGCCGAGGGAGCTGTTCCGCCATCACGACGCGATTGATGTCCTCCACGAGGCGGCCGCTGTTGTAGACAAGCAGGGGGCGACGTTCGCCCGGAAGATTGTCCCATGCCAGCCGGAAGCGGCGGGTGGACTCGGGATTGCCGATGACGGTGCCGTCGAGATCGGTGCTGAAGAGCCGGATGGGAGGAAGTTCCATGGAGGTCACAACAAGGTCGGGACAAGGGTTCAGGTTGACGCCGCATCGGGACGCATGCCCCTTGCCCGGACGGCGGCATCGGCCGCCACGACTGGGCAGCCCGGATGCGGCAAGGCAAGGCTAATCACCGTCGTTCCAGGGTTCGTCCCATTCCGTGTCAACAAGCGGGCTGAGCGCGGGGCGTTGCTCCACCACGCTGATCAATTGCTGGGCAACGCCGGTCCACGTGAACAGGCTGCGGGCCTTGTGTGCCCCCATGCGGGAAAGGCGGCGGCGAAGTCCGGGATGTCGAAGCGGTTTGACGATCATGATGCCCAGATCCTCGGGATCGAAGGGATCGCCGTAGAGGGCATGGCGGCCAAAGGAGATCGCGCGATAGAGGCCGCCGTGGATGGTGATGACCGTGGGTGTGCCGCACGCCATTGCCTCGATGGCGGTCATGCCGAACGGCTCATAGCGGCTGCTCAGCACGAAGACATCCGCCGCGCGGTAATGGTTGGCCAGTTTGTCCTCGGGCACAAAGGACGAAAACCTCACGCGACGCTGCAGTCCCAGGCGCCGGACCTGCCGTTTGAGGTCGGCGAGGATCTTCCGCTCCGCGGTGCCCAGCTTCTCCCCTCCCGCGGCAAGGTGCAGCATCGCATCGGGCACACGTTTCGCGACGACGGCAAAGGCATTGACCAGCAGGTCGTAGCCCTTGTTGGTGGCGAGGCGGCCGATGGCGAGGATGACAGGCCCGCGATAGCCGAGTTTGCGCCGCAACATTTCCCGGCTCGCCTCGCTCACGGGAAAGAACCGGTTGTCGTCGTACCCCGGCGGAATCATCGGAACCTTCGATGCGGGAAGATGGTAGTCCCCGACCAGCATGTCGAATTGGGGTGGTGTGGTTGCGACCACGAGGGATGCACTGGCGTACAGCATGCGTTCGTGATGAATGCGCTCCTCAAAGTTGAATTCCCGGTCGAACGATTCGCCGTCGTCCGTGTAATCGGATTCCATCTGACGCTTCTTCCAGATGCCGAGCGAGTGCGGCGTGTGGACGTGGGGAATGCCCAGGGACTCCGCGAGGCGCTGGCCGGCAACACCGCCGTCCCAATAGTGGCTGTTCACACACCGGTATTTGAGCTTGTTCCTGCGGATGAGTCGAAGGGCGTGCTCGCACCATTCCAGCAGGTGTACATGAAGGTGCTCCTTCGGGATGAATTCGCGACTCCCGCAAGGTGCGCGCACGACCCGCACATGGGCGTTGATGACATCGAACTCCGGCTGCTCCTCGAAGCGGCGGGTCCAGATGTCCACGTCGAACCCGAGCTGCGCCAGTTTCCGCGAGAGCTCGATGACGTACACTACCTGGCCACCCGTGTCGGCGGCACCCAGCGGCGGCCGGGCGGCGACATATCCATGGGTCGACACCATCGCAATGCGAGGGCGCCTTCGATCTGAATGACTGTCTGGCATGAAGCCGATTTTTCACCGACGACGGACATCCTACAAGCATCATGCTTGGAATATTTTCGGGAGCTTCCTTGTGACGACGGTCGGGCAGGGCCCCGCGCCAAACGCTCACCGCGCGCCGGCGATGGCGGCTCTCTCCAAGTCGGCGCGAAACTGGCTCGTGTAGAGTTCGAAATAGTGGCCGCGCAGTCGCAGAAGCTCTTCGTGTGTTCCGGACTCGGCGATGCGCCCCTTGGCGATGACCAGGATGCGCGACGCGCGCCGGATCGTGCTCAGGCGGTGGGCGATGACGAAACTGATGCGCCCGGAGAAGATCGTTTCCAGTCCCTGCTGGATGATCTGTTCCGTCTCGGTGTCGACCGAGGAGGTCGCTTCATCCATCACGAAGACCTGCGGGTTTGCCACGAGTGCCCGGGCAAAGGAGAGGAGCTGGCGCTGTCCGGTGGAGAGGCGGTTACCACCTTCGCCTACCTGCGTGTCGTATCCATTCTCCAATGTCATGATGAAATCATGGGCGTTCACCCGACGGGCAGCCTCCTCAATCTCGGCGTCCGTCGCCGAGAGTTTCCCGTAACGGATGTTCTCGCGCACCGTTCCCTTGAAAAGGTGCGGAGTCTGGAGGACGATGCCGAGCTGCGACTGAAGCCAGGCGAGGGAGCGCCCGCGGTAGTCCGTTCCCCCGATGAGGATCTTTCCCGAGGTGGGCTCGTAGAACCGGCAAACGAGCGAGACGATCGTGCTCTTTCCCCCACCGGAGGGACCCACGAGCGCGATGGTTTCACCGGCGCTGACCTTCAGGGAGAAATCATGCAGCACCTGCGGCCCGGTGTCGTACCGGAAGCCGACGTTGCGGAATTCGATTTCGGCGATGCGGTCGGGAAATCCGTCGGGCGCGAGCTGCCGGACTTCGGGTGAGGCGGACGTGTCCTTCAGGGCGGCGCTGTGCGCGGCGATCCGGGCCCGGACGGACGGGGAGTCCTGAATGGCAGGTTCTGTCGCGAGAAGTCCCATCACGCGCTCCCCTGCGGCCTGCGCTCCCTGCATCTCGGTCAGCTTGTTCGCGAGCTGGTTGATGGGGAAGAAGAACTGACCCGCGAAATTGATGAAGGCGACCAGCGTACCAAGCGACATGCCTCCGTCGATGGCGAGCACTCCGCCGCGCCACAAGGCAACCCCCGCGCCGATGCTGCCGATCGTCATGACAAGCGGAAAATAGACCGCGCTCTGCCTCGCGTTGGTCACCGCGGCGAGGAACATCCGGGTGGACAGTTCCTTGAATTCGTGGAGGTTCCTCTCCTCGCGCACGAGTGTCCGGGTGGTCCTTACGCCCTGGATGGCCTCATTGAACGAGGCCGTGATCTGGGAATTGTACTTCCGGATTTCGCGCGCGCTCAGCAGGATTCTTTTCTGAAAGAATTTGCTGATGACGGCGAGCGGAGGGACGACCGCCATGACAATCAGGCCCAGCCGCCAATTCATCACCAGCAGGCTGGCGGCGATCATGAGGACGTAGGTGCAGCCCCAGACGATGTCGAGGAAGCCCCAGGCGATGACGCGCGCCAGGCGGTCGCAATCGCCGGTGAGCCGCGTGATCAGCCAGCCGACGGGACGTGTGTCGTAGAATGCGAACTCGAGTGACTGAAGCCGTTCAAAGGCGGCCGAGCGGATGTCGTGGGCGAGATGATTGGCGATCGCGCCGGCGCAATCGATGAATACCCAGACGCCGATGCAGAACACGAGGACGACGCCGGCATAGGCGAGGATGTAGGGCATCATCCGCGTCGCACCGCCTCCGTCTATCACGGCATCGATGGTCCAGCGTGTGAGGTGGGCAAAGGTGGCGTCGCACACGGCGATCGCAATCGCACAGAGCGCCAGCGGCACGAGGAACCGCTTGAGATGCAGGGCGCGTTTGAAGAGTTTCCACCACAGCCCGGTGTCGAGCCTGGATTGGAACTCATCTTCCTGTCGAATGGAGGAGGACATGGCGGCGGGGAGTGGCGCGGGAGTTACCCGGCGAGCAGTTCGCGCTGGAGCTCGGTTTCGATATTCGTCTGGATCCGCCACAGCCGGCTGTAGAGCCCCTCGGTGCGCGCGAGTTCGGCGTGCGTACCCGTCTGGATGATCTTCCCCCTGTCCATCACGATCACGCGATCGGCGTTCACCAGGGTGGAGAGCCGGTGGGCGATCACCAGGGTGGTCGACCGGCCGCGACGGCGACGGAGGGCGTCGAGGATAAGTGCCTCGGTTTCCCCGTCAACTGCGCTGAGGGCGTCATCAAGGATCAGCAGGGGCGGATTGCGGAGGATGGCCCGCGCGATGGCGACTCGCTGGCGCTGGCCCCCGGAGAGCGTGATGCCGCGTTCCCCGATGAGGGTTTCGTAGCCCAGTTCGAAGGTGCGGATCGTTTCATCGATGCAGGCGGTGCGGGCGGCCTCCTCGATTTCGATGTCCTGGGCGGCAGCGCCGCCGAGCCGGATGTTTTCGCGCAGGGATTTCGAGAAAAGGAAGGGTTCCTGCATGACCGTGCCTATCTGACCGCGCAGCCATTTTCGCGGTAGTGACGACAGCTCGAAGCCATCGAGCCTGACCGATCCCCGGTCATAGTCGTAGAGTCGGAGGAGCACGTGCATGAGTGTGCTCTTGCCGGCTCCGGACGGGCCCAGGACGGCGATCGTCTCGCCCGGCGCGACGTCAAATGAGAGGCCGTTGAGCGCACCGCCGGACGCGGCGGCATCATGCGGTGCCGGGGAAGTCACGCGACCGGCGTGCGTGAAATGAAGATCCCGGACGCAGAGTGCGCCGCGCAGCGGGGGGCGGTCCTGTTCCGCGGCTCCGGAAGCCGCGTCGGATTCGCGCCGTTCGGTCAGGATTTCCTGGATACGGGTGATCGCAACGGAGGTCTTGCCCAGGTCGGTCAGAATGCGGCCCATCTGCCGAACGGGCCAGAGCATGATGCCGAGGTAGGCGAGAAAGGCGAAGAGCACGCCCACGGTGAGCGTACCCTGCCCCACCCAAAGGGCGCCGACCAGCAGCACGAGGCCGATCTGCGAGAAGGCCACGAGGTCGCTGATCGACCAGTACCAGGACATCAGTCGCAGCATGCGCATGTGGCGGTCCCGGAAACGGGCGTTGGGGGCCGCAAACCGTGCCTTCTCATGATCCTGCCTGGCGAAGGCACGAACGACCCGGATGCCGGTCAGGTTTTCCTGGATGACAGAGGTCAGCTCGCCTTCCGCCTCGTCGACCGACTTGAAGACATGCCGGATCTGCCGGAAATAGACGTAACCGTAGATGACGAGGGGGGGAACCAGCGCGAAGGCGATGGCGGTCATCGGTGGACTCAGCAGCAGAAGGAGGGGAAGCGCGGTGGCCGCAAGGATCGCTGAGTGGCCGATCTCCATGACTTGGACGGCGAGGAACTGCCGCACCGTTTCGACATCACTCGTGCAGCGTTGCACGAGATCGCCGGTATCGGTCCGGTCGAGATAACGGGCGGGCAGATGGTTGATGTGATCGTAGAGATCGTCCTTGAGTTTGCGGGCGATGCCGTCACTCGCGAGCGAGGTGTAGCGTCCCTTGAGGTAGCTTCCCACGCCGCCGAGCGCCGTGAGCGTCACCATCAGCAC
>CAZOXB010000170.1:0-8510 GCA_964583635.1 uncultured Opitutaceae bacterium | reverse complement strand
GGGGCCACCGCCTTTTCCGGTAACGGATTCTCCCGGCTGAGGCATCGTATGGAGGATCCCCAACCGTCGTCATCCGCATCCCATCGTTGCACCATGGAATCCTCCGGCGTTCCGCATCCGCGTCTTACACGATTCTTCCGCCTCCGCATCCTCCCGCTCCTCGCCGCGCCGCTGATCGTCGTCGCCGGCCTCCGCGGAACTCCCGCCACCGGACCCTTGCGTCCGCTCGAAAGCAATCCCCGCTGGTTCGCCGACGGCTCGGGCAAAGCGGTGCTCCTTGTCGGATCGCACACGTGGCAGAACCTGCAGGACAACGGCCTGCTGATGAAGGGAGCCACGGCCGATCCACCTCCGGTGTTTGATTACGCCGGTTACCTCGATTCCCTCGCACGCTGGCATCACAACTTTTTCCGGCTATGGCGGTGGGAAACCGCACGCTGGACCGACAAGGGCACCGGCAACGAGCCAAAGTACTGCACGCCCCACCCGTGGTTGCGAACCGGCCCCGGCACCGCCAACGACGGCAAGCCCAGATTCGATCTGGCCCAATTCAATCCGGAATATTTCGCGCGCCTGCGCGAACGCGCCGTCCAGGCAGGGAGCCGCGGATTCTATGTCGCGATCATGCTCTTCAACGGCTGGGAGCACCAGTTCACCGACGGCTGGCTATGCCACCCGTTCCATGCACCCAACAACATCAACGCGATGGAAGCCGACACCAACGGGGACGGCAAGGCCACGGAGTTCAACACACTCCTCGACACCGAGGAGGGGCGTCGGGTATGGGAGTTCCAGCGCAACTACGTCCGCCAGGTCATCGACACGGTCAACGATCTGGACAACGTGCTCTACGAAGTGGCAAATGAAGCCGGCCCCTATTCAACTGCGTGGCAATACGCCGTGATCGAATTCATCAAGAAGTACGAAAACACGCTGGCGAAGCAACACCCCGTGGGCATGACCTTCCAGTATCGCGGCGGCACCAATGCGGTGCTCGAGGCGAGCCCCGCCGACTGGATTTCTCCAAATCAGGGAGAGGGGGCGCGCGGCTACTGGCAGAGCCCCTGCTCCGATTGCTCGAAAAAGGTCGTTGTCGCCGACACGGACCACATGGGCGGCCACACGGTCGGGGACAACATCTGGGTATGGAAATCATTCACACGTGGCCTGAATCCCATCCTCATGGAAGACATGTCGCCGTCGCCCACCTGGCAGGACTCGGCCCGCGTGGCGATGGGACAGGTGCGACGATTCTCCGAACGCATGACTCTTGCTGCGGCTACCCCGCAGGAGAAGCTCACCAACACCCGATATTGCCTCGGCGTCGCCGGCCGGGAATACCTCGTCTTCCAGCACGACCGCGGGGAATTCACGGTTGATCTCAGTGGGGCCGAAGGCAAATTCACGGCTGAATGGTACGACATCAATGGAGACCGTCCGGTGCCGGCCGCGCCTGTGGTCGGCGGGGGCGTGCGGACTTTCACGACACCGTTTCCCGGACCGGCCGCACTCTATCTCCAACTCAGCCCGACACCCCTGCCGTAAGCGGTCACGCCGCCCGCGAGACTTCCGGATGTCACCCATCCAAGCCACCGCCGGTCAATCCACCGCAAGGCCATCGCTTCGCCGATTCCTGAATCCCCGCTCCAACCGTTCCGCCCAGCGTCCGCACTCCTGCCTCCGATGAAACTTGCTGCATCAAGCGCGTGTCTGGCCGTGGTCCTGTCGGCAAGCCTCGCGTTGGCGGACAATGGGCGGCTGGCCGCGCGCTTCGACTCCCTGTCTTCCACGCACCCGCGGCTGTTCCTTGGGCCGCAGGCCCAACTCGCGCTCGAGCGCCGCATCGAGTCCGAACCGATCGTTCGCTCGTTGCGGGACGGCATCGTGGCCGAGGCCGATCGCATGCTGGCAACGAAGCCGGTCGAGCGGGTGCAGGTCGGCCGCCGGCTCCTTGACAAGTCCCGCACCGCTGCCACGCGGCTGGTGCATCTGGGGTTCGCATGGCGGTTGACGGGCAAGCCCTCCTATCTCGCACGTGCCCGGGCCGAGCTGCGGGCGATCGCGGCGTTTTCCGATTGGAATCCGAGCCACTTCCTCGACGTCGCCGAGATGACGGCGGCCGCGGGCATCGGGTACGATTGGTGCTTCCACGGTCTCGACGATGAGACTCGCGCGCTCGTGCGCACAGCCATCGTCGAGAAAGGCCTGAAGGCCAGCCTCAGGAACAGCGGATGGAGCCGTCTGCACAACAACTGGAACCAGGTCTGCAACGGCGGCATCGCCATCGGTGCACTGGCCGTGGCGGAGAGCGAACCCGCATTGGCGCGCGACCTGGTTGTCCGTGCCGTCACGACCGTGCCCACCGCCATGCACGAGTATGCGCCCGACGGCGCCTACCCGGAAGGGCCGGGCTACTGGAGCTACGGCACCGCCTTCAACGTGCTGCTCATCGCCGCCCTTGAATCCGCGCTCGGGGATGACTTCGGACTGGCCGCCCGACCGGGCTTCCTTGCGACCGCGGATTATTATCTGCATGTCTCCGGACCGACCGGCCTGCATTTCAACTATTCCGATGCCAGGCGCCAAGGCGACAGGTTGGAGCCGGTGCTCTTCTGGTTCGCGGCGAAAACCCGTCGCGCCGAACTGCTCTGGAACCAATGGGGCGCACTCCAATCCCAGATGGGCCACGACGCTTCCGGGACGGGCGGACTCCTCTCACCCTTTCTCCTCTTCTGGCTTCCGCAGCCGCTCGAGCCACCGCCCCGGCCGCATCTCACGTCGTGGACCGGCGGCGGGCGCACGCCCGTGGCCTTGCATCGAAGCGGCTGGGAGACAGATGCCACCTTTGTCGGAATCAAGGGAGGCAGCGCACTGGCCGGACACGCGCATATGGACGCGGGAACCTTCGTGATGGATGCGCTCGGTGTGCGTTGGGCCGACGATCTCGGGTTGCAATCGTATGAGTCGCTCGAATCAAAAGGAATCAATCTCTGGGATCAGCACCAGGACGGGGACCGCTGGAAGGTTTTTCGCCTCGGGGCATTCTGCCACAACGTGATGACCGTCGACGGGCAACCGCAGCGTGTGGAAGGTCAGGCGGACTTCATCGTTGCCCGACCATTCCGCACGGTTGTCAACCTGGATTCGACCTACGGCGGGCAGGTCGCACAGGCACGGCGCGGCGTGGAATTGCGGCCCGATCGAACTGTCCTGGTACAGGATGAAATCGAATCACTCGACCGGGTGACGACGCTGCGCTGGGCGATGCTCACCCGAGCCAACGTGGACATCAAGGGCCCGGGCCATGCCGTTCTCAGCGGATCCGGTCGGCAGTTGACGCTGCGGGTGCTCGAACCGGCGGGCGCCGCACTGAAGATCTACCCAACCGATCCGCCTCCCTTGCCAACCGATGCTCGCAATGAAGACACCCGCATGGTGGGATTTGAAGCCACCGTGCCGGCTTCGCAGGTTCGACGATTGGTGGTACATCTGGTCCCGGGAGCACCGGTGTCCGCCGACGTCGAGGTACGGCCACTTCGGAACTGGTGAAGGTCCTCCGGAGTCCTTGCAAAGTCAGGGGATATCCGGTCGGAGGAGGATCCCAATCATCCTCACCGGGTGGGAGCCACTTCCCGTTCCCAGTTGGCGAGCAGGGCGCGCAATCGGTCGACCTCACCGCGATGGCTCGCGGACAAGTCGTGCTGTTCGCCAGGATCGTTGCTCAGGTCAAAGAGGCTGTCGACCTCCGTGCGGCCCGCCACGATGTGCACGACATATTTGAAATCACCGCGCCTCACCGCTTTCCACGTGCTGTTTCCGCGACGGCCGCGCCAGAACACCGTGCGATCCACATTCGCCCCACCCCCGGCAATTTCGGCAAGGATGTCCTGGCCGTCCAGCGGCCGAGAGGGCGACGGCGTGGCCCCCGCCGCATGCACGATCGACGAGGTCAGGTCGAACGTCAGCATCACCTGGCCTGAGACAAGGCCCATGGGCAGCCTGCCGGGCCAGCGCACGATGCACGGCACGCGGATGCCTCCTTCGAAGGTTGATCCCTTGATGCCGCGCAGGCCACTCGGGCGCGCGCTGGCGGTCCCGCCATTGTCGCTGGCGAAAATGACGAGGGTGTTTGCGGCCAGATCCTGCCGGTCCAACGAGGACAGAATCCGGCCGATCGCCGCATCCATCCGGTTGACCATGGCTGCGTAGACTTCCACCGGAGCCCTGCCCTGTCGCCAGCGTGGCGAATCAAGGGGCAGCGCCTGCGGCTGCTCCTCATCGGGTCCTTGATACGGCGCATGCGGTGCCGTGAACGGCACATAAAGGAAAAACGGGCGCTCCCGCTTCTCACCGAGGAAGCGAACCGCCTCATCGGCGATCAGATCGGTGAAGTAGCCGGCACGTTGCTCCGGGCGGCCGTCACGAAAAAGGGCGGGAACGAGTCCCGTCGATGCGACCGGCTCAACATGGTGGAAATATTCCATCTCGCCGCCGATGCTGTAGAACGTCTCGTCGAAACCGTGTGCGCGAGGTGAAAATTTTTCACCGTAGCCAAGGTGCCACTTGCCAAAAAGCGCGGTCGCGTAGCCCGCCGCCTTCAGCGTCTGGCCAAGCGTGGGCTCGCTTGCCGGCAGGCCCAGGTCATCCGTCGTCCGGAGGCGGATGGCGTCGTCATAACGGCCGACGTTGCCGTTGCCGATGGCGCATTCGAGGCCACCAACGCGCTGCTGATACCGGCCGGTGAGCAGCGCAGCCCGCGTCGGTGAGCACTCGCTGCCATTCGCGTAGAATTGCGTGAAACGCACCCCTTGCGCCGCAAGCCGATCGAGATTCGGGGTCGGGATGTCTTTCGCACCGTAGCAGGCCAGATCGCCGTAGCCGAGGTCGTCGGCAAGGAGAAAAACGATGTTGGGTCGCGATGCGGCGGCTGCCGACGTCATCAGGATCACGACCATCATGACGCCACGGATGGATTCCGCGAAATCCAGCCCCATGGCGGCGCCTTGTCGTCCTCGTGCAAAAGCCCATGGGGTCCGCGTGGTCGTCATTTGAAAACGGAGATTCGCACCAACAGTGCCAAGGTAGCGATGCGCACGCTCCGGATTTCAGTTACAGGAAGACGAAAAATCCCTGTCAACCGAAAGGCGACGCACAGCCGGAGGGCAGGCTGCCGACCAGGCGACCTCCGGCGTTCGCCCTGCTGGGTTAGCCAACGTTGCGCGCGATTTTGTCGCCGTCGGTGTGGTCGACGATCTGGTGAGCGTGAACGGCTGGGATCTCTTGCCATGCCGGCTTGTCACGTGATAACACGCTCCCGCGGGCCGCTTGCGTGCAACCGGCAACATGTCTTGCTGATACCATAACATGAATGCTTGATTTCCCTGCCCTTCGCGTCCGGACAACGTGTCTGCCGGCATAACGCCGGTGGACCGACCGACTCGCCAGGCAGCCCTCGCCCCGCATGCGAACCCACTTTCTTCTTCCGTCATGACACCAATCGATCCTGTCCCGCCCCAAACCCGGCGTCCCCGATTGCCCGGGAATGTCCAAAGGCTCCCGGCGACCGCCGGTCTGTGTTTCCTCCTCGCCGTGCTGGCGTCGGTTCCTGTCCGGGCGGGCGAACCACCGCCCGGCGCGGAGGGATGGCATTTTGAAGAACTGCAACGCTTCAAGGCGCCCGAGGCCCGGCAGGGTGTCGCGGCGGACCGCGATTTTTTCTACGTCATCTCCAATCATGATCTGGGAAAATACAGCCGGTCCACGCATGAACGCGTGGCTGCCTGGAGCTGCCCCACGGGAAAGCCGCTCACGCATGTCAATGCGGGAGTGGTCTTCGGCGGACGCTTCTATGGAGCCCATTCGAACTATCCGGGCGTGCCTCATGTGAGTTCCGTGGAGATCTGGGATCCGGCCACCCTGCAACACGTGGGTACCATCAGCCTGGGCCGCACCGACGGTTCCCTCACCTGGATCGATCGCCGGGCCGGGCGCTGGATCGCCTGTTTCGTCCACTACGCTGGCAAGGGAGGCGAGCCCGGTCGCGGACCCGACTGGACCCGGCTGGTCGAACTTGATGATGACTGGCGGCCGACCGGACGGGGCTGGGTTTTCCCGCCGGAGCTGATCACCTTTCTGGGTGCGCGCGGCTACGGGATCTCGGGCGGCGCCATCGGCCCGGACGGTTTCCTTTTCGTGACCGGCCACGATGAAAAGGCCCTCTGCGTGCTGAAATTTCCCGACGCGGGCTCGACCTTGC
This sequence comes from uncultured Opitutaceae bacterium, assembly GCA_964583635.1. GTDB lineage: Bacteria > Verrucomicrobiota > Verrucomicrobiia > Opitutales > Opitutaceae > UBA6669. Next base: position 2,254 of record CAZOXB010000170.1, on the reverse strand, counting down.
GCTGGGTCGCCACCGTACCCGTCACCGCGGAAGGACAGGCCTTCGACTGGGATCCAGTCGAGCCGGGCGTGATCCACCTGATCCTCAAGAAGGATCGCCTCGTGATCACCGGCCGGATTACCCGGACGGGTCCGGCTGGAGGAAAGGGTTGATCACATCCAGGCCGGTTTTTGCGAAGTCGGACGTATTGCGGGTGGCGAGGGTCAGCCCATGTCGTTGTGCGGTGGCTGCAATCTGGCTGTCGAGCGATGGCACGGAAATGCCCTGGCGATCCCATTTCGCCTTCAATTGCCCCCACACATGCGCCGTGCTCGCATTGTAGCTGAGCACCCGGCCTCGCATGCAGTCGCAGACATCGACGATCCACGCCCTGAGCTGCGTTTTGCGTCTGCCGTCCGGGAGTCGCTCGACACCGCGCCGGATCTCTCCGATCGAAATGGCGCTTAGATAAATTTCGCTTTCGTGCTGCCTGAGCCAGGCGATCACGCGCTTGTCGGGCTTCGGCTTTGCGGGTTCGCTGAAAACGTCGGTGTCGACCAGATAGCTCACAATGACAGGGGGCGCGAAACGTCCCGTTCTCGCGGAGGAAGCTCAAAGGGGGCGGGGCACTTCAACAGCAGGTCGATCAGCCCACGATTGACGGGGCGGGCTATCCGGCGAAGGGAAAGGGTATCCTCATCCTCAATGGTGATTTCAAAATCGTCGCCCGGCGACAAGCCCAGCTGTTCACGGACAGACACCGGAAGCACAAGCTGTCCTTTTTGCGAGAGCACCGTCGTCATGGTAAGAAAATCTTACTCAACTCCCGAGCCACGGCAAGCAGGAATGTTTCCATCAATCCGCGGCAGTTGGCGCAATCAGCGGATTCTTCCTGTCGACCCCGCAAATATCAAACGCTCCCCGCCCCGCCCTGGCGGCGATGCTGGTGAACAGGGAGCGCGGGCCGAGGGTGCCTCCACTGCAAACCTGACAGCGCGTCTGAAACCAACGGGGCGATGACTCCACGCGAGACTCTCTTTCCGGTCTTTTCAGCGCCAGTCGAGTACGGTCAAGGCTGGCACGCGGTTGAAGTGGTCATCGCGCGTGGCCAGCGGCAAGCCGTGCTCCAGCGCGACGGCGGCAATCCATAAGTCATTTTCAGGGATTGGCGTGCCTGCAAGCGCGAGCTGTTGTTTCAATGCGCCGTAACGTTCGGCGGTAGCTACGCCGACGGGGACGAGCACGGTGACATGCAGCCAGCGTGCAAGCTGGCGCAAGTTTTCCTCAGCTTTTGTCGAGCATTGGATGCCGTAGTGAAGTTCGCCCAGCGCCACCGTGGGCAAGTAACGGACCCGAGCTTCGGCCAGCCGCTGGCTCACGGCTGCGATGCCACGCAAATGTGCCACTGCGACCGTGGTGTCGAGCAGTACGTCACCAGTCACGTGGATCGATCTTTTCGCAGCCCTCTCCGATCGCTCTTTCGATGGCCTCGCCGTCCGGTCCCTTCCACGCCCCGGCGGTTTCGCGCAGGATCGCCAGTTGTTCCTCGCGTGTGGTTTCCCGCAGACGATGGATGTAGCTGGCGGCTTCTTCCAGTTTCGGCGGCGGCAGCGTGCGCAGGTCTTCGACGATGGCTTCCAAGGTGCTCATGGCACGACACGCTACGTTGCGTACGCCTTCGCTGCAAGCCCGGCTTCCTCCTCGGCCAGTCCGCAGGAAACTGTCTGAAAGGGGCAGGCCTTGATTCTTGCAAGGTACGATTAAATAGAGAAATATGTCGGTTTGGTTTGAGGCCAAAAAGTTAAGTTTTCTGCCTGTGACATGCGCGGATATTCGCTTCGTCTGCGGCTCTTGTCATAGGCCCGACCGGCGCAAAGCAGCGCAGACTGGAGGCCTGCTTCCTCAACATCATTCTCCTTAAACCAGCGGGTCACGGCCTCGTGCGCGTTTCGACGCGCAGCTTCTCAAGGCAAGCACGCGTTCTTAAATCCAAACGTGAGGAGGGTTCGGAGAAAGGTCTCGCGAAGTCTGGGAGGGAGCATCTGGAAGGTATCGATCCTTGGCCGTGGGTTAAAATCGTCCGCAACCATGGACACTGGGGCACCTGCCTTCGGTCCGAACCTTCCAAACCTATTTAACCAACGAAATGCACAGAATCAGACCAAGACACTTGAGTTGCTGATTCCTCTTTTCCCCCTCTTGGCTTATTTTTGTGCCATTCGGGCCTGATCCCAGGCTGCGCGATAACGCGTCGCCCGGTCCCTGATCGCGGGCC
>CAZOXB010000169.1:3303-8638 GCA_964583635.1 uncultured Opitutaceae bacterium | reverse complement strand
GGCGCGTCGGTTACGGTGCGCGAATTGGGTCGCACGACGACCACGGCCGCCGGGGGTGAGTTCAACTTCGCCAATATCCCTGCCGGAGCGTACACGCTCGAAGTCTCCTCGCTTGGCTTCGATACCTATACGCGGAGCATCACCGTCACCGAGGAGGCTGCCGCGCCTCTTGATGTTGCGATCAAATCCGACGTCTTGGAAATGGGCAAATTTGTCGTCGAAGGCACCCGGGAGGGTCAGGCCCGTGCGTTGCAGCAGAAACGCAGCGCCAACAATATCCTCGATGCGATTTCCGCCGATGCCGTGGGCAAGTTTCCGGACGGCAACGCTGCCGAGGCGCTGCGCCGGGTCCCCGGTGTTTCGGTGGAGATCGATCAGGATGAAGGCCGCTACGTCGTGCTGCGCGGCATCGACTCCAACCTGAACACGGTCACGCTCAACAACCAGTTGATCGGCACACCCTCCGAGCAGGGCAACCGGGGCATTGCCCTGGACTCCGTGCCGGCCGACCTGATCTCGCGCCTTGAGGTGGTGAAGGCGGTGACGCCCGACATGGACGCCAGCGCGATCGGCGGATCGGTCAACATTGTCACGCAGAGCGCGTTCGATCGACCCGAGGGCTTTTTCTTCGGGAGCGTCGGCGGCTTCTATGACAATTTTGGAGGGCGGACCGCCCCGAACGGCAGTTTTAGCTTCGGCCGCACCCTGGGCGCGGATCGCAAGTGGGGCGTGGTTCTTGGCGCGAGCTATTCCCGCAAGGAATTCAAGTCGCAGACGGTCAGCACGGACGGGTGGTCGGACACGGCGGCGGGATTCCTCACGCCCAGCGAGCAGCAGAGTTACGACTACGATGTCGAGCGCAAGCGTTTGGGCGTGAACTTCGCGCTGCAGTTCCGTCCCGCCGCCGGGCATGATCTTGCGTTGCGCGTCAATCACAACGAATTCACCGACAACGAGGGCCGCCAGAGCGTGCTCTATGAATTCCGCTTGGGCGCGGCGACCAACCTGACCAATGAGACGGCGGCCGGCGGATCCAATGCGACGGGACGGGCGAGCCGCCAGTTCCGGGACTACCACCAGACGGGCACGATCGATGCCCTCTCGCTGGAGGGAAAGCACCAGGTTTCCGGGGGTGGCCAGTTGAGCTGGCAGTTGGGCACAAGCAAGGGTGAGCGCGATGTCCCCACCCGCGTGGATTGGGAATTCCGCTCGTCGACGTCCGCAGCGCTGGCAAATACCTTCGATCGCAGGGGCGAGGTGGTGGTCATCAAGCCGAACACGGACGCCTACTACAATCCTGCGACCTTTCCCTTCCGCCGTGTACGCATCCGGTCGGACTTGGAGAAGGAAGATGTGGTTTCCGGTCAGATTGACTACCGGCGGGACATCCAGCTCGCGAACCGGGCCGGCTTCTGGAAGGTGGGAGCCAAGGCGGTCACGCGCGACAAGCGCGATGATCGCAACAACAACAACTACAATGCCGCTTCACCGGCGTTCACGTTGGCGGATTCCGGTTTGGCAATGCCCGAAGTGTCCGACTATTTCGAAGGCCTATTCCGGTTCGGCCCCCGCCTGAACCTCGAGGGCAACAAGGCCTATTTCGCGGCCAATCCGAATCGCTTCACGAAGGATGCAGCCAGCTCGCTTACGGATTCGATGGCGAGTGATTTTGACGGATCCGAGGACGTGATTGCCGCCTACGCGATGCTCAGCGTTGATCTCAATCCGGAGATGACGCTCATGGGCGGGTTGCGTTACGAGGGCACCGACAGCAGCTATGGCGCCAACGAACGTCGCCCCGACCGTACGTATCACTGGGTAACCGGTGGACGTTCCTACGACAATTTCCTCCCGGGGCTGCATTTCAACTGGCGTCCGAACAAACAATGGGTGCTCCGCGCGGCCTGGACCAACACGATCAGCCGTCCGAATTATGCCGAACTGGCCCCGCGCCGTACCGTCGATGCCATTGCGGACGGAGGCGGCAGCAACACCTTCACAGGGTCGATCTCCACCGGCAACCCGGAGTTGAAGCCCTACGAGGCGATGAACTTCGATGTTTCCCTCGAATACTATCTCAGCAACTCCGGCATCGCATCCATCGGCGCGTTTCACAAGTCGATCGATAATCCGGTATACTCCCGGCAGGTCTTCCAGACGAACGTCACTGTCGACGGGACCAACTACAGCAAGCTCACCACGACGGGGCCCCAGAATGCCGACAGCGGGAGGATCAGCGGCATTGAACTCAACTACCAGCAGTTCTTCAAATTCCTGCCGTCGCAATTCGATGGCTTCGGAGTCAACTTCAACTATACCCTCACCGACTCCTCGGCCACGCTCTTCACGCGCGCAACCAAGCTGCCCTTCTTCAAGCAATCGGACCGCATCGCGAATGTGGCGCTATTCTTCGAAAAATACGGTTTGGAGGCGCGCGTCGCCCTGTCCTACAGCTCCGACTACCTCGACGAGGTGGGCGGCGATGCGGAGAGCGACATCTACCTGCATTCCCGCACGCCGATCGACGCGAAGATCAGCTATCGCATCAACCCGACATTCAAGGTCTTCGCCGAGTTCCTCAATCTGAGCGAGGAACCCCTGGTCCAGTACATCGGGACGCGCAACCGGGACTACGATCACGAAATCTATGAATGGAAGGCTCGTTTCGGTGTGAACTTCACGTTCTAACCAGCAGCCATGTTCCTGTCCCGCCGCTTCCGCTGTGCCCTGAGCTGGCTCAGCCTGCTTGCGCCTGCGGTTTTCCTGCAGGCGGCACCGCCGGAACCGGTCGAAGGTGGCGTGACCTTTGTCGTGGTGCCGGACAGCCAGAAGTATGTTTGGAAACGTCCCGAACTGTACACGCTTCAGACGGGCTGGATCGCGGCGAATGTCGCCAAGTACAATATGGTCCGCCTGCTGCACGTGGGCGATGTCACGCAGCACAACACCCGCGTGGAGTGGGAGGCCGCCCGGCGCGCGCATCGCGTCTACGAGGGCCTGATTCCGGCGATCTATGCTTCGGGCAACCATGACATCGGCGTGAATGGCAAGTCGACTGATCGGGACTCGCTGTTTTCGGAGTTCATTCCGATCTCAGGCTACCGAACCCAGGGAGGCTTCGGCGGCGTGTACGACAAGGAGCCCGGGCGAAGCGAGAACAGCTATCAGCTCCTTGAAGGGGCGGGCCGGAAATGGCTCCTGCTCGCTTTGGAGTTCGGCCCGCGGGACGATGTGCTGCGCTGGGCAAACGAGATCGTGGCGCGGCATCCTTCGCACTCGGTGGTGCTGGTCACGCACGGTTACCTGCGTGCGGACGGCACACGGTTCAACCGTGCCGTGCCCACGCCGGGCGACAAGCGGCCAAACAAGGGATTCGACCATTATCTTCAGCTCAGCAAGTCGGCCGCCGGCTTCAACGATGGCGAGGATATGTGGAACAAGCTGGTGTCACGGCACGCCAATTTCGTCCTGGTGCTGAGCGGTCATGTGTGTACGAGCGCACATCTCGTGAGTCAGGGTGTGAAGGGCAATTCCGTGCACCAGATCCTTGTCGACTATCAGGATTCGGAGCAGGGCGGCAACGGCTGGCAGCGTTTGCTGCAGATTCTTCCCGACGGACGCACGGTGCGCGTCCGCGACTACACCCCGCTGCTCGATCAGACGTCGACTGATCCGGCGTGTGCGTTTGAGTTTCAGCTGGCTCCGGCGCTGCCGTGACCGCGCTGCCGCCGTCTACGTTCCAGGCGCCCACGGCATGACCATCCTCTTCACGGATCGACAGCCGGAGGGCGAAGCCGATCATCACTCCTTCATCCCATGACGACGTGGACCCAGAATTACACCCCGCTCTTTGACAGCCTGCCGGCCTCGACCCTGGTCGCGCTGGCTCCCGTGGTCATCCTGCTCGGCCTGCTCGCATTCTTTCACGTCCGTGCGCATTGGGCGGCGTTGTCCGGTCTGCTCGCCGTCCTCGTCGCAGCGATCTTTGTCTATCACATGCCTGCGGAATTGGCGCTCGCGGCGGCGGCCTATGGAGCGCTCTACGGTTTCCTGCCGATCGGCTGGATCGTGCTGAACGTGGTTTTTCTGTATGACATCACGGTCAAGACGGGGCAGTTCGACATCGTCAAGGAGTCCATCACCCATCTTTCGGCCGACCGCCGGATCCAAGCCTTGCTCATCGCCTTCAGCTTCGGGGCGTTCATCGAGGGTGCGGCGGGCTTCGGTGCTCCGGTGGCAATCTCCGCGGCGATGCTGATCGGGATCGGTTTCCGCCCACTCCTCGCGGCGTCACTGGCGCTGATTGGAAACACCGCGCCGGTCGCATTCGGCTCACTGGGCACACCGATCATCGCTCTTGCGGAGGTCACGGGATTGCCTCTCCAGCAACTGAGTGCGATGACGGGCCGACAACTGCCTTTCTTCAGCTTCCTTGTGCCGTTCTGGCTGGTGGCCGCGATGGCCGGATGGCGGGCGATGCTCCAGATTTGGCCTGCCTGCCTCGTGGGAGGATCGACGTTCGCCTTCATGCAGTATCTGATCAGCAATCATCATGGCCCCTGGCTGGTGGATACGGCGAGCGCGCTGACGTCAATCGCCGCGGTCCTGATCCTGCTGCGCTATTGGCAGCCGAAGTCGGTGTGGCGGTTTGAAGGCGACAATCCGGGCGGAGCGAATGCGGCAATGCGTCCGTCGGCCGCAGCGCAGCTCCGCGCCTGGGCGCCTTGGGCCATCCTCACCGTGTTTGTATTCATCTGGGCTCTTCCCGGAACGAAGACTTTCCTCAACGACCTTTGGTCGACCAAGTTTGCCATTCCCCATCTGCATATGGCCGTGCACAAGGCACCGCCGCTGTCGCTCGAACTGAAACCCGAGAGCGCAGTCTATACCCTCAACCTGCTTTCCGCGACCGGAACGGCTCCCTTTCTGTCGGCGATCGTCGCCGGGCTGTGGTTGGGCGTCGGGTTTCACCAGCTGTTCGTCACCTATCTCAAGACCATCTGGCGCGTGCGCTGGTCGCTCCTGACAATTTCCGGAATGCTGGCGCTGGCGTTCGCCTCGCGCTATGCCGGACTTGACGCGACTCTTGGCCTCGCCTTGGCGAGCACCGGGGCCCTCTTCCCGTTTTTTTCTCCGTTGCTGGGCTGGTTGGGGGTTGCCCTGACCGGCAGCGACACCGCATCCAATGTGCTCTTTGGCAATCTGCAGCAGATCACGGCGGGACAGGTGGGTATTTCGCCGGTGCTGGCGGCTGCGGCCAACAGTACGGGCGGGGTCATGGGGAAGATGATCGATGCCCAAAGCATCGTGGTGGCGGGAGTGGCCACGGGGCAGC
>CAZOXB010000169.1:0-3293 GCA_964583635.1 uncultured Opitutaceae bacterium | reverse complement strand
AGGGAGAGATCCTCCGCAAGGTATTCTGGCACAGCTTTTCCCTTGCGGTGCTTGTGGGTGTCCTTGTGCTCATGCAGGCCTATCTTTTCCCGGGCATGGTTCCCTGATTTATCCGTTGCAACGCCTGCGACTGCGCTTGATGGTCGGCGTGTTATCCAGATCGGCGACACTGGTCTTGGCTGAATGATGCTCCCGTCCCTAAGCCGAAGAATTCCGAGGTGGAAACGATTCGCGCCGTGATCGCGTCCCCATCCCCAGATCATACCTCCAACGGACTGTTCCTGCTGGCTGCACTTCTGGTCGGAGTCGGATTCATCGTTGTGTCGACGACGCGGTGGAAGCTGCATCCCTTCCTTGCCCTGATCGTCGCCGCCTATGCCATGGGATTGTGTGGCGGGATGAACACGATGCAGACCGTGGCGGCGTTGACGGAGGGGGTCGGACAGACGGTGGGCCACATCGGCGTTGTGATTGCCTGCGGCAGCATCATCGGGATGGTGCTGGAGAAAAGTGGCGGAGCGATGGTGCTGGCCAACTCCCTGGTGCGTTGGATTGGCGAGGCACGTTCCGTCCTCGCGATGTCCGTGACTGGAGCGCTCGTGTCGATACCGGTGTTCTGCGACTCCGGCTTCGTCATCCTGTCGCCCCTGGCCCGTTCGCTCGCCCGCAAGACCGGGCAGTCGCTGGCGACCTTTGCGGTCGCGTTGAGCATGGGACTTTATGCAACCCATTGCCTGGTGCCGCCGACCCCCGGACCGCTCGCCACCGCGGGACAACTGCGTGCCGACATCGGATCGGTCATGCTGCTGGGAATAGTGGTTTCGGTTCCTGTGATTGTTGTGACCTATTTCTATGCGCAGTTCATCGGACGCCGCATCGTGATTGATCCGGTGCCGTCCGGCCTGTCGGCAGTTGATGCGCCCGTCGCTGCTGATGAGCCGGCAACGCCCGGCCAGGTGGGTTCCTTTTCGGCCTTCGCGCCCATTCTGTTTCCCATCATTCTGATCGCACTCGAATCGATCGCTGCGTTGCCGTCCAGACCCCTCGGTGAGGGGTGGTTCAGAGCGGGCATCCGGTTTCTCGGAAATGCCGAAACGGCACTCGTGCTCGGCGTTTTCCTCACGGCATGGATCGCGCGACGGCACGGACGGGCCGCGTTTGGCGATTGGTGTAGCGACGGCTTGCGCGATGCCGGAACCATCGTGCTGATCGTGGCCGCAGGCGGGGCTTTCGGCATGGTGCTGCGCCAGACATCAATGACGCAGGTGGTGGGCGAGGGGCTCGCCGCCCTCGACCTCGGGCGGTTCAATATCCTGCTGCCCTTCATCGTGGCCTCGGGTCTGAAGATTGCCATCGGCTCGTCGACGATGTCCATGATCACGACCGCCTCTTTGGTATCGCATCTTCTGCCCGCCCTTGGGCTTGCCTCGGGCTTTGGTCCGGTACTGGCGACCCTCGCGATCGCCTGCGGATCGATGGTGGTTTCCCATGTCAACGATGCCTATTTCTGGGTTATCACCCAGATGTCGGGCATGTCCCTCTCCCAGGGCTATCGGCTGATATCCGCGTCCTCTATCATCGCCGGATTCACAGGCATCATTGCGGTGGTGCTCCTCAGCGTATTTCTTCTTTGATCCATGAAATCACGAATGCTCCTTCCCCATGTCCTGCTGCTGGTATCGATTTCCGTCGCACTGGGTGGCTACCCAGAACCGGGCAAGTACCTCCGGACGACCGACCTGGACGTGACGAAGGTGATTCCCGCGGCGCCCGCGGATGACTCGCTGGCGACCGCCGCCGATCTCGAGACGGTCCATCAGGTGCAGAAACGGCGCACACCCGAGATGATCGCCTTGGCCGGCTACTTCGCCGAGGATACGGTTTTTCAGTACGATGCCGTGATCGGGCCATGGTTTACCGCGGAGAATCTGCCGCGTACGGCCGCCTTCTTCCTGCAGATCGACTCCGACCGCTATGCCATCAGCAGCAAGGGCAAACAAGTGTGGCAGCGGCCGCGCCCGCCATTGCTGGACGCGCGGATCAAGCCTTGCGTGCACCTGCCCAAGTCAGGTTCATATCCGAGCGGACATTCGACCCAGGCTTTCCTCTGGGCGGGATTGCTGGCGGAGGTCTTTCCCGAGCACCGGGCCGCGCTTCGCGAACGCGCGGAACTTGTGGCTTGGTCCCGCGTGATCGGCGGCGTGCACTATCCCACGGATATCACGGCGGGCAGGATGCTGGGTGACCGCCTCGCCGGCGAATTTCTGAAACGCCCTGCGGTGAGGCAAGCCCTGCTTGAGGTCCGCGAGGAAATGCTGGCGGCAAGTGCACGTGCGCACGCGACGGCGACGCCATGACCCGGGTCCTGCTGGCCTTTGACAAGTTCAAGGATTCCCTCACCGCGCAGCAGGCGTGTGAGACGGCCGCGGCGGCATTGCAGCGGCTGCATCCGGATTGGAGTGTGACGCAGGCGCCCCTTGCGGACGGCGGTGAAGGATTTGCGGAGATCCTCTCGCGGGCGGCCGAAGGAACGCTCATCCGAGAGTCGGTGAGCGGTCCGCGAGGCGATCCGGTTGTCGCGGAATATGGTCTGGTGCCCGTGAAGGCCATCCCTGCTGCCGCACGCCATCAGCTTCAGCTTCCGGCAATGGCTTCCCCGGAGGACAGGGTGGCGGTGATCGAAATGGCCCGGGCTAGCGGCCTTGCGCTCCTCCCGGGGGAATTGCGGAATCCGTGGCAAACAACCTCCCGAGGCACCGGTGAGTTGATGCGCGCCAGTCTGGGGCGCGGCGTCGTTGCGATATTGCTGGGGGTCGGTGGCAGCGCCACGCATGACCTTGGACTGGGGGCCCTGACGCAACTCGGATATGGACTCTACACACGCAGCGGCGAGACCGTCGATCCACCGATTCCCGTCCGTTGGGAGTCCATCGCGCGGATTTCGGGGGAGCCTCCATCGTCGATGCCGCCCGTTTTCATCGCCTGTGACGTCACCAATCCGTTGCTTGGCGCGCGGGGTGCGGCAGCGGTGTATGGTCCCCAGAAGGGATTGCGCGCTGAGGACCATCCGGCCTTGGAACAACAGAGCGAGCGTCTGGCCCGGATGCTTTGCCTGCGTGCAGGCAAGCCCGCGGAAATGATGTCCGCACCGGGATCCGGCGCGGCAGGCGGCATCGCATTCGGGTTGATGGTTGGAGTCGGTGCCAGACTGCTTCCGGGCTTCGACCTTGTGTCGGCATGGCTGGATCTGGAAGCCAAGCTCGCCGAGGCCGACCTGGTGATCACCGGGGAGG
>CAZOXB010000168.1:0-8641 GCA_964583635.1 uncultured Opitutaceae bacterium | reverse complement strand
TATTGGCGTCTACGGCAATGCCTACGTGCCGTGGTCGAACTACATCAACGAGGCCGAGTGCATCAACGGCTACCTGAAGGCCAACGGCTACGAGACGCTCGGTGTCGGCAAACTCTACCACCAGGGTGGCGGGGGAGCGCATTCGGAGGGCGTTCTGTGGGATGATTACGTCGTCGGGTTCGGGCGCGTTGGCGGCGGGGATGATGACGAAGGCGACGGCGGTCCGCGCCGGCACCGGCCGACCCAGGGGGCGGCGGCGCGGAACGCTCCGTTGCGCAAGGGCGAGAACCGTGTGGGCGAATTCGTGATCGCGCAGCCCGACATCCCCGATTCCGAGACGGAGGACTTCAAGATCGCCGAATGGGGCGCCGCGCAACTGGCCCGGCAGCATGACAAGCCCTTCTTCCTCTCGGTCGGTTTTCACAAACCCCACCTGCCTTGGATCGTGCCGAAGAAATACTTCGATCTTTTTCCGCTCGAGACCATCGAGCTGCCGCCGCACATCAGCGACGACACCAAGGACCTTCCCCGGGCGGCGATGCATTTCGCCCACAATGAGCGGTGGAACCTCGTCATGCAGCAGGGCGGTGAATTTGCGTGGAAGCAGGTCATCCAGGCCTATCTCGCCGCCACCGCCTACCTGGACGCCCAAGTGGGCATCGTGCTTGATGCGCTTGAACGCGGGCCGAATGCGAGCAACACCATCGTCATGTTTCTCGGGGACCACGGCTGGCATCTCGGAGAGAAGGAGCGTTTCGGAAAATCCACCATTTGGGAGGAAGCCGCCCGTGCGCCGCTCATCTGGTCGGTGCCGGGCATGACCCCGGCCGGCGTCAATTGCGAGCGTACGGTGGATTTTCTCAGCTTCTTTCCGACCTTGTGTGATCTGGTGGGACTGCCAAAACCGGCGTACCTCGAAGGCATCAGCATCAAGCCGCTGCTCGCCGATCCCACAATCCGCTGGGATCATCCGGCGCTGACGACCTATGGCTACAAGAACCACGCCATCCGCAGCGAGAAGTGGCGGTATATCCGGTACGCGGATGGCGGCGAGGAACTCTACGACGAAGTGGCCGATCCTTATGAGTGGCACAATCTCGCCGGCGATCCGAAACTCGCGGAGGTGAAGCGGCAGTTGGCGGCGTACCTGCCGACAACAGACAAGGAACCCATGAGCGGGCGTCCGGTGCTGGATCGACGCGCCGAACGGGCCAAGCGTCGGGCGGAGAAAGCCGGAAAATGAGCGGAATTCCCCGGTTTTCGGCCGTCGTTGCCGTTGCGCACGCCGCCGTCCTCCTCGCTGCCCCAATCCCATCAGCGCTCCGCGGCGCCGAGGCTTCACCAAAGGGTCCGCCCAACATCCTCTTTATCGCCGTCGACGACATGAACGATTGGGCGACCGGAGGCCGGCCCTACCTCCGCACGCCCCATATCGACCGCCTGCGTGCCCGCGGCGTCACTTTTGCCAACGCGCATTGCGCCTCGCCCTCATGCCATCCGTCCCGCGTGGCAGTCATGACCGGAGTGCGTCCGTCGACGTCCGGGATTGACCACAATGTCTATGGCCGGCGCGAGGCCTCGTGGCGGGTCGGACCGGACAGTGGCACGGGTGCGCTGGAACACGCGATCGTTCTCTCGCAGTATTTCCGCACGAATGGCTACCGCGCCATGGGCGCCGGCAAGATATTTCATGGTCTCCAATGGGTTGATGGCAGCGAGAATGAGCCCGCCGACTGGGATGACTATTTCCCAAGTGCGCTCGATCAGATTCCCTTTCAGCCGCGCCCCGCCGATCTCGTGGACGACCAGGACTCCGGGATTGTCGGCAAGCGGCCGATCGGCGGAGATGTTGGTCGTCGCGGCCAGGTATTCGGGGCGCACCCGATGGACATTCCCGATTCGGAGATGTCCGACTCCAAGGTCGTCAATTGGGCGGCGGCCCAATTGGCGCGCCGACATGACAGGCCGCTCTTCCTGGCGGTCGGCTTGTTCCGGCCGCACATACCCTGGGAGGTTCCAGCCCGATACTTTGATCTTTATCCGCTCGAAACAATCCGTCGCCCGGAGGTTCTGGCCGGCGATCTCGACGACACGCATGGACACGACCGAGTCCCCTGGCATGAATGGGTCCTCGCCAACGAAGCGAAGTTTTCCATGTGGGAACGTCTGATTCAGGGCTATCAGGCGAGCATCACGTTCGCCGATGCGCAACTCGGCCGTCTTCTGGACGCACTGGAGAAGAGTCCTGTGGCAGACAACACGATCATCGTGCTCTGGAGCGACCACGGCATGCATTTGGGAGAGAAGGGCAACTGGGAGAAATTTACGCTCTGGAATCGCTCGACCCACGTCCCGCTCATTATCGCGCGGCCCCGCGACCGACACGCGGGTGAATCAGTGAAGTCTCCCGCAAGTCTCATCGACATCTATCCGACGCTCTGTGAGCTCGCGGGCCTGCCTGTGCCGGCTCAATGTGCGGGCACCAGCCTCGTGCCGCAGCTGAACGATCCCGACGCAGCCCGCGATGCCCCCGCCATTACCACCCAGACCATGGGGCGCCAGAGCGGCCATTCCGTCACGGGCTCTCGTTTCCACTACATCCGCTATTTTGATGGCTTCGAGGAGCTCTACGATCTGCGCGCCGACACCCATGAATTCAGGAACCTTGCCGCCGAATCGCGTTACGCTGACGAGAAGCAGAAACTCCTGGCCGCGCTCAAGGCCTCCGGCGCTCCGCTCGACGGGGTATACCGAAGAATCGATACCGGTGAGGCGGTCAAGCCGTCGCGCCGATCCCGTTGATTGCATTGTCCGAACTGATTTACGCATAAATTCGCCTTTGAGAATTTCGATTTGAAACTCATGAAACGACGCCTGATTACCGTGCTGCTCAGCAGCCTTGCCCTTACATTCGTCTGTTTCGCTCAGGACGACACGCAGCTTCAAAAGCTGCTCAAGCAACACCCCGATGCGGACACCAATGGCGACGGAGTTCTTTCGCGTGAGGAGGCCGCCGCCTATGCCAAGGCCCGGCGCCGCCAACGCAGCGGCAACGCCGACAACCCGCAGGCAAGCGAATCCAAGAAGCCGCAGCCGACATATCGCAACGTGAGTTACGGTCCGCATGAGCGGAACGTCTTCGATTTCTGGAAGGCGAAATCGGACAAACCGACTCCCTTGGTCGTGTTCATCCATGGAGGCGGCTTCGTGAATGGAAGCAAGGACGGCGCTGACCCCGGCACCATCACCGCCTGCCTGGATGCCGGAGTGTCCTTCATGGCGATCAACTACCGCTTCCGCAGCAGCGCACCGATCCAGGACATTCTGCGGGACTGCGCCCGCTCCATTCAGTTTGTCCGTGCCCATGCCGAGGAGTATAATATCGATCGCGTGCGCGTCGCCTCCTACGGCGGTTCCGCCGGCGCAGGCACCTCGCTCTGGCTCGCGTTTCATCCCGACCTCGCGGATCCGAAAAACAGCGATCCCGTGCTCCGTGAATCTTCGCGCCTCATGGCGGCGGGTGCGATGAACACGCAAGCCAGCTACGATGTCACGCTGTGGGAAAGTTTCCTCGGCAAGCCGGATCCGACTTGGATGCCCAGCACCGAGAGGACGCAGTTCTACCATTTCAAGGATGAAGCGGAACTGAAGTCGCCCGCCGGACAGACGATCCTTGCCGACGTCAACATGCTGGGCCTGATTTCCGCCGACGATCCGCCGGTCTTTCTTTACAACAGCTTCGCGGACGGCCCCGCCACGGACCGCCAACACTATGTGCATCATCCGGATCACAGCCGCGCGATTGCAAGGCGTTGTGCGGAAATAGGGGTGCCGGTGACGGTGTTCTTCAAGGTTGCCGAACCGCGCAGCGAGGGCGATCAGCGCGAGGCCCTGCAGAAATTTCTCATCAGCCAGGTCAAGGGTCCGCTGCCTCCGGCACGTTCCCTGGCTGCATTGCGGGCGACCGATGTCGAATACGGCACCGCAGAGGGGGGCAGCCTGAAGCTCGATCTGTCGATACCCGAGGGGTCCGGTCCATTCCCCGCGGCCATCCTTGTCCATGGAGGCGGCTGGCAAGGTGGTGACAAGCAGCGGCAGGTGGCCCCGCTCTTCCAACCGCTCAACGAACGCGGCCTTGCCTGGTTCTCGATCAACTACCGGCTCGCACCCGAGCACAAATATCCCGGCAGCGTCGACGATGTTGAATCCGCGATCCGCTGGGTGAAGGCGCACGCGGCGGACTACCGGATTGATCCGAGGCGCCTCGTGCTCGTCGGGGAATCCGCCGGCGGTCACCTGGTTGCGCTCGTGGCCACCCGCCAGTCATCCGGCTGTGAGGTTGCGGCGGTCGTGCCATTTTATGCCCCCGTCAACCTGCTCTTTGATCCCAACGCGATCGGCAAGTCGGCGCCGCTCAATGCCTACTTCGGGATCACCGAGGACAACGCGGCTGCACGTGCCATCCTGCGCGAAGCGTCGCCGTTCTTCCACGTCAAGGCGGGACTGCCGCCGTTTCTCCTCGTGCACGGCACGGCGGACAAGCTGGTGGCCTACGACCAGTCCGTGAAGTTCGAAGAGGCGCTGCGGGCCGCGGGCGTCCCGTGTGATCTCATCACAGTCGGGGACGGCGGGCATGGCATGGGGACGTGGGATCGCCGCAATCTTGCATACAAGGATGATCTCCTTGCCTGGCTCGACCGCCATCTCAATAAGGAGGGGCTATGAGACGTCTGCTTTCAATTGCACTCGCGTCGGTTGTCAGCCTTGCGCACGGCGCGTCGAGGAAACCGGACTACCCGCTCAGCGGAATTGTGTCTTCCCTTCCGGAGAATGCCGCCCGGATGACGGGTGAAACCGTCCCGCTGGCCGATGCGGTCGCCGCCACCCGCCTGATCTACACCAGCGACACGCCCGCGCTGCGCGCGGCTCTCAGGGCGCGCAATGACTCCGGCCAGAAGACGCCGCCCGTCATCGTCTACATGGGCGGCTTCACCACGAACGGCGACGATGTGATTGTCCTGGAGCGGGATTTTCGCACCGGGATCGCCATGACACCGGTCGCCAAGCTCGGAGTTGCCATCGATGCAGTCACTACCCGGTTCCCACTTACCGAGCCGGTCGACGGCGAACTTGCGGTGAAGGCCAGCACGGCGGACGCATCGGACACCAAGGACTCCCGGAAGTTTTGTTTCTGGCTTCGTGTCGACGACGAGCTCATGCAGGTCACCGCCGTCGACACGGCTTCGGCAACGATCACCGTGCGCCGTGGCTTCGGAGGCACCGCTGCCGCCGCCCACTCCGCGGGAGAGGTGGCGTTGAGTCCCGTGTACCTCGGGAATCGCCGCGAGCTCGGTGCCGCCCGCCACACGAACAGCTGGCCCGGCGGGCCGGATTACCTGCGCTATGCGGTCGATCCGCGCCAACCGGCAGCGGCGAAATTCAAGGGAGGGGTCGTTGTCCGGTTCATGCAGGAGGGCGGCTACGATGGTGGGTGGTTCGACACGTTCAATCCCTCCCCCTACAACCTCTGTGATGCACTCGGCCGCAAGGTCTCCCATTTTTGGGATTTCGCGCAGGGACGACCCTACACGTTTGCGACCCACCTCGATGCGATGAAGACCTACCTCCGCAACGTGCGCGCCACGGTCTTGGCGGCGACCGGCCGGCAGCCGGTCCTCTATGCAAACTCGGCGTCCGCGTCCTATGCGCGCGGTCTCAAGGAACTGTTCAACACCACGGAAATCCACGACCTGCTGGACGGTTATTGCTTCGAGGATTCCTACCTGAAGGTCGTCGCGGCCCGAGCCCAGGGGAGGGACAAGGCCGCCACGGCACGGTTTGAGCCGATCCTCCAGGACAGGTGGCTCGTCAATCTCACCAATCATGCCGATGCGGCGAAGTCCGGTCTCAGCGGCCTTTGCATGGCCGGGCCGGCCGGCTATCTCGCGTCCTACCTCAACCCGACGCAGCCCGGCTTCGAGCAACTTCTCCGCTTCTCCTATGCCTCTTATCTGCTGACGGTCACCAGCGGGCGTTCCACCTCGTTCGGCTATACGTTGTTCGAGACCGCGGCCAATCGCGCCGTTGCCTGGCCGGGCCTGCTTTTCCTCGGGATCGGAGAACCTGCCCAGCCAAATGACATTCCGGCGTTGAAGATGCCAGGCTCTCCCTGTTATTCACGGAAGTTCACCCGGGGCATGGCGGTGGTGAACCCATCGCTGGCGGAAGCCCGCGTGACGATCCCCGCAGGCTATGTGGACGGCATTACCCGTCGACCCGTGACGGACCTGACACTTGCCCCGGGCGACGGTGCCATTTTGCTGAAAGAGTGATCCTCATGAAACGAATCGTCACCCTGCTTGCTGCCATGGCGGCCGTGTCCGCCTGGGGCGCCGCCCCCAGGCGACCCAACATCATATTCATCCTGGTCGATGACCTCGGCTATGGCGATGTGGGTGTCTTTGCGCAGAATGCGCGGCGTGCCACGGGTGACCGCGCGCTGCCGTTTCACGTCACGCCCAACCTCGACCGGATGGCGGCCGAAGGGGCGCGGTTTACGCACCACTACGTCGGTGCCCCCGTCTGCATTTCATCGCGTGTATCCCTGCTCCAAGGGGTGACTCAAGGCCACGCGAAGGTGCGGGACAACCAGTTTGACAAGGCCATCGAGGAGAATCACACGCTTGCCACCGTGCTGCGCCAGGGTGGATACGCCACGGCCGCCATTGGAAAGTGGGGAATGCAGGGGGCCAACGATGCGGCACCGCCGAACTGGCCCGCGCACCCGCTGAACCGGGGCTTTGATTACTACTATGGCTACATCCGCCACGTCGATGGCCATGAGCACTATCCGAAGGAGATGCTGTATTTTCAACAGAAGGCAAAGGACCGCGGTCCGATCGTCGTCTGGGAGAACCGCACTGATGCGACGGCTCCGCTCGACAAATGCTACACGACGGATCTGTGGACCGCGCGTGCCAAGAAATGGATCTCCGAACGGCACGCGGCGGAACCCGCCACGCCGTTTTTTCTCTACCTTGCGTATGACACGCCCCACGCCGTGCTTGAACTTCCGACGCAGCCGTATCCGGACGGCGGTGGCGCCGACGGAGGGATGCAATGGCTGGGTGTTCCCGGGCATGCCATCAGCACGGCTTCCGGGCAGCCGGACTCCTGGACCCATCCGGACTATGCCGGCGCGACCTATGACGACGACAGGAATCCCGCCACCCCCGGGAAGGCATGGCCCGATGTCTACCGCCGCTACGCCACCTCCGTCCGCCGCATCGACGATGGCATCGGCGACATTCTCCATCTGTTGAAGGATCTTCGCATCGATGAGAATACCCTCGTGGTGTTTGCCTCCGACAACGGCCCGGCGATCGAATCGTATCTGCCTGAGGATTACAGCCCCGAATTCTTTGGAAGCTTCGGTCCCTTTGACGGAATCAAACGCGATTGCTGGGAGGGGGGAGTACGCACGCCGGCGATCGTGCGCTGGCCCGGGGGGATCAAACCCAATCGGGAAATCACCACTCCAAGTGGCATGTGGGACTGGCTGCCCACGTTCGCCGCGCTTGCGGGCCTTCCGGTACCCGCGCGTGCCGACGGCATCTCGCTGGTGCCCGAGTTGGTTGGAAAGGGGAGGAGTGCACCGCGGGATGCCCTCTATTTCGAGTATGCGGTGAATGGACGCACGCCCGGCTTTCCGATCTTTGAACCTGGTCACCGCAACCGCCAGCGAGGCCAGATGCAGGCTGTGCGGGTGGGTGATTTGATGGGCGTGCGCTATGATATCAAGTCGCATGCGGACGATTTCGAAATCTACAACGTGGTCAATGATCCCAAGGAAGCGCACAACCTTGCAAACGACCCGGCCTTCACGGAATGGCAGCGACGGTTCAAGGCGCTCGCGCTTCAGTCCCGACGTCCCGAACCGAGTGCGCCGCGTCCTTACGACGGGGTGCCGGTACCGGCGGTCGCAGCGCCGGCCGGTCTCAGGCCGGGCGTCACCTTCACCTCCTTCCAAGGCGCCTTCCCCTGGGTTCCGGCGTTCACCACGATGCGCCCGCACGGACAGGGTGAAAGTCCGGTGATTTCGCTCGATGGCGTGCGGAGTGCGGGCATTACGGGGTTCCTCTTTACGGGATATTTGCAGGTACCCGAGGACGGTGATTACACGTTCAGCATGGCGATCGACACCGGGGCCGTTCTGCGCCTGCACGACGCCACCGTCATCGATGCCGATTTCGGCTACCCCAGCGGATCGACCCGATCCGGCACGATTCGCCTGCAGGCCGGGCTTCATCCGCTCCGCCTTGCCTATCGCACGCGTGACGGCGCGCAACCGAATCTCGACCTTCAATGGTCCGGCCCCGGCTTCGCTGCCCAGTCGATTCCGGCCAGTGCCTTGTCGCACGGCCAAAAATAAAGGGATCAACGGCCCTTGCCGAAGAGCATGATGTGAATGGTCTTCAGGACGATGGAGGCATCCAGCACGAAGGAGAAGTGGCGGATGTAGTAGAGGTCGTACTCGAGCTTGCGGAGCGTATTGTCGATCGTCGCTCCATGCGGATGATTGACCTGCGCCCAGCCGGTGATCCCGGGCTTCACGAGGTGCCGGAAGTGGTAGCACGGGATC
>CAZOXB010000167.1:0-8649 GCA_964583635.1 uncultured Opitutaceae bacterium | reverse complement strand
CTTTTTTCCGGAGGGCAAGACATGGCTGGGCAGGCTGGAGGAAACCCTTTGGCAAGAGTTGAAAGTCTGGGGCAAGGACGGTGGCGCGAAGGTCTTCGACGACCAGTACATTTCCACCGGTGGCCAACTGTATGAGCTCGCGGCGGGGCACGACCGCCTCGTGGCAGACCTGCGGCCGCTGGCATTCGCCACCTTGGGCCTGCAGTCCGGAATGTTGTGCTGTCATCCCTACGACATCTGCACCGCGCTGATCCTCGAAGAACTCGGAGGCGTGGTCGAGGACCCGTGGGGCAGGCCGCTGCGGAGTCCGCTGGACACGACCACATCCGTGGCGTGGGTGGGCTATGCCAATCGGGCTTTGGCTCGCATCGTCCGTCCCGTGCTCAGACGAATACTGCCGGGTGGCAGTCGTTGAAATGCAATTGATCCGTTCACAAGCGCGGAAACAGGAATCTCGTGTGCCGACAGTTTCAACTCACGCCCCCTGCCAGTTCTCCAGCAGGAGACCGGGGACTCTGGCGAATTCACGGAGGTTCCCCGTGACGAGTGTCGCTCCCAAGCGGATCGCTTGAGCGGCGATGAGCATGTCGAATCCGCCGATCAGCTGGGCGTTGGGTTTCAGCGTTTCCAGATGAGCACGAATCAATCCGAATTGAATCGCATCCAAATCGAGGAATGCCTCCAGGCCGACCAGTCCCCTCAGGGCCTTCAGACGCTGGCGAAAAACCGGGACATCTTTCCGCTTGGCCGCCCCGTACTCCAATTCCGCGAGCACAATGACCGAGAGCCGAAGATCGATCCGGTGTCGATTCATGCTCTCCACCAGATGCCGGTCTGTTCCCCTCAAGTAGCGGGAGAAGGCGTTCGTATCCGGAAGATATAGCATCACCCTTCCCGTGGCAGATCCGGCGTGTGCACGGGCTCTATTTCGGGAAAATCCGGACATGAACCGGCGAGGCGCGCGAATGCGCGGGCTTTCATTTTGTCATTCATGTCTGCCGTGATCAGGATGCCCTTTTCGGTCCGAATCAGCTTCACCGTCCGGGTCTTCAGACGAAATGCCTTGGGCAGGCGGATAGCCTGCGAATTGCCCGATTGGAAAACCTTGGCCACTGCGGTCGTCATTTGTGGATACCGTATATACGCGGAATCTTCGGTCAAGGCGGACTTTTCCCGGTGGGCCGGGCTGTATCAACTTTCCCGGCAGCGTCTCAACGGATCAGCATGTTCGATTGGAACTTTTTCGCTTCCTGCAAACACCGCAGGCAGACTATCCCTTTGATTTTACCTGAAACTTGGGCTGTAACTTGCCGGGACGACAGCCCACACCACATTGCATTTTGCTCCATGCGCTTCCTTTCGATCGCCCTCGCCTTTTTCCTGGTCATCCCGCTGAACGCGGCGCCGCGCAACGTTCTCTTCATCGTCGTCGACGATCTCAACACGGACCTCGGCTGTTACGGAGCGAAACGCGTGATTTCCCCGCATATCGACCGGCTCGCCGCGAGCGGTGTCCGCTTTGATCGCGCCCATGCCCAGTACCCGCTGTGCAATCCGAGTCGCGTCTCATTCCTCACGGGGCGCCGTCCCGAGGTCACGGGGGTTTACATCCTCAACACCCCGCCGCTCAAGGCGCTTCCCGATGCCGTGACGCTGCCGCGGTTCTTCCGTCAGCACGGCTATTTCACGGCGGGCGCCGGCAAGATCTTTCACAGCCCGGGTACGAACGACACCGAAGCCTGGGAATTCTACTCGGACCGCAATGGCGAGGATCCGCAGGAGAATGCGGCCATCACGGCGCGTTATGCCGGAGGCGACGGGCGTCCGCGGGCGCATGTGTTGGACGGCGACGGCTCGCAGACGCGCGACGGCATCAACACCGCCACGATCAGGCGCCTGCTGGCTGAGCGTGCTGCGGACAAGAAGCCCTTTTTCCTCGCGCTGGGTTATCATAAGCCGCATCTCCCCTGGACCGCTCCCCGGAAATACTTCGACCTGTACTCCCCCAAGGTCCTGAAGCCGGCTCCTGAACCCGCCATGGAGAAGATTCCCGCCATTGCGCTGCAGACGGAGCTCAGCGGCTTCGCCCAGCCCGATTCCCGTGAAACGGCGATACAAGGCTATTACGCCTGCATCTCCTTCATCGACGACCTTCTCGGCTCCGTGCTCGCCGATTTGGAGCGCCTGAAGCTGGCCGACAACACAGTCATCGTCTTTGTCGGCGACCATGGGTTCCATCTCGGAGATCACGGCGGCCTCTGGGCCAAACTCAGCGCCTTTGACCGCGCGACCCGGACGCCGCTCATCATGGCCGGGGCGGGTATTCCGCGGGGTCGATCCGTCGACGCGCCGGTTGAGTTGATCGATATTTATCCGACGCTCGTTGACCTCGCCGGACATGCCATTCCCTCCGGGCTCGACGGGATTTCGCTCGCACCGGCAATGCATGGCCGGACGCTGCCGCGCGAATTTGCGGCCAGCATGGTCTTCCATTACGACACCGCAACCCAGCGGGACGTCCTCGGGAGAACCCTCATTGCGCGGGACTGGCGCTACACCGAGTGGGATGAAGGAGCCGCCGGACGCGAATTGTACCTCACAACCAAGGATCCGGGGGAATACCGGAACCGGAGTGGTGACCCGTCAGCCAAAGCGACCCTCGCGGTCGCACAGGAGGCACTGAAGCAGATTCCCGTGCCCAAGCCGGGACCCGCCAACCGCCCCCGCGCCCTCGTGCCCAAGAAACACAAGTAACGGCTCCGAAAACAACGGAGCACAGGCAGGCGGCACCGGGATTCCGCACCGAACCCGGAGCTATTTGGTCTCGCCGATGATCAGCAGTGAAATCTCGCTGATCTGGGAGCACTTGTCGTCACGATCGTCGTTTGGTGTGGCGAACCAAGACACGGACACGCCCGTGTACCGGTCGTGTTCGCTGACAAGTTCATGGTTCAAATTAAACGAGGTTTCGTTGCTCAAGGGTGAGCCGCGGAAGATGCCCTTCTTGTCCGATTCCTTGACGGTGATGTGTCGCAGGCTGACCTGGATGGAGGGTTTGCCCACGAAATCTCCATTGCCGATGATATTGACATCCTTGAGCTGCCCGCCCGAACCGGGGAGGGGCTTTCCGTCCTTGAAGCTGATCTTGGCCGAGCCGACCGACAGCTCGTCCAGGTTGGGGAAGAGAACACCGCTGATGATTTTGATGGGCATGGAGGAAAGGGACGCGGGGTGTTGCGGGCTCGTCGTGCGCGGGGTCTGAGGCGTGGGGGAAAACCTGATGCCCACTAGCTACGGGTATCCCCCGAGGGGCGACAAGGAAAATCCTTAAAATAGAAGACATTGATGACTAAGAGGATGGGCTCCGGCTTATCCTGCCCATCACACATTTTCCTGAAGTGTAATCCCTGAAACCGGCGCCGCCTGCCCACGGTTGCGAGGTGGAAAATCCGCCCGGACAAGCTCATGATGGATCCGTAGCCGGCGGTATGCGGAAGACAGGCAATGGCCGCCGCAATGCCTGCGACGAACAGGCTTGGCATGGGCGTCAACCTGAGTCTGCTTCGAACATGCTCCTCCGACTGATCGCGGCCGTTTCCATGCTGGCGTTTTCTCTTCCGTTGGTCTTCGGCGCTGACTCTCCCGATGGCACCCTGCGGCAGCAGCCGCAATCGTTCAAACGCAAGATCAGCCACGTGGTCGGTGCTGAATACCTGCTCTATCTGCCCAAAGGATACGACGCGAAGGATGGCCGGCGCTGGCCGCTGGTGCTGTTCCTGCACGGTGCGGGCGAGCGCGGCAGCGATCTGAAGAAGGTCGCGACTCACGGCCCGCCGAAGCTGGTCAAGAATGGGACGGAGTTCCCGTTCATCCTCGTCTCGCCGCAATGCCCCGAGGGTGAGCGCTGGTCGGACGAGGTGCTGCTCGGCCTGCTCGATCAGGTGATCAAGCACCATCGGGTGGACCTGCACCGCGTTTATCTCACGGGCCTGAGCATGGGCGGGTTTGGCACGTGGAGTCTGGGCCTCAAGTATCCGGAGCGCTTTGCGGCCATCGCACCGGTTTGCGGTGGAGGGACCATCATCGATGTGCGGTCGGCGACGTCCGGGAAGCTGGCGGCGTTGAAATCACTGGGCATCTGGGCATTCCATGGCGCGAAAGATACGGTGGTGAAGCTGGAGGAATCCGAGCGCATGGTCGCCGCCGCAAAGCAGGTCGGCATCGAGGACGTGAAGCTGACCGTTTATCCCGAGGCCAAGCACGACTCGTGGACTGAAACCTACGCCAATCAGGAGCTTTACGACTGGCTGCTGAAACACGAGCGGAAGTGAAGGATGCGCTGCCAGGCCGCGGCAAGCGGTTCAACCGGAGGTGGACTCAGGGCGGATCCAAGTCCACATCAAGCGCGAACGTCGAGGCCGGCAGACCGCACCCATTGGTCAGATTTCCCTCGGGGAACGGCTGCCAGGCATAGCGCACGCGGCGGGGGGTGAATCCCGCATTGAGCGCGAGCACGACGGTCGTGCCCTCGATCACCGCCGACACCGGAGTGAATTGGCCGTCGTTGCCCGCAAGCTCGAATCCACGCAACGCGGCGCCGTCGCTTGTGATCAGGCCGTCCGTTGCATGCGTGAACCGAATCACCAGACTGCGGGGATGTGCGCTGGCCGAGACGGCCTCCGGTCCGCTGTATTCCACCAGCCGGCCGTAGACCTTGGCCAGCGCCACGCGCGCCAGCCGCTGTCCCACTACGGCCTTGTTCCGCGGGTGAACATCACGCCGGTCGCCGGCATCCGCAGTGACCACCATGCCGGAATCCGGAATGATCGAGAGCAACCGACGCTGCGAATCCCGGAACTCGGGCCAGAACTCGGAATGGTAGGGCATCGCCTCAATGCCGGAGAGCTGGCAGTAGAGAAATGGCAGATCCTGCCGTCCCCAAGCGTGACGCCACTCCCGCACCAGGAGTGGCAGCAGGATCTCATGCTGCCGGACCCGTGGCAGACTCAGGGAGTTGCTCTCACCCTGATACCAGAGCACGCCGCGCAATGACAGGTTTCGCCACGGTTCAAGTCCGGCCGCCCAGAGAAAACCTGGTTTGAACGCGTGATTCGGCCCACCTCCATCGTTGCTCCCTGGAATCGTTCCGCCAGCGGCGATCGCCCGGTCAAGGTTCTCATGACCGCGTTGCCGGCACCACGGTTCAAGCATGGGGTTGGCGAGCCAATTGCCCTCGACCAGTCCACGCAGCACCGGATCCGCGGCCAACGCCTCGCGAGGGATCCACGCCTCGGTCGGACTGCCACCGACCGCGAGTTGTAGGATGCCCACAGGCACAGCGAGCGCGGCCTGCAGATCCCTTGCCGCAAAATATCCCACCGCGGATATGCTTGCTGCGGTCTGGACCGTGCAGCGTTCCCACGTGCCCCGAAAGAAATCTTCCGGGGTAAGTCGCCTTATTTCCTCGTCGGTAAAGGAACCACTGCCGCGGTCCTTGCCGGCGTAGCCCGGGTTGAAGAACCGGATGTATGCGCGATCCGCCATCGGCACCTCCCGATCTGCATGCAGTTCCTTACCGAGAGGCCACTCCATATTGGACTGGCCGGCGCAGATCCAGACATCCCCGACAAGCACATCAGTCAGTTCGCGCGATTCGTTCGAAGTACTGATCCGCAGAAGACGCGGAGTGGCAGAGGCGGCCTTTGCGCCGAGTCGGACGATCCAGCGGCCGTCCGCGTCCGCGACATCCGTTTGCCGGTCGCCGGCAAATTCCACAAGCACGCTGGCGCCCGGCTCGGCCCGACCCCACACCGGCAGAGGCTGCTCGCGTTGCAGGACCATGTGGTCGGAAAACACCGGCGCCGGGGCCAGCCCTGCGCGAAGCCAGACCGCCCCGACCAACAAGATGAATGCCATGCCCTTCATGGCAGACGTACGAACCGGCCATTTGCTGCGGACACCTTTGCCGCCTCAATGATCCGCGCGGTGCGCCAGGCTTCGGCCAGCGTTGCAGGCGGCTCACCGCGTCCGCGCACCGCGATGAGGAAACGCCGGATGAACTCCTCACCCGCTGCGCCGGCGTACGAGGTGGACTTTCGCATTCGGAAGCGCTGCGTGCCGCGAACCGAAGGTAGCTCGATGTCCAGGCGTGGCGCCACACCGGGCCACACGATACGCCCGGCCCGGCCGTTGATTGCCAGATAGGCGTCATAACCGTCCGCGTTGAGATATCCTTCGCCGCTGAAGGCAAGCGTATAGCCGGCATGGAAGGTGCCGATGGCCCCCGAGCGGAACTCCAATGCAAGCACCGCCGTGTCCTCAACGTCGATCCGCTCTCCCGAGCGAATGGCCATGCGTGCCGCCACCCCGGTGATCTCGTCTCCGGAGACATGCTGGAGCAGGTCGAGAGAGTGGCAGCCCAGCCAGAGCAGGATGCCGCCACCCGATTCGCGCCGTCGGAAGAGCCACGATGCCCGATCCCTGAACCGCACCTGCGTCGCCAAAAAACGCCCTTCCAGTGAAAAGAGCTGACCGGCCTCGGCCGCGTGGCGCCGCAGGGCGAGGGCGCAGGGGTGGACCCGCCGGGGGTATAACACCGAGGCCACCAGCCCCGAACGTTCCGCCAGTCGTTGCAGCGGGCGGATTTCGTCAGCCGTGACGCCCACGGGCTTCTCCGCCAGCAGGTGCTTGCCGGCGGAAAGGACGCGTCGCGCGATGGCCGCAGCCTCGTGGTGGCGCATGGCAACGATGGCGAAGTCGCATTTGGACAACGCACCGTCAAGATCTGCCGTGATGGCTGTCGCCTTGCGACTGCGCGGCAAACCGGCGTTGCGCGCGGCACTCCGGGGATCGCGATCCCAAAGGCAGATTTGCCGGACTTCGCCCAGGTTCTCCAAGGCAGACAGGAGGGCGCTGGAATGGGGATGATGGAGACCAAGGAGCGAAGCATTCATCCGTTCTCAGCAGTCATGATTCCGGTACGGCCAACAGCCTGTGGATTTGCGATGGTCGGTTCCGTCGTGATCTCGCGGCAAGATGTTGCGCGACCGCACCCGGTTGTCTGCACAGTTCGGGGCGCGGCCATGGAAGACTCATGAAAAAGGGCGGGCCGCAAGGCAGCCCGCCCGTTGCCGATGCGGAAGCCGCGAAACGTCGTCAGAAGCTGAACTTCGTGGACAAACTGAAAGTGCGCGGTGTGGACGGCTGCGCGCTGAACCGGCTGTTACCACCTGCGTAGTAGTCCTTGTCAAAGACGTTCATGACGCCGACGTTGAAGTACCAGCGATTGCGGGAATAGGTCACGAAGGCATTGTAGACATTATAACCCGGAATGTTGGGCGCCCCGCTTTGGGTGAGTTCACCCAAGTGGAAGAAGTTGCCACCGATGCCGAAGCCCTTGAGGGCTCCACCTTGGAATTCGTATTTGGCGAGCAGGCTGCACGTGGACTTGTAGGTGCGAGGCAGCCGGGCACCCGTCTGATCTTTCGGGCCGCTGCCAGCGAACATCGTGGCGATGATATTGAGCCCCTCGACCGGTCGGAGGTTCAGATCGTACTCGACACCGCGCGCCTTGGCGACGCCCGCCGCGATCGCGTAAACCTGCGGCGTGCCGAGGTTGAAGCGAACCGGCAGATTGGCGGTGACATTCTCGAACCAGACGATGCTGCCGGTAACCTTGCCATTGAAGCCAGTGGTCTTGACGCCGAGTTCCTTGACCGTGCCCGTGGAGGGCGGCAGGGGGGATCCACTCTGGTCCCGATCGTCCGCACCGGAAGGCACGAAGTTGGTCGCCTTCGAGGCGAAGAAGGAGAGGTCGGCACGGGGCTTGTAGACGAGACCGAAGCGGTAGAGGGGTTTGTCCCCCTTGCTTTCCTTGAAGACCGCATTGAGCACGTCGAGGTGGGAGGTGTTGCTGCTCCAGCTCCAACTGCCTGCGGCGGTGGCGATCAGCCGGTCCTTCACCAGGTGTGCCTGATGCAGCACATAGATGTTGGCGGCATCGCGGCGCTGGACCGTGTTGACGTTGCCGGGCAGCGGTGCATCCGGCACGTCCGGGCCGAAGTTGGGATTGATGATCGGGAAGGATGTCGTGCCGGTCTGTGGTGAAATGAGCGGAGTGAAGACAAGCGCCTGTTCATCGGCCACGGAACTGGCCGCCCAACCAAAATTGGTCTGCTGATGCCGGTCACCGAGTTCGTATTCGACGATGTAGTCGTTCACCACGCTGAACATCTTCTGCATCTGGGCCAGCGTCAGCAGATTGAACCGCACAATGTCGGTGGAGTCGACGACCCCGTTGGCGCCGAGGATCTGGGTGTTGTTGACGGCGAGGCGGTTGTCATGATCTCCCCGCTTCTCCGAGAAATAGGCGATCTGCAGCTTGGACTCGAAATCGCCAGTGAAACGATGGATGACGGTCGACTCGAATTCGTGCTTGTCGAAGAAAGAATAGCTCCACGGCGCCTTGTAGCCCTGCCGACGGCCGCTGATGTAGGAGATCTCATTGTTCTGATCCAGGAAGTTGTTCGGGAACAGGCCGCTGGTCTTGATATGCGAGTACTCATAGCGGAGCCGCACCGTCGTGTCCTTCCAGTCCATCTGCAGCGAAGGCGAAAACACGGCGCGGTCGTCGAAGAGGTCGTCCTGATA
>CAZOXB010000166.1:0-8694 GCA_964583635.1 uncultured Opitutaceae bacterium | reverse complement strand
CGCGGGCGCGCAGGCGTGGGGACAGCCAGACTGGTGCGCCCTCGAGCCAGCTCGTGCGCGGTGTTTCGGTTCGCACTGAACGTTCGGCGAGAGTCTCCGAATTGATGCGCAGGTGCCGGGCAGGTGCGAGGGCGAAGGCGACGCGCCACAGCCGATGGCACGCCGCATTGTCGGGCGCCTCGGCGAACCAGCGGGCGAGCGTGGCGAAATCCGTGGCGCGATCGGCACGGCTGGCACGGCGTTCGTTGATTTGGGAAACGGCGGTGAGCAGCGAGGGAATGGCCGAACGCGCCCGGGCGCGGAGGAGTTCCGACTGGGACGGGGAGTCTCCCGGGATGAACCAGCGGCGCAAACCCGCCCAGGCATCCTGCCAGCGGCGTTCGGCCTGTTCCAGCGCATCAGGCGCCGGGTCGAGGGCGTCGACCAGATCACGTCGGGCGGCGGCGGTGAAGGCGAGGGTGATGCCGCATTGCTCCAAGTTTGCGAGGGACTCGGAGATGCGGCCCGTGGCGATGACAAGTTCGCCGATGAATTTCTCGAGATAATCGATCAGTTTCTCCTTGTAGGCGAGAAAGGCGTCGATGGCGATGCCGTGCAACTCGAGGGTGCTTTGCAGACCCCGCATGAAAGACTGGGCGCGCGAGGTGAGCTGCTCGAAGCGGGTTGCGAGTGAGGTCAGGGCCTGATGGATCTTGGCGTCGTCGGGAGGGGATTCGGCGAGCAAGGAAAGGAGTGCATCGAGGAGTTCGCCGATGTCCTGAAGGGCGGTGGTCTGAAGTTCGCCGGGACGGAGCAGGTGGGAATCAAAGGTGGCGAGCGCATGTTCGGCGGCTTCACCTGCGGCGCTGAGCTGATACAGACGGCGGCGCTGATAGAATTCCTCGACCGTGGCGGCATCAGCATTGTCGGCGGTGTCGTCGAGGTTTCCCCACGCGCGCAGCCGACCGAGCGCATCATCGAGTCCTGCAGGGTTGATGCCCAGCTCCGGAGGAAGCGCGGGCAGGATTTCGGAAGGCCGAAGCGAGATGACGAAACGCGCGCGTTCGGCGACAAATCGATTCAGGATGGCGCGGTAGAGGGGAGTGTTCTCGACGTTGAGATGGGCAAAAACCGAGTAGGAGGGGGTGATGATCGGGAATTGAGGTTTCAAGTTACCCATCTCAGACTTGGGATTCGTCCGGATATTGCTCGGGCGGGGTGCCGCGGGTGGATATGACTTTCCTGAATGCCCGTTTGCCTGCTGACTCCTGGACAGCGGTGCACGTGATCAGGAAGAACCAGTCGTCGCCGTAGTCGAAGTGAAAGACCATCTTCTGGCGAGGGGTGAAAACGGCGGACAGAGGGGTTTTCTTAACCCCTGGGTTTTCATTGTCTTCACCCATGTCGGCAAAAAGCGTATAGCGCCTCTTGCTGCGGTAAGGATCTTTGACGTTGTCGCAAAACTCAAAGGCGTGATCAAAATCGAAACCGACCGCCTTGACGATCAACTGCGCGAGAGTGAAGAGCGAGGCATCACCCCCGACTGCGAGTTCGGCGCTGAACGTGTCATGCTGAACCTTGAAATGAAACTCTTGCATTGCGACCGAGCCTGAGCCGGGTCGAGCGGTCGTGGCAAGCCTTGGGGGTTTGCGGGGAGTGAAAGAGCGGCTTCGGGATCTGAAGTCGCAACCGGAGACCGTGGCGGAAGCGGGCGGTGCGTGGGACCGGCGATCGCGAACGTCACCGACCGGCCCTGTTGACCGTCGCTAACAACCGTTACTGAACGGTTTCCTCCACCACGGGATTGGTGAGCGCTCCGATGGCATCGACTTCGATGGTCACGGAATCGCCGGCTTTCAGCCAAATCGGGTTGGGCTTCGCGGCCATGCCGACGCCGTGGGGGGTGCCAGTGAGGATCACCGTTCCAGGCACCAATGTCGTGCTGCCGCTCAGAAATTCAATGATCGTGGGAATGTCAAAAATCATGTCGTCCGTTCTCCAGTCCTGCATCGTTTTCCCGTTCAGGACCGTGCGGATCTTCAACCTCGACGGATCGGGAATCTCGTCGGTCGTCACCAGGCAGGGCCCCAGCGGCGAAAACGTGTCGAAGGTCTTGCCGCGGCACCATTGGCCGCCGCCCTGCTTGATCTGCCAGTCGCGGGCCGAGACATCGTTCGCGCAGGTGTAACCCAGCACATGGTCGAGGGCCTTCTCCCGGGATACATTCTTGCAGGCCCGTCCGATCACCACCGCGAGCTCGCATTCATAGTCGACCTCATGGCTGGCAAGCTTGCGCGGCAGGACGATGGGAGCTCCGGGGTTCTGCACCGTGTTCACGCCTTTGAAGAACAGAACAGGAAAGACGGGTGCCTTCATGCCGCTCTCGGCCGCGTGCTGACGGTAGTTGAGGCCGATCCCAAGAATCTGGCTGGGGACCACAGGCGCGAGCAGCTGGCCGATCTTCGCCACTTCCTGCGTGACTTCGCGCGTGCCATACGGGTCTCCCTTGAGAACCTGATGGCGGCCGGGCGCAGTCTCGGCCGCATAACGGATGGTGCCTGATGGGTCGGAATATCGGATGATTTTCATATGAACGTCGGGAGGAGGGATGGCAAACGGGAGACAAGCGCAACACGGTCGTCGTGTGTCGGCAAGCGATGAGTCGGAACCAATCCCGAGGCGTTTTCAGAAAGGAGCCGAATCGGATGACGCTTGGTCACCCGCGCCTTGCGGATCACTGGAGCGGTGTCTTTGTCTGCAGGTAGGCGATGAGGTCGGCGGCGTCGGGTTCGCTGAGGGAGGAGAGCAGCCCTGGAGGCATCATCGATACGTCGAGCCGCTGCAGTGCCTTGATGTGATCGCGTGCGATTGTGACAGTTTCCGCCTGGTTGACCAAGGTGACGGCATCCTTCGTTTCGTGCTGAACGATGCCGGCGTTCATGCGGCCGTCGGTGGTTTCAAGGGTGACGAGCTGGTAGTCACGCCCGATGTCCGCATTGGGATCCACGATGTTGCGCAGCAGATAATCCAGATCGCTGCGGTTCGAGCCGGTCAGTTCGGGTCCCACGGAGCGTCCATCGGAATAAAGCTGATGGCAGAGCGCGCAGGTCTGGTTGAATATCTCGCGGCCGCGCTTGAGGTCGGCGGCGGCAAGCCGGGCGGAAGTGAGCTCCTGCTTCCAGCGTTCGATTTCAGCGGCGCTTCCGGCGGACTCCTTGCTGATGCCCCAGACCTCCGCGAGAAGGCGGTCGAGGCCAGGGTCCTTGTGCAAACGAATCTGTCGGGCCAGCGATGCATCGAGATCATGGCGCGCCACCGTGCCGGCCTTGACCGCTTCGAGCAGCGCCAGTGCATACGCGGGACGGCCCGCCAGCAGGGAGACGGCGGACCGTTTTTCCTCCGGCGTGAACGTGGCGTAGACGCTGAGGATCGCGTCCGGTGTGGTGGGCACGTCGTAAGCGGACAGACCGCGGAGGGCGAGCAACCGCAGCCCCGGTTCGGCAAGCACACTCTGGTAAATCGGGGCGAGTTGGAAGTTGCTGACTTCATTCATCAGCTTAAGCGCGGTCTGGCGGGCGGCCAGCGGTGCGAAGCTGTCGCGCGCAATGACGGACTTTTTTGACGCCAGACTCGTGTCTCCAAAGCGGATTGCGAGCGTGTCGGCCTGGGTGAGGATAGCGCTGTCGGGGCTGAGGCTGAGCGCGGCATAAGCCTTGCCCCATGAAGGGGGAGGCGCGATCTTGGACTTGCCATCGGTGGCGGTCATCATGCTGGCGAGCAAGTCGCGCTGGTAGTCCGAATCATTGGTGGCTGCGAGGGCGGCGGCGAAGGTCTCGAGGCCGCCTTTGGAGGCATCGGCCTCCGATCCCGCATTCCGTTCATCCGCCAGCGCTGCGGCACGCCGCGTGAAATACGGACGCAGGGCGGTGAGCGGGGTGGACTCGCCGAGCTTGGATGCCCTTGCGACATCGGCTGCCACCAGAGGTTCGGCTGCGTACCAGTAAAGCAACGGAAGGTTGGCGTCATTGGAATCCTCGCCATGGCTGAGTAGCCCTTCAAGCACCGGCCATCGCTGGGGAACCGGGATGCGCTGCGCGCCGGAAGCCAGGAAGCGGCGTACGATCGGCGACGGATCTGTCCTGGCGAGATCGGCGAACGTTGCGACGAGCTTTGGCGAGGGCGATTTGTCCTCGCACATGAGTTGGACGGTCCAGCCGCGCACGTAGGCTTCCGGCGACTTGAGGAATTCCTGGGCAAGCGTGCCCGTCAGTCCGCGGGTGACGTGCAGCGTCCAGAGTGCGCGCAGCTTGCGGGTGACATCGGGATTGTCGCGAATGATGGCCAGGAGCGCCTGGTGCACCGCCGGGTCGGGACCGCGTTCCTGCAGGATCACGCGGGAGCGCCGCACGAACCATTCGTTCTGGTGCAGCTGGTACCGGACCAAGTCGGCGTTGGAAAGTGAGGAGAGGTCGACCTTGACCGGCCGAGGTGTGCCGTAACTGATCTTGTAGATGCGGCCGTTGGTGCGATCCTGGGGATGCTGTTGATGGCATGCCCGTGCATCGTACCAGTCGCTGTTGAAGAGGGATCCATCGGGGCCGATTTCGAGGCGAAGTCCGCGAAACCACGGATCGTTCGCGCGCATGAAATCGGGCTGGTGTGAACCGATATAGCCCGATCCGGCCGGAGCGAGCTGTTCCCGGTTTATGCGGCTGCCGAGGACATTGTGAGTGAACAACGCTCCGCGGAATTCTTTGGGAAAATTGTCGCCCAAATAGATCAGCGTTCCCGCGTGCGCATGTCCTCCGCCCGCCGCATCCGTGCCCCCTGCGCCGAAACGGGCTTCGTTCCATTTCACCCCGCGGTCATAGTGGAGGTGGTCCGCGATGGTTTTGATTTCACCGTAGACATAGGGATTGAAGTGTTTGCCGGACTGGCGCTGGTAGTATCCTCCCTGAATGACGTGATAAAGATGCGGAATGACACAGGCGGTGACAAACGAATCGCCCACGTCGTTGAAATCGAGTCCCCACTGGTTGCTCATGCCTTCGGCGAAAACCTCGAATATCTTCTTTGTCGGATGGTAGCGCCAGATGCAGGCGTTGAGAGGAACCCTTTCGTTGTCCCGCGCACCGGGTTTGCCGACATTCGAATGGGTGAAGACCCCCTGATTGCCGTAGAGCCAGCCGTCGGGTCCCCAGACGAAACTGTTCAGGGTTTCATGAGTGTCGTGCGCGCCCCAGCCATCGAGAAGAACCTGCGGCGGGCCGTCGGGGTGATCGTCATGATTGCGGTCCGGGATGAACAGGAGGTAGGGGGGACTGCCAACCCATACGCCGCCGTGGCCGACGGCGATGCCGCTGCCGAAGTTGATCTGATCGTAGAAAACCTTGGAGCTGTCGTGACGGCCGTCGCCGTCGGTGTCCTCGAGAATGAGGATGCGATCATGCCCATACGGTGACCAGTTGGGATACGCATAATTCTCCAGCACCCACAGGCGTCCGCGCTCGTCGATGTTGAACGCGATCGGCTGATGCACGGCGGGCTCGCTGGCAAAGGGAACGGCATGAAAACCTTCCGGCAGCGTCATGGTCTTTGCCGCAACCTCAGCGGTGAGCCCCGCCCCGGATGCGACCGGGAATTCACCCTGCTGCGCACGTGCATGCGGAGTCAGAAGCGGAATTGCAAACGAGAAGGTGACGCAGAGAATACGGCGGCAAGCGGGACGGCGCATGTCCATGAAGGGCTGATCTGTCGGTGGAAGGAATGGGCGGGCAATCGACAATGACGGATGCACGTTCAGGGCGTGGCGCCCTTGAAACGCGACCATGTTTCGTCGAGAGGATCTCCCTTTGAGCTCTTGCCGGAGTGGCGCCAGGTGTCGCCCTTGACCTCGCCGTTGAACTCAAGGCTTGCGCCCACGCGGCTGCTGTCGCGGGGGAAAAATTCGAGGTGTTCCACGTACTTGCCGTTTCGGAAGGTGAACGTGCCGCCGCCGGTGCCCGAGAATTCACCCGTTTCGACATTGATGGCGATCCATTGGAACCGCGTGCCGGAAAGAATCTTCAAAGTGCGGCGCGCGCGCAGCGGCATCTCCGAAAAGGTTCCGTTGACGTGGCGTCCGGTGATCCGCCAAGTGCCGGCCAGCGGCCCTTCGCCCCGATCGATTCGTGTCCACACCTGCTGGGTTCCGTCCGCATCAATCCACGTGAGCGTGTCACCTTCAACAGCGACTCGCGCCGTGACGACCTTGCCGACAACAGAACGGTCCCTCGAGTCGAACTGGAGGCGTGTCGTGATCGATTGGCCGTCGAGGCCATAGGAGCCTCCGCGCGTGCGGTCGAAGGTCCGTTGCTCACGATCAAACCATGTCTGCGACCAATAGTCCGGAGTCACGACGAGAACCTGCCCGGTGGAACGCCACGCGCCGAGAATTCCGGCATGCAAGCCGGCGGCCCGGGCAACCACTGGCATGAAGACAACCGAAAGGGCAAAGAGGAGGAGGGAGGGTAGAGGTTTCATGATCGGATGAAAGTGCCAGCTAACACCGGCTTGGCGAGCAACCGCAACCCCTCGATGACATTATGCACGACTCAGAATGCGACAGCGGAGTCCGTCATTAGGTGCAGAGCAGTGGCGTATCGCGATTTCCGATGGGGTGGGTTGACAGTGAAACTGAGTCTCATCATCTAGCTTTGGCAATCAGTCCATGTCCTCAGACGAGAAAACAATCACCGGCTCGGCCCGTCTGCCGCTCTGCCAGCTCTCGGCTGGAGAGAGTGGACGAGTGTACGAACTGATGGGGGAAGGGAGTTTCAAGCAGCGCATTCGGGAATTGGGGTTTGGGGAGTCCTCATTCGTGACCAAGATGTCGGGCAAGTCGCCCGTGATTTGTTGCGTGAACGGCACCCGCATTGCGCTCAGTCATGGGGCCGCGAGTCAGATTTGGGTGGAGCGGTGTGGGCTTCGCAGCTGAGCACTTCGATAAATGGCGGCGATGATATCCCTTTCCGAGGTGGCGGTAGGCAGTTCCGCGGTGGTGCGTGAGTTCCCGAGGTCGGGTCCGGCCTTCCTGCGGTTGCGCGAGATGGGGCTTCTGCCCGGCACGACACTGAAGCTGCTGGCCACGGCGCCGCTGGGCGATCCCTTGGAGGTCGTGGTGCGCGGCTATCGCCTGACGCTGAGGCGCAGCGAGGCCGATGCCATTCTCGTGGAACCCTGCGGGCAATGAGCGCGAACGGCCTTCCGTTTCCCATCGGGTCCGCCCGAGGGGCCCCAGGTTCGCCGCGCCATACACCGGTCTATGCGGTGGTGGGCAATCCCAATTGCGGCAAGTCCACGCTTTTCAACGCGCTGACCGGCCTCAAACAGAAAGTCGGCAACTATCCCGGGGTCACCGTGGAGAAGAAGGTGGGCACGGCCTATTCGCAGCATGGCCAGCCGATTACTCTCATCGATCTGCCGGGGGCCTACTCCTTGGCCGCACGATCGCCCGACGAGGCAGTGACTCGCGATGTGTTGTTGGGACGACGTGCCGATACGCCCGCGCCGGACCGGATCCTCTGCATTGTCGATGCGACGAACCTCGAGCGCAACCTGTACCTTGTTCACCAGATCCTGGATCTGGGGCGCCCGGCAATATTGGTTTTGAACATGATGGATCTCGCGGTGCAGGCGGGCATCGAGATATCGGTGGATCGCCTGGAGAAGGAACTCGGCATCCCGGTCATCCCCTGCGAGGCAGCCCATGGCAAGGGCCTGGTTGAACTCAAGATGGCGATGAGCCGCGCTGACCTGCCGCTGCCGCGTCACAGCTGGGCCATTCCCGCGCCGATAGCCTCCGCGGTATCGGAACTCCAGGCATCGCTGGTGGACAACAATGGCAAAGCCCCGCTGAGTGCCCGTGCCGAGGCCTTGTTGCTGCTCACCGACCAGGACACGGTGCGGGTGGCGGGATCGAAGCCCCTTGGCGTCAAGACACACGCGATCCTCGAGTCCTGGCAGAAGCGATGGGAAGCCGAAGGCACCGACTGGGCGGCGTCGCTGGTGGGGTCCCGTTACGACGCGATCGGCCGCCTGTGCGGGACGGTGGTGCGCACGGGAGTGAAGGACCGGTCCTCGGTCAATGCCAGCGACCGTATTGACGAAGTTGTTACGCATCCGTTCTGGGGCTGGATGATCCTCGGCGGCATCATGGCCGCCCTGTTCCTGAGCATCTTCACGTTCGCCGAATATCCCATGACCTGGATCGACGACCAGGTGGCGATGCTGTCGGATTGGGTGAAGGCGATCATGCCGGCGGGCGACCTGCGCTCTCTCATCACCGACGGCGCAATTGCCGGGGTGGGTGGCGTTGTGGTTTTCCTGCCGCAGATTCTCATCCTGTTTTTCTTCATCGGCCTGCTGGAGAGCACCGGGTACATGGCCCGCGCCGCGTTCATCATGGACCGCATGATGAACAAGGTCGGGCTCAACGGGAAGAGTTTCATCCCGCTGCTGAGCTCCCATGCATGCGCGATCCCCGGCATCATGGCCACCCGCACGATCGAGGATCCGAAGGACCGCTTGGTGACCATTCTCGTGGCACCGCTGATGAGCTGCTCGGCCCGGCTTCCCGTCTATCTGCTGATGATCGCGGCGCTGGTGCCCAACGACCGCGTGCCGCTGATGACCAAGGTCGGCATCATGATCGGCCTGTACGGAGCCGGTTTCTTC
>CAZOXB010000165.1:0-8790 GCA_964583635.1 uncultured Opitutaceae bacterium | reverse complement strand
GTGACGGGCCGGGACGTGTCCACCAAATTGGTGGCGGAATGCCGGGTGCTGCGCCACTGCATGTCGTGGCGCAGCGAGACCTGGGTGCCGTCGGTGTGGATGATGAGATCCCAGTTGGTCCATCCGTCGAGTGCGGAGCTGCGGGCAGGGTCGAGCCGCCAGTGGCCGTCGAGCGGCGAGCTTTCGGCCGGCAGCAGTGTGGGCACGGCCAGCGCAAGCAGCACGGGCAGGAGGAGCAGTTTCAGGTTTCGCATAAAGTCAGGTCAGGGAGTACCGCCGATCGCGCGAAGGGAGCGGGGAGTTTGCCAAGGCATATGTCACCACAGATTACACGGAATACACGGATTCCATCCAAGGCCGACTGGCTGCATGTTTTCATCCTCACTCCGTGTACTCTGTGCACTCCGTGGTAAACTTCCGGAGAATTCGACCACAGATGGCACAGATACGAACCGGATATAAGGCATCGGAACGATCGGTTCGGGGTCTTCAATCCGGTATTCATCTGCGAAATCTGTGGTTAAAAACTCCGGGTTCGATTTGATTCCGTGTTGTAAGAAGGAGTCCTGATCAGCGGCTTTCGCGGAAACGGAGTTTCTCATTGTCGCGGTCGAGGTAGGGGATCCCGTCCGTCATCCACGCGGGTGCTGGGGCACCCTTCAGAAAGTGATCGAAGAACTGGTGCATGCGCCGGGCGAAATCCTGCTGGTCGGCGCGGCGGCGGAGCCCATGGAGTTCATCGTTATAGTTGAAGAGGTAGGCCTCCCTGCCATGGCGGCGGAGGGCGAGAAAGAATTCGACGGCCTGCGGCCACGGCACGATGTCGTCGTGGTCGTTGTGCAGGATCAGCAGGGGAGTGCGTACCCGGTCGGCAAGGAAGACGGGGGAGTTTTCGATGTAGAGCTGCGGGGCCTCCTGCAGGGTGGCTCCGATGCGGCTCTGGTTCTTTTCATATTTGAACTGACGCGATCGGCCCGAACTGGCGCCGACTGCCGCGGAGGCACTGGTCATGTTGCCCACGATCGCGCCGGCCTCGGCTGCGCGGAAACGATTCGTCTGGGTAAGAATATAGCAGGTCTCGTAACCGCCCCAGGAATGCCCCTCCAGCCCGAGGGCGTCCTCGTCGACGAAGCCTTTCGCCACGGCGGCGTCAACGGCGGCCATGACGCAGCGGTACGCGCTCGGGCCCGGATGGCCGGTGACGTACACGATGTCGGGCATCAGGACGAGGTAGCCGTTGCTGGTATAGAACGCCGGGTCGATGACAGCGGTCGGCGCGGGAGCCATGAAGCGGTTCACGATCGGCGAGAGCCGTTCGTAGATATAGACGATCATCGGATATTTCCGCGATGGGTCAAAATTCGCCGGCTTGCAGAGCATGGCGGTGAGTTCCTGCCCATCCGGTCCATGGTAGGGCATCAGCTCGGCCGAGCCCCAGAGGAAGGGCTCCAATTGGGCGCCGCCATTGGAGACTTTGTGTGGGGAACGGAATAGGGAGTCCGTAAGAAGAAGATCGGGAAATTCGTCGAAGCGCGATGCCGTGAGCAGCACCGTGTCGGAGGCTGAGGCCCGGCCCACAAACCGATAGTCCTTGTTTGCCCAGAGCAGCCGCTCGGGTTCGGCCCCAATCGTGGCAAATCGGAAAAAACCGGTGTCACGCGTGCTTTCCTCCTCACCTCGGAAGACGAGCGGTTGGGAAATATCGATGCCGCGATCGGCATCACCGGGTTCGGCAACCTCGAGGGATTGCAGCCGGAGTTCGATCCGGTTCCGTCGGCCGTAGCCGCCGGTCAGGCTGCGCGGCGGGCGCCCGTCGGGAAACACCTGCCACAGGTCGTAGCGGTCGTAGATGAGCAGCGACTGGCCGTCGCGCGTCCAGCCGGCGGTGCCATAGGCACCGGGCATTTCCGGCAGGTCATGGCGTTCCTGATGGACGGGGAAGGGCAGGCTGCCGCTGAGGTTCCGAACAGACGCATCGCGGCGGTCGATGGCGAACCACTGGCGCTCCGCAAAGTAGGCGAGCCAACGATTGTCGGGCGACCAGCTCGCCCCGGATTTTTCCGCCAGCTCGCGGACGACCAGTGTGCGCTTGCCGGTCGATGCATCGACGAGGTAAAGGTCGTGGTAGAAACCATCGTAATCGATGCGACGGCGGTAGGGGCGGTCATCGAAGCCGACGGCGGCGGAACCATCGTTGTTGAACAGGAGGGTTTGCAGCGTCGGATCGGCGAGCTGGCGGAAGCGGCCCGTCGCGAGGTCGAGTTCCCCCACATACGAGCGCCGACGGTCCTGATCGGCGCGGACCTTTTGCAGAGGTTGGATGAAGTCGTCGTTCCAACGCCAGAGATCGGCGCGGACCGTTTCCTCGTCGAGTTGGTCAGTCACCCGGGGATCCGGGACCGGCGGGATGGGGGCCGTCGCAAGGTGGAGCTTGGTGCCGTCAGCGGAGAAGGTCGGCGAGGTGTCGCCGCTGAGCATCCATCCTGCGGGGATTCCGGGTGCATCCGCGGCCAGGATCCGGATGGCAGGCGTGTCTCCCCGCTTCCAGAAGTAGGCAGCCAGGCGGGGCGCAGAGGCGGCGGGTACGTCGCGGCTGCTCAGGAAAACCGCTTGGGTCTGCGCGCGATTCCACGTGAATTTCGTGTAGCGTCCGGCGCCGGCGGCAAGGGCGCGGGGAGCGGCGGGGTCGCCAGGCGTGATCGCAAAAACGCCGTTCTGCGCGGCATCAGCGAAGTCGGCGGTGAAGACAAGGGTCCGTCCGTCGCGGGCGAGGGAATAGTCGGTGACGTTGGCGAAGGAACGTTCGGTGGCGTTGGCGAGGTTGCGGAGGACGAGTTCCCCGGAAGCTCGCAGGTAGGCGAGCCAGGAATCACCGCGCGCCGGCAGCTGAAAACTTTTCACACCGGAGAGATGCGTGGTGGCGCCGTCCGGGAGCGGGATGATGACGATGCCCTCGGGAGGGAGGGCGGATCCGGACTTGCCGGCGCGTCGAGCCAGCAGGGTGTCGGAGCGGTTGGGGAAGGTGTTCGCGATCACGAACCGGCCGTCGAAGCTGAAGACCGGGCGAACCGTGCGGCGCGGCGGTGCCCGTTCGGGATCGGCTTCGGAGCCGGTCACGGGGACGGGCGGCAGCGCGCCGACCGGCACGCGTTGCTCATGACCGGTGGCGAGTTCGCGCAGCATGAGGTCACCGTCGCCCTCCTGGGGCATGCAGGCGTAGGTGAGCCATGAACCGTCGTTTGATAGCGTCGCGGAGGTGATGGCCCGCCAGGGATCAAAGTCGGCGGCGGTGAACGCACGCTTGCCCGGGGAGGCACTGACGCCATTCCAGGACATCAGCGCGAGCAACAGAGCGATACGGGAGACGCAAACCATGAAGCGGAAGGGGCGGGCTGGAGGGGACTCTTCAACCAGCAATGCTGAAGCTTGGGGCAGTGCCGGGAGATCGTCCCCAGACCAGCCTAGCCTGCGCGGCAAGAGGAACTAGAGGCAGGCGAGGATGGACGGCATCATTTGGAGACTCGGAAGCCAATGACGGTTCCTTGTCGAAGATCGACATGGAGGGTGCCGGTGGCGGCTCCGGCGACGCTGTCGAGCGACGCCTGCGGACCAAAGTTCTGGGTTCCCGACAGACTGGGACCCCCGCGTGGCGCGCCTGGAGCGATTACCACATTCTGGAACCGTACGCCGGGGTTGTTGTTCGAAAGCTGAACGGACATCGCTGGAGACAGGACGAAATTGCGATAGGTCCAGGTCTCGACGGGACCGTCAGCCGTGGCATGTAGAGTCGCGGTATTGGGCTTGCCCAAGGCGATGTAGACGAGGTCTGAAGAATCACCGAGACTGATGTCTCCCGCCTCCAGTCGCTCTTGGGTGGCGGCATCCAGCTTGGCGAAGGTGGCGGATTTTTCCTGAATACGGGTCGATCGGCCGCCCTGGCACCCGGCGGAAATGAAAGTGAGGACTGCGGCAGCAATGAGGAACGGAATTTTCATTGGCGAAACGGCAGCGTGCTACTGAAGATGAGAAAAAAGAGGCGGAGGCTGAATCAGCCTCCGCCTCGTGAATCGGGTACGCCTGGGCGTACGGGCGAGATCAGAAGGTGATCGTGTTAGTCAGCAGCCAGTTGCGGGGCGGCGACATCACGAAGGAACCTTCGAGATAATCCTTGTTGGTGAGGTTGTAGACACCCAGCGAGGTGTTGACCTTGTAACCGA
Organism: uncultured Opitutaceae bacterium; assembly: GCA_964583635.1. Lineage (GTDB taxonomy): Bacteria > Verrucomicrobiota > Verrucomicrobiia > Opitutales > Opitutaceae > UBA6669. The sequence goes on along the minus strand of CAZOXB010000165.1, from coordinate 4,573 downwards.
GCAACTCCCACGGATAGGAGAGCGAGGCGTCGAACACGAAGAAGTCGCCGGCCTGGAGTCCATTGCGGAGGGGATTCCAGTCGACGCTGCGGCTGATGACCGTTTCGGACATGTAGCGGAGACCGAAACCGACGGAGAGGCCGCGGCCGAAATTACCGGCGAGATTATCCGTGAAGGTGTACTTCGTGAAGGCCGTGAACTTGAATTCCGGCACGTTTTCGATGCGGGCCTTGTAATAGATGTCGGAGGCGATCTTGGCGGCCTCAGCCATCGCATTGTAGGCGGTCGTGCCGGGGGCGGCGCGGGTCTTGTCGTACACGGTCTTGGCCGTCCAGAGCCATGAAGCATTGATCACGGCCTGCAGGTTGCGACGCGGCGTATAGATGACCTCCGCCTCCGTACCCTCGATGCGGTTCTTGAGGTCGGTTGTGCGCCAGCGGAAATTGCGGGTGTTGTAGCCCGCGGTTCCGGGAGCGAACAGCAAGTTGCTGTAGTTGAGGGGCTCCTCAATATTCGACTGACGGGCGCCGTCGTCGAGCTTCTGATTCGTGCGTTCGCCGCGGAAGAGCGAAAGGGTGCCGACGAGCACGTCATCCTTGAGCGATGCCTTGACACCGACCTCATAGTTCATGCCCTCTTCGTTCTTGATCAGATCATAGGCGCCACGTGCGCGGAGCGCATCCTGGCCCTGGGCGACCGAGGTGATGGTCTTGCCGAGGTATTGGAAGGAGCCACCGCCCTTGGTGAGGGCGCTTTGGATGACAGCGACCTCGTCACCCGGGAAGAAGCCTCCGACATTGCCGAAGTTGAACTTGAAGGTCTTGGAAACCGTCGCGTAGACCGAGATTTCCGGCGTGAGGGCGAACGATCCGCCGGCCATCCAGGATGCCCCTGTCTTCTTCTCGAAGTTGGTCTTCGCATAGTTACCGCTGTAGTTGTAGACGCCCTCCGGATAGGCGGTTGGATTCTTGAAGGCCTCGGGAGGCGGAATGAACCATGGGAAATTGGCGATCAGGTGTTGCCCGGTGTCCTCGTGATGTTCGCGGCGATAGCCGGCGAGCACGGTGAGACGGTCATTCAGCAGGCTGCCCTGCCAGTTGAGGTACCACGCGTACTGTTTCGGAATGTAGCCGTCGAGCAGGTTGCGGTCGATGAGCCCGTAGACCTTGTCGACCGGCGGGCGGATTTCGGTACCCGGATCCCACTGCGTGTAGACCTGATCGGCGGTCTTGATTACACCGTAACGATCCTTGATCACCTGATTGACAGGAACGTTCCACGCGGTGTTCCAGGCCGGAGGGAGCGTGCCGGGACCCGAAGGTGCGGTCGGGTAGTTGAAGCCCGGGATGAGGAAGTACATCGGGACCGTATTCGTGGAGTTGGCGTTGTAGCGCTGCTCGTAGGTGTTGTTGACGTAACCGGCGAGGAACTTGTTCTTGATGCCGAAGATCTCGGCCTTCGCGATCACGTCGAACTGGTGGTTGGTCGTATGGCGATAGTAGCCGGCACTGTTGCCGCTGAGGATCGTGTTGAAGGTGCGAGCATCCGCATTCGGATAGGTAATGCCTTCGACCGAATCGTAACGATTGACGTCGTTGGTGAAGACATAACGCGCATCCAGCCAGTCGGTGGGCGCGAAGTCCACCGTACCGGTGAAGACGTTGACCTCGTTCTCGATGTGTGCGCCGCGGCTCCAGAAGTTGAAGTCCCGGTCATGAACGCGCTTGCCGGCGGAGTTCAGGTAGTAGGCTCCCCGTTCCACGCTCGTGTAGAGCGGCCGGCCGGGATCGTTGGTCGACTTGCGCACGTCGGCCATGTAGTTGCCGAGGCTGGCAAAGATGCGGCCCTGATAGGCGGCGGCGTTGGCCGAACCCGCGGCGGTCATGAGCGCCTGTGACGGATTGGCATAGGCGTCAAACCATCCTTGGGGGAAGATCCAGTCCCAGTCGTTTTGGTTCGAACTGGATACGAGGTGCTCGACCTCCAGGTTGATTTTCAGGCGTCCGCTGTCGAGCGGGTTGAGCGTGAGGGACGGCGTGAGGTTGATGTTCTTGCGATATTCAAAATCCCGCGGTCCATTGGAATCCTCCCAGGCACCCACGATGCGGAAGGCGGCCTTGTTGCTGAAGCGGCTGTTGTTGTCGAGGACGACCTTCTGTCCACCCTCATTGTCGACCGAGTGACGCAGGGTGGTCGGAATCTCTGTGAACGAGGGCTTCTTGGTGATGTAGTTGATGACACCGCCGGGATAACCCTGGCCGAAGAACACGGCCGCCGGACCCTTCACGATCTCGACGCGTTCGACATTGTCGAGGTTGTAGGCCGCATAGCGGAAAATGCTGTTGCGGAGGATCGTGTTGACGGTGAAGCCGCGCATCGTGAAGGTGCCCTGCGGGGTTGCTTCATTGGCGGGGCGGCGCATGGCGAAACGGTTGTCACCCGAGGCCGACGCCGAATAACGGAACAGGTCGGTGAGGGAACGTGCGTTCGTGTCGAGCAGGAAGTCTTCCGAGAGAACGGAGATGTTCATCGGCACCTTCTGAATCTCCATGCCGATGCGCGTGGCAGTGGCGGAGTTGGTCTTCAGGTAGCCGAAGTCCCTTTCGCTCGTCACCTGGAAGGGTGAGAGGACGACGGTGTCTTGGTCGGATGTCGTGCCTGTGACCGAAGTTCTGGCGGCGGCGCCAGGCTGGCTTGCCTGGGTGGCAGGGGCCCTGCCCTCGGTTTCGGCGAGGCGCTTGCGGAGCGCGGCATTCTCCTCTTGGAGGCGGCGAACGGCGTCCGGGCTTGGTGTTTGCCCGGATGCGGTGGTGGCGATGAGCAATGCCGCCAGACCGGTGGCCAGAAGTGTCTTGGCCCGATCCAGCGGTTTATGCGGGGGTCGATTCATGATTTTTGGTTATGTTGGAGTTTCCAGTGTGTGAACGCGTGGGACGCGCCCAGCCGGGAAAGGTGTGTTGTGATCGATGGGTTGAGTTGGTTTTATCTGGCGGCAGCGGCGGACGTATCCCCGCGGGAAATCAGTTTGGGCGAAATGGTCAAGCCGATGCGGCCGCCCACCTCGCGATTTTCTATCCTCCACAGGAGGTGATCGATGACCTTGCGCACCAGGAGTGGCAGGTTGATGTCGATAGCCGCCGGCAGATGGTCGAGATTGTGGTAGATGACGGGATTGTAGTTCCCGAGAATCGTGTCGAAATCGCGCGCCGGATTCTTGCCCGCCTCCCGGAGCGCGCGAAAAAAGGCGCCGCAAAAGTGGTCGACGGGAATATAAAGCCCGGTGGCTTTCGGTGTGCTGGACAGTAGGCGGCGCACCAGCTCGGTGCTCTCGCCGTGGAGGGGTGCGATCTCGAGGTAGCTGACCCCTGGATTCGGCGCACCGAGGATGGCGTGGACCGTCACCCCAAGTTCCTTCGCGCGGGCCACGAACGCATTGGTCCGGCGCGCAATCGCGCTGTACTCCGGATCCGTCGAGATGACAGCAACCGACTTGTGGCCGCGCCCGTGCAGGTACTCGGCGGCCATGCGCCCGTTCTCCTCGTTGTTGGGCTCCACGTAGTCACCCTGATACGACATCGACCGGCGGGTCATGAACCACACGTGCGGCAGCGTGGACAACTGGGCCATGCACTCGTCGGAAGGCTCCATGCCCTGAATAATCACCCCATCAAGGCGTTCACCGACCAGCACCCGGGGCAGCTCGGCAGGGCTGTTGGAGAAAAGCACCCGCAGATCCACCCGGTAGCGGGGATCCGTCGACTGAACCTGCAGCAGTTGGTCCTGAAACCAGTTAAGGCTGGGATTGTTCGCCTTGGCGCCGACAAACCAGACCCCGATGCGCCGCTGTTCCGGCAACCGGGCTTTGGGTCCCCGGCGACGATTGAGCGGGGCCGGCACATAGTTGTGCTGCTGCATGACCGCGCGGATCCGGGCGAGGCTCTCCGCGGCGACCAGCTCCGGCTGGTTGATCGCCCGCGACACGGTCGCCGGCGAAACACGAGCTTTGGTGGCTATCTCTGTGATCAGCATTGGTGGGGTGGACCCGCTCCTGAGAATTTCAGGAAGCGTAATGAAATGACCGGTGGGTCGGTCAAGTCATTTTCAGCAAAATTCATGAATTATTTGAACTTCAGCAATCGGCGATCAGAGGTCGGAGGTCTCACGCGGGGCGCGAAGCAGCGAAGAGGCAACATTCTGCCTGTGGCCACGATCTGCCGGGAATTGGATCCGTGTATTCCGAGTAATCCGTGGTCAAAATTCCGAGTCCGAACCCCACATCGCGGACCTCAAACGGGCAAGCCGGAGAATCCGGAGTTTCTAACCACAGATTTCACAGATGAATACCGGATTGAATACCTCCGAGCCTCGATCGAGCCTGACAAATATCCGGGTCATATCAGCGAATTCCGTGGTCAAAATTCCGGAAATTAACCACAGAGTGCACAGAGCACACGGAGTGAAGACAAGAGTCAGAAACCACCTCCTGCCTGAGATTGATCTGTGTATTCCGTGTAATCCATGGTCAAAGTTTCGAGTCCGAACCCCACATCGCGGACCTCAAACGGGCGATCCG
>CAZOXB010000164.1:0-8882 GCA_964583635.1 uncultured Opitutaceae bacterium | reverse complement strand
GGAGGCGGTCCGGAAGCTGCCGCGGGGACACCGCACCGTCTATCTCCTTCGCGAAGTGCAGCAGCTTTCCATTGCGGAGACGGCGGCCTGCCTCGGGATTTCGCCGGAGAACGTCAAGGTATCGCTTCACCGGGCGAGGGAGAGGCTGAAGACCGAGCTGATGAAGAGTGCGGCGGGAGTTGAGCTGTTTGACTACACCGCAATCCACTGCGATCCAATGACTGCGAAGGTCATGAAGGCCATTCGCAGCGCTCCGCTTTCGCCGGGGAGCTGATGACAAACAAAGAGCGCACGCACGGCCTGTTGCCATGCGTGCGCGTTGCCGTGACACTCCGTTCGGCTCAGAAATCGAACGTGGCAGTCAGGACGTACTGACGCGGATCAATGATGCGGAAACCATAGGGCGATCCGTCATAGTTGACACCGACTACACGGAGGCTGCCGTCTTCAAAGACATTGGATACGTTCAGCTGGAGCTTCAACCCGACCCTGCCGTCGAGAATTTTCCTGCGGTAGGCGATCCAGAGATCCGTGTAGAAGTTGTCGTCGTCGAAGACGGGCTTGGAGACGTCGGAAATGTCCATCACGGGCTTGCCGTTGTACAGATTCACGCCGCTCGCCTTGCCGAGGTATCCGATCACGGCCTTGTCCTCCCAGCGCTGGCTGCCGCCAAGGGTGAATCCTTTCAAAGCGCCCCGGGAGAAGTTGTAGGTGGTGAGGAATGACCAGCGATATTTTCGCTGCCCCTGGACGGATTGTCCCTGGAGGTCGCGGTCAAGGGCGAGTTGCGGCGCAACGATGGCGTTGTAGTAGGCTTCGGGATTGGCGAAGGAGTTTGCCGCTTCCGGGAAGACCGAGCTTTGGTAGCCGTAGGAGCTCCAGAAATTGGTCAGGTCCACCGCGCGGCCGCCGGAAGTGGTGTAGGTGGCAAGGCTCCGGTATTCCGGCTTCAGGTAGGTGGCGGCCTTGGCTTCCTTCCAGACTCCCATGCGATCAGCCTCCCACGGCATGTATTCCTTGAGCACACTGGCGTATTTGGTGTCCTGCTTTCCGAATGTGAACTTCATCGTCCAGGCGCGGGTCGGGTTGTAGTTGATCTCCGCCTCCACCCCCTTGGCCTCGGCGTTCCGGGTGGCGCCCAAGGCGTAGGGCATCGTTGTGTAATAGTCGTAGGGCAGCTTCCAGATCTGCTCGGCCGCGTTCTGGACGGCATCCTCCTCGGTTGCGCTGAGGTTGGCGCCGAAACCCGTCGCCGTCGGGTCCATGCCCATGTTGATCATGGCGATGGTGCGGGCCCAGTTGCGGAAGATGGTCTGGTCCACGTTGTCCTTCAGGCGATTGAACACGTTCGGCGACGCCAGATTCTCGTTGAGGTTCGAGGCGTTGAACCAGGTCACGCGGCCAAAGAGCTTGCCGTTGAAAAGCGAGAACTGGATGCCGTAGTCCTCGCCCTCGCCGGTCGGTTTGGGGAGCGGCTTTCCATAGAAATCGCCCAGCGCGGACGACGGAGGGTTGAAGTTGTCCGAGGTGTTGTAGCTGAAGCCGAAGTTGCGGATGAACTGCCAGGCGTGCGAGCCGTTGTCCGCCCGGCGCTCGATGGAACTCCAGCCCTGGAACGGACGAAGGACCCCGCCCAAGGTGCGGGTCGAGCCTTCCAACTGGTTGTAGGGTCCCCAGCGGTTGAAGAGGAAGTCACGTTGGAAGACGCCGTTGACCCACTTTTGGGAATTCGTGATCGCAGGGGCCACGACATTGCCCGCAGAGTCGACGACCGCGCCCGTGCCCGTGTTGGTCACGCGCGCCTTGTACTTGTCCTTGCGGAAGCCGACTGTGGTGATCAGACGGTCGTTCCAGAAATGGCTGGTGATGCCGGCGCTGAGCGAGTCGACCACGCGCTGGTTGCGGCCGGTGTTGGCGTCGAAGTCGATGAACTCCGTCGTCATGTTGACCGGGACGTAGCTGCTGGTCGCGTAATCGTAGACGCGGATGTTACCGGCGTAGCTCAGGGAATTCCATGCGCCCGCCGCCTGCGTGACGACGCCGTTGGGATCGTTGGGTGACGCGAGATAATAGGTCCGGCGCAACGAGGTGGTCTGCCGGTTGTAGCCGGTGGGCGACCCGTCCGCATTGTTGTTGGGATTGCGCAGGTACCTGAATCGACCGGCGTCACTGGTGCTGCCGACGTAGTGCAGACGCTGGCGGATGGTGGCGGTCAGGTACTCGTCGCGCGAGGCCAGGCCGAGGACCTGATGCCGTCCCAGCCATTTCAGCCAGCCGTCCTTTACCGTAAAATCCGGAGTCCAGGCGAGCATGGCACGATAATGATCGTCGAGCTGCTCGTTGACGTAGCTGTCGGGATCCTGGTCCTCGACGTAGGGCTTTCCGAAATAGGGATTGGGGGAGCCGTCGGGCAGCTTGATATTCGTGTCGACGAAAATCGTCGCGACGTTGAGCTGGGCGACGGTGTAGTTGACGCGCTGGGAGAAATCCTGGCGCAGCCAGCCGGCGCTGAAGAAAAGATCGCCGGGCAGTTCCTGTTCAAATTCGACGTTGAAGTTCGTATTCCTGGCGCTGCCGAAGTTCATCGAGTTGATGTTGACGTCGCGCCAGTCGTAGATGGACGAATCGGTGACGCCCGGGTAGCGGTAGCTGCCGGCGGCGATGCCGTTGCCGGCGCCGGTCCATCCGGCCGATCCGGTGTAGGTGCGTGTATAGTGGTCCGCCCAGACCGGATTGGCATAGACTTGGGCCGCGGTCGGGTAGACCGCCGGGTTGGCCGCCGGGTTGGTTGCCGTGCCGAAGGCGGTCAGGTACTGGTACTGGTAGTTCGGATGAAACCACTGCACGAGCTGGCCGTCGGCGATCTGCATGATGCTGCGCGCTTGATTGACCTCGCCGATGCCTGGAACGAAGAGGATGTTGGGCGACGGCGTGCCCGCGACCCAGTTGGCCGGGATTGCCCAGCGTGCGTTGCCGAAGATGTTGATTCCATTATACTGGGTCCTGGCGGCGTTCCATTTGGAGGAATCAAACCCGGGGCGTGACTCGATGAATGCCCGCAGGTCGTTCGCGAACGGAGAATTGGCATCGTTGACCAGCATGCTCAGCTCAGTCTTGGTGTTGAGGCTGTAGACTTTCTTGGTGGTCGGGTCGTAATAGGGGCGGCCGGCGAGATTCCACTGCGTGACGAAGTCGCGCGGGGTGAGCGTATTGGGCCGCCGGTTATCGTTGTCGTAACGTTCGAAGTTGACCTTGAGGGTCGTCTTTTCGAAGGGCTGGAAGGTGATCGCGCCATAATAGCGCTTGGTCTTGTCGTGGGCCGGCTTGCGATCAAACCGACGGTCATCGTAGACGGCGGCGCCGTAGATCGCGAGCTTGTCGTCTATCAGGCCCTGATTGAAGTTGAGTGCGCTGCGGAAGGAACCGTACTGGTCGGTGCGCAGCGAAACCTGAGCCGAACGCTGGTTCAGCCGGGCCTGCGCGGTGCTCTGATTGACGATGCCCGCGGGACTGCCGAGCCCGAAGAGCATGGAATTGGGGCCGCGACTGATTTCAACCGACTGCGTGTTGTAGGAATCGAATGGCACCGCGCCAATTGCCGGGTAGTAATTGAGGGCAGCACTCGGTGAGCCGAGACCGCGCACACGATTGGCGCCGGCATTGGTATAGGGCGTCATGTTGTTGCCCTGGGTTCCGCCGGCGTTGACGTCGAGCACGCCATCGTTGCGCATGCTTTGGGTTCCCGGGGTGTAGGTCAGGGAACCCTCCGTGTTCACCTCGTAGCGAAAGATGTCGTTGATGTCCGTGGACGCCGTGTCCTCAAACTGCTGCTTTGTGACCACCGAAACCGAGGAACCGAGATCCGCGAGATTGGTGTTCATGCGGCTGCCGGCCAGGGTGTTCGCAGCGAAGTAGCCCGAGTCCTTCTCGGTGGAAACAGTGAACGGCGAGAGCTTGATGACCTGCTCGGCCTCAGGCGCAACGGGTTTGGTCTTGCCGGCATCCTCCACCTGCTGCGCAGGCAACGCGGCTGCACTCAACAGGATCAGCATGGCGAAGGCAGCTCGGCCTCGAGGAGTTTCAAATGGCGGATACGGGGTCATGATTCGATTGGGTTGGAGGTTGGCTGGCGGGAGCAAACAATCGCGGCGTGCACCGCGTCGTCCGATTACAACGAGTAGGCGTGGTGGGGTTGAGGCAGTGGGAGGGTCACAATCAACCAGTACCGCAGCAGCCAAGTCGAATCCCGAAACGCGCTCAAACTGACGGAAACTCAGACAGTCCGAATCGGGGCGGGTGTCACCGGACACCCGCTGATGCCCTTGTCCGTCCGGGAATCCCAGGCAAGAGCGGGATTCTTTCCATGGACGCGGATGTCCGACGTGTGAGCCACCATTCCAAGCCCGGCAGGACAAGCGCGAGGGAAAACGGCTTCAGGAGCACATGAATGCACTTTCTTGAGGCGAACATGCGCCCGGACGGGGTGTGCGGGAAGAATCCACCGCTTGCCACCTCAAGTCGATCCGCTTCGCTGTTGCGCCTCATGCCGGTCAACGATCTTCCGATCCACGAACTCGAATCCGCCCTGGTGGCCTCGTTGCGGGCCAACGGACGGTTGATCGTGCAGGCGCCCACCGGTTCAGGCAAGTCCACCCAGATCCCCCAGATGCTGCTGCGTCACGGCCTGGTTGCCGAGCGCCACGAAGTCGTGGTGCTGCAGCCGAGACGACTCGCCACCCGCATGCTGGCGGCGAGGGTGGCGCATGAGCTCGGCAGTCCCCTGGGTGATGTCGTGGGCTATCAGATACGATTGGACGCGCGGGTGAGCGAACGGACCCGCATCCGGTTTGTGACCGAGGGAGTTCTGCTGCGCCAGATGTCCTTTGACCCGACGCTGCGCGGCATCGATGTCGTGGTGTTCGACGAGTTTCACGAGAGACACCTTTACGGTGACATCTCGCTGGCCCGCGCCCTGCAGATTCAGGCCCGCGCACGCCCGGACCTCAAGATCGTCGTCATGTCGGCCACCCTGGATGCCGGCATGTTGCGCTCCTATCTGGCGCCATGCGAGATCGTCACCTCCCAAGGACGAAGCCACCCCGTGTCCGTGGAATACCTGGCGAAGGCGGTCAATTTTGAGCAGCAGGCGGTGTGGGACGTTGCGGCTGCGGAATGTGAGCGGGTCGCGGCGCGGACTTCGGGTGACATGCTGGTGTTCATGCCCGGGGCGTACGAGATCAACCGCACGTTGCAGGCGCTCGGCAACGTTCGGGCATTGCGTGATTTCGTGTTGCTGCCCCTGCATGGTGAGCTGTCTGCGGATGCCCAGGACCGGGCGGTCGAGCGGGTCGAGGCGCGCAAGATCATCGTCTCCACCAATGTCGCCGAGACCTCGCTCACCATTGAGGGTGTCACGGCGGTGATTGACAGCGGTCTTGCGCGCATGGCGTGCTTTGATCCGCATCGCGGAATCAACACGCTCCTGGTGGAGAAAATCTCCGCCGCCAGCGCCGACCAGCGGGCGGGCCGGGCCGGCCGCACCGCTCCCGGTTTGTGCGTGCGCCTCTGGACCGAGCGCGAGCATTCCCAGCGTCCGGCGCAGGAGCTTCCCGAGGTGAAGCGCCTCGATCTGGCTGAAGTTGTCCTGACCTTGAAGGCGGGCGGCGTCGACGACGTGGCGGCATTCCCGTGGCTGGAAAAGCCCGACGCGAAGGCCGTTGCCCGGGCGCAGGCTCTGCTTCAGGACCTCGGGGCGCTCTCGGTTCCCTCCGGCGAGGGCGAGTCCGTGCGGATTCTCGAAACCGGACGGAAGATGCTGCGGTTTCCCGTGCATCCGCGCTACGCAAGAATGCTGCTGGAGGCGGACCAGCGCGGTTGCGTGCGCCCCGTGGCGCTGATGGCGGCGCTCACGCAGGGAAGAAACTTCCTGTTGCGCGGGACAAGCCGCGAGGTTGACGACGCGCGCGAGGAGGTGCTGGGAAGGGAGACTGAGAGTGATTTCTTCCTGCTGATGCGTGCCTGGCGTTGCGCGGAGCGGGCGGGGTTTGCGATCGAGGCGTGCCGGCGGCTGGGAATTCATGCCCAGTCGGCCCGGCAGGTGGGGCCCCTCTTCGAACAATTCCTGCAGATCGCCGCCAGGGAAGGCCTGGATACGTCGGAGCGGCCGGTGGAGGGGGTGGCGGTCCGCAAATGCGTGCTGGCGGGTTTTTCCGACCAATTGGCAAAGCGGCTCGATACCGGGACCCTCCGCTGCGAACTCGTGCATGCGCGTCGCGGGCTGCTCGCTCGGGAAAGCGCCATCCAGAAATCGCCGCTGCTGGTCGCCGTCGAGGTGAGTGAAATCGAGGGGAGGGGCGGGGAGATCAACGTGCTTCTTTCGCTCGCCACCGCCGTGGAGGAGGCCTGGCTGGCGGAACTCTTTCCGGATGATTGCAGGGAAACCAAAGGAGTTGCCTACGATCCCCAGATCAAGCGTGTGGTGTCACGCCGCGAGCGCCGCTTCCGCGATCTGGTGATCGATTCCAAGGTGGGCGGCGAAGAGGTTTCCCTGACCGACGCCGCAGCGTTGCTGACGCGCGAAGTCGTGGAAGGAAGGATCAAGCTCGAAGCCTGGGACGAGTCCGTTGAGCAGTGGATCCTGCGCGTGAACCGACTGGCGGAGTGGTTTCCGGAGTGGGAGGTGAATCCGATTCGTGCGGAGGACCGTGCGACCCTGATCGAACAGATCTGTTACGGCGAACTTGGAGCACGCGCCGTCAAGGACAAGCCGGTGATGCCCGTCCTTCGCGGTTGGCTGACCGCGGAACAGCTAGCCATGCTGGACCACTTGCTTCCTGAAAAGCTGGTGATGACCAATGGCCGGAAATCGCGCCTGACCTACACGGTGGACGGGCCGCCGGTGTTGAGCGCGCGAATCCAGGAACTCTACGGAATCGAGGGGACCTTCACTCTCGGCAACGGACGTGTGCCCGTGAAGATCGAGGTCTTGGCGCCGAACCATCGTCCCATCCAGGTCACGGACAATCTCACCCGGTTCTGGGCGGAGATGTACCCGAAAGTGAAGGCCGAATTGTCGCGGCGTTATCCGCGTCATGAATGGCGCTAGGGCAAACCCGTCGATGATGCTGCGCGAATGGCATTATAACCGACTGGTCATCAATCAGAAATAGGGCATCAGTTTCAGTTCTCACTTTACCCGTGACGGGATTCCCCGTGAAATGAGGGCCGGGGCTGACTCAACGCATGATTGATTATAATCCGAAACGCTGGTCTTCGCAGTTGTTTGCGCTCCGTGGTTCCATCGCCCCCAAGATTTTTCTGCGCGTGGGCGCGCTTGTTCTCTGGGCGGTCGTGGTGGTGATTCTACATCGCAACGTCAGACATATTGAAATTCCTCCCACGGTCCATGGTCTGATCGGGGTGGCGCTGGGCTTGCTGTTGGTGTTTCGTACCAATGCTTCGTATGACCGGTTTTGGGAGGGACGGAAGGCCTGGGGGCGGATCGTGAATGACAGTCGCAACATTGCACGTTCCACCCGCACCCTGCTGGCGGGATATCCCCAGTTGATCAACGGGGTGATCCTGTGGACGGCGACATTTCCCTATGCGTGCATGCACTCCCTGCGGGGTGCCCGGAGCCTGGGACCGATGCAGGAACGCCTGCCGCCGATGGCCGCGAACGAGGTGCTCGCGGCGCCGCATGTGCCCCTTGCGGTGGCCACGCACATCAGCGCCGCGCTCGCGGACAATCGTCCCGGCGGCACCTTTGCAGAGCGGGCGGTCGTCGCGATTGACGGCATGGTGCGTGCATTGATCGACCACATCGGCGAATGCGAACGGATTCAGAAGACACCCCTGCCGTTTGCGTATGTTGTCCATCTCCGGCGCGCCCTCCTGCTCTATCTTGTCACCCTGCCGTTTGCCTTGGTGGATTCCTTCGGCTGGCATACGGTCCTCTATACTTTGCTCATCTCGTACACCCTGCTTGGCATTGATGAGATCGGAGTCGAGATCGAGAATCCCTTTGGCACCGACCATAACGATCTGCCGCTCGAATCGATCTGCGCGGAAGTTCAGCAGAACATCCTGGTGGCTCTGGTTTCACCGGTCGATGGGGCAACCTCTCCGGCCCCGAAGCCCTGAGACCCGCGTCGACAACCCGTCACCAAGTCCGGCATTGTCCCGCGGCGATAAATGCGCCGGAGGGTGTTTCCGCCCTGCGCCGGGGGCGGAATCGCCCACGTGCGGGCAGGGGCAAATCTCCCTCAGGATCCTTGTTTTTGGGCTCGCCATGGGGAAACCGGGCTGCTCTACCCGGGAAAACAGCTCTGCAAACCCGTGGGAAAGCGCTTGCTTCACCCGGGCGCGCATGGAGACTGGCAAGCCTACACGCAACTACGCGGACATCATCCCCGCCTGACCGCTGTCATGGACGAAAAGCCATCCACCGAGAATCCTGCCAAGAAGGATTTCAACAAACTCGATCTGAGCCAACTTCAAGGGTTCAGCTTCGGAACCCAATGGTCCCAGGAAAAGCCGGAGCCGCGTGGGCGGCCGGACGGACGCGAGGATTCTCCCCGGCGTGGGCCGGATCGGCGGGACCGCGAGGAGGGTGGTACACCAGGCGGCGGAGTTGCTCATCGCGATCGCCGGGGTTTTCGCAAGCCTGCCGGCGGCGGCGGGGAGGCGAGGGCGGGGGAGGCAGGGGCTCCCGGCACGGGTGACACGCGTGGGCCTCGCGAAGGCGGCCGCCATCAGGGTCCCGGTGAATATCGCGGCGGGCCCCGTCGCGAAGGCAGCCATGGTGGAGCTCGCGGCGAATTTCGCGGTGTGCAGGGAGGCGAGCGCGGCGGCCGTTATGGCGGACGCGAAGGAGGACATGG
>CAZOXB010000163.1:0-8968 GCA_964583635.1 uncultured Opitutaceae bacterium | reverse complement strand
CGGCCACGAGGGACCGTGGCCCTCCAGCGCGCACGCCCGGGCCCATCGCAATCATATCTCCTCCCTTTTTCTCTTCCCATGAATCGCCGAGATTTCGTAACCCGCACCGCCGGTGCCGTCGCTGCGGGCGGTTTCCTTCCTCAAATCGCCAGCGCCCAGTCGGATCGCAGCGCGGGCGGACAAGCCGCGAGCACCACCTACGTGCCGGACCCCAAGCCGAAGCCGGTTGTCCGTCCGGGTGAGTTTGTTTTCGCGGCGGTTCATCTGGACCATACTCACATCAACGGACAGTGCTCCGCCCTGAAGGGCGCCGGGGCGACCTTGAAGTGGGTTTACGACCCCGACGAAAAGAAGGTGGAGGCATTCAGGAAGAAGAATCCCGGCGTGAAGGCCGCACGCTCATTGGACGAGGTGCTTGCGGATCCTGAGGTCAGGCTGGTCGCGGCAGCCGCCGTCACCTCGGAACGCGGCCCCCTTGGCTGCAAGGTCATGGAGGCGGGCAAGGACTACTTTACGGACAAGGCGCCGTTCACCACGCTCGATCAGCTCGCGGAGGCGGAACGGGTGGCCAGGAAAACCCGGCGCAAGTACATGGTTTATTACAGCGAGCGGCTCATCTCCGAGTCGGCGATGTTTGCCACCCAACTGGTGCGCGACGGTGTGCTCGGGCGGGTGGTTCAGGTGATCGGGCTGGGACCGCATCGTCTCAACAAGGCGTCGCGACCCGGCTGGTTTTTTCAACGCGCGAAATACGGCGGCATCCTTTGCGATATTGGCAGTCACCAGTGCGAACAATTCCTGACCTACACGAGCTCACGGGACGCCACGGTCACCCACGCGGCCGTTGGCAACTTCGCAAATCCAGACACCCCCGAGCTGGAGGATTTCGGCGAGGCTTCCCTGGTCGGCAATACGGGATCCACGCAGCAGTTCCGCGTCGACTGGCTGACGCCCGACGGGCTCCGCACCTGGGGGGACGGACGCACCTTCATCCTCGGCACCAAGGGTTACATCGAACTGCGCAAGTATATCGATGTCGCGCGCGAGAATTCCGGCGGACATGTCTACCTGGTCGATGGCAAGGGCGAGCATCACATTCCGGTCGAGGGCAGGGTGGGGCTGCCGTTCTTCGGTCAGTTCATCCTCGATTGCCTCAATCGCACGGAGAAGGCCATGACTCAGGCGCACGCCTTCAAGGCCGCCGAGCTTTGTCTGAAGGCCCAGGCGTCGGCCCGATGGTTGACGCCGACGAAATAAGACTGGACGCCGGCGACACCCACGCCGGTCTTCACCCACGCCGCGCGGGCGCGTTCGTTTGGATTCGACCGGGAGTCTTCAAGGCGATGTCACCCGGAGTCCGATGATCGAGAGGATGAGCAGCGCAAGAAAAAAGCCGCGCCCGAGGGAAAGCGTTTCACCGTGCAGGAACATGGCGGCGATGGCCGTGCCGGCGGCACCAATGCCCACCCAGACGGCATAAGCGACGCCCACCGGCAGTTGCTTCACGGCCAGCGAAAGCAGGTACATGCTCGCCGTGAGCGAGAGGATGAAAAACAGCGTCGGCCAGAATCGCGTGAAGCCCGCCGTGAATTTCAGGCTGGAGGCCCAGCATACCTCGAGCAGGCCGGCGATGATGAGGATGAACCAGGCATTCATGGGACGAAGAAACAGCAGGCGTCGTCTTGGCAAATCCGGGTACGGCGCGTCTCGTCCGGGTGGCAGGACCACATTGAGCGGCCAGACGAATCAGCCGTGGGCAGATCCGTCAAGATGACGATTTCGACTCAAGCAACATGTGAACGAATGATTTATGAGACAAAGTCTCAAAAAATCTTGACCCATTTAATGAGCCTCAGTCTCATTTCCCTTTCCAGACGATATAGAGTCCTGCAACCCATTCCATTTCATGATCATGCCATCTTCAGTATCACTCGCGTGGCGACACGGGGGCAGGTGGTGCGTTGGACCGGTCTGAGCCGGTTGTCCCCAGGTCATGGTGTCCGTCACAAACACAGCAATGTCATCCGCCGGCATGACTCCCGCCGGACGAAACCGGTTGCCTTTGTTTGGTGTGGCATGAGTCGGGCGGACTCCAGCGCTTCCGTGCCCGCGGCGGTCGGGAACGTGCCGGTGCCGGCGCGCTCCCGCGTGTCCCGCCGTGCGTTCTGGCTGAAGCAGTTTTATCTCTGGCATTGGGTGAGCAGTGCGTTCGCGCTCGCCGCGATGATTTTTTTCGCGATCACCGGCATCACGCTCAATCACGCGGCCAGCTTCAGCTCCAAGCCGCAGGTGCTGAAGACGCAGGCGAAACTGCCGGAAGCCCTGCTCGCCCGGATCTCGGTGGACCCGGACGGACAGGTTAAGGAAAAAGCGAAACGCGTGCTGCCGGTGGAACTGCGCGACTGGCTGAGGGAATCCGTCGACGCGGATCCCGGCCCGCGGCTGATGGAGTGGTCGGAGGAGGAAATCTATGTGGATCTGCCGCGACCGGGCGGGGATGGATGGATGACCATCGACCGGTCGACCGGTGCAATACACAAGGAGGTGACCACCCGCGGCCTGGTGGCCTGGCTCAACGATCTGCACAAGGGCCGGAACACCGGCGACGCGTGGATTCTGTTCATGGATTTCTTCTCGGTCGTTGCGATCATCTTCTGCCTGACCGGGCTTGCCTTGCTGGTGGTGCATGCGCGGAGACGACCCATGACCTGGCCGGTGGTCGTCGGCGGCATCCTGCTGCCCTTCATCGTCATCGTCTTCTTCCTGCACCTCTGAGCCTCGTTTCCCATGCCCACGGATTCGCTTTCCCGCTTCCTCGTTCGTTTGGCACCGGGCCTTGCTTGCACGGTCGCCACCTCGACGGCATCCCAGCTCGCGGCCACGATCGAAATCCCCCAGCTCGACGTCGCCGAGTACCATCGCCCCTATGTGGCGATCTGGATCGAAGGGCCGGACCGTGCCATCACAAACATCGGCGTGTGGTACGACGTCGACACGCGTGGCGAGGATGGCCGGACCTGGCTCAAGGACCTGCGTCAGTGGTGGCGAAAGTCCGGCCGCGAACTGAACCTGCCGATCGATGGACTCAGCGGTCCGACCCGGCCCGTGGGGGTGCATGAGGTGAAGATTCCCGCCGCGGTCACTGAAAAACTGCCTGAGGGTGAGTATGCGTTTTTCGTCGAGGCGGCCCGCGAAGTCGGCGGACGTGAAGTCGTGCGTGTGCCGTTCACGATCGCCCGGACCGGCAGGATCCATGTCACCGCCAAGGGTGAGCGCGAACTCGGCGCCATCACCCTGCGTCAGATCGAATGACCTTTTTTCCAATCCCACTTCATGAAATCGCATCATACTCTCCTCGCTGCCCTCGGGTTGCTCCTGGGCAGTTCCGTTGTGCACGCCCATCGCGTGTGGATTCTTCCCTCCATGACCGTACTCTCGGGCACGGATCAATGGGTCTCCTTCGAGGCGGCGGTGTCCAACAATCTTTTCTTCCCAAATCACCGTCCGGTGTCCATCGACTCGATCGAGGTGCGCGGCCCCGATGGCGGTCCGGTCCGGATCGAGAATGCCGTGGGAGGCCAGGTGCGCAGCTCCTTTGAGCTGCATCTCAAGAAGCAGGGCACCTACGTGATCTCGCTCAAGCCGGGCACGGGACGTCGTCCATCGGGTGGTGCCGGTCCCGCCGGCGGAGGGGAAGGCAATCTCTTCGGCAGCTTCGAGGAAAACGGGAAGGTCCAGCGCTGGCGGGGTACGCCGGAGTCCCTCGTCTCCGAGGGGATGGCCGGAAAGCCGGGCTTCAAGCTGCGTGAATCCGCTGGCCGCCGGGTGGTCACGTTCGTGACCTGTGGCAAGCCAAGCACCGACGTGCTGAAGCCGGAAGGCAAGGGGGTGGAGATCGACTTCCTGACCCATCCCAACGACCTGTTCGTGGGCGAACCGGCGAAGTTCCGGCTGCTGGTCGATGGCAGGCCGGCCGCCCATGCCGAAGTGACGGTGGTCAAGGGCGACGACCGTTACCGCGACGAGGCGGGCGACATCAAACTCCGCACGGATGAAAACGGAGTCGTTGAGATAAAATGGCCGGAGACCGGCCGATACTGGTTCGAAGCCACGGCGGCTTCGCCAGGTACGCTGTACGGCGTGCCTTCGGAGAAGTCGTTCACCTACATCGCCACCTTCGAGGTGCTGCCAAACTAAGCCTGCATTCCGTGGTTCTCTCGGCCTCTCCTTCCGCGTAATTCATCGCGCCTCCGCGTTTACCCTGTTCCGGCCACGAGGGACCGTGGCCCTCCGGTTCAAATGAGAAGACTCCACGACATCGACATGGAACGACGAGTCCTGATTCCTCCCGTGCTGCCTTCCGCGCTGCCGATCGGAGGTGGCCATGCCGCGCGCGCCATCTGGGACTTCAACGGGACGACGATGGGGACCTACTGGCGCGCCCGGGTCGTGGAGTGCCATGTGCTTCAACCCGATCGCGCGGAGGCCATCATCCGTGATGCACTGACCACGGTGGTGGATTGCCTGAGCCCATGGGAGCCCGCATCCGATCTTGGCCGGTATCGGAGGGCGGCTCCGGGCAGGTGGGTTTCTTTTGGACCGCATACGCTGAGCGTGTTGCCGCGCGCGCTCGAGATCGCGGCCCTCACGCACGGTGCCTACGATCCCACCATTGGCAGGCTGACGGATGTCTTGGGCTTCGGCCCGAGTGATCCGGCATCCGCGGTGTTGCCGGGATCGCGGGAGGAAGCATTGGCCCGCGAATCGGTCGGCTACACACGTATTCAAGTGCGGACGGCAGACGCTTCCGTACTCCAGCCAGGGGGCGTTCAACTCGACCTCTGTTCCATCGCGAAAGGATACGCGGTTGACCTCGTGATCGAGCGGCTGGCGGCGGCGGGCGTGGTCGCATGCTTCGTGGAGATTGGCGGCGATGCGCGGGGGATCGGCTGCAAACCCGACGGACAACCCTGGTGGTGTCTGATCGAGCCGCCGGCGCAGGCGGACGCGAACCTGCCGGAGACCGTCGCAGCCGCCTGCGACCTCGCGTTGGCGACCTCCGGCAATGCACTGCGCCGGCGCAGATTCGCCGATGGAGAAATCGGACACATCCTGCATCCCCTGCCCGGGCGCACCCTGTCGGCGGGACTCGAAAGCGTGACCGTTCTCGCCCGAACCTGCATGGAGGCCGATGCCTTTGCGACCGCGCTGTTTGTGCTCGGACCGGATGAGGGTGGGAGGCTTGCCGAGGCCCTCGGCCTTGCGGTCCTCTTCAGGGAACGACAAGCCGGTGGCGCGTGTAGCGAACGATGGACGGAACGTTATGCGGAGTACCTGAATTGATCGGACCGCTGATTCAAGGGCCGCAGTCTTGAGATCGCCGGAGGAAACCTGGCGCGCACGCGCGAAATGAAGAGGTCGCTCTCGGCTTGGTGGCCGAAGGGATCAAGCGCGCTGCCATTTTGATTTATCGCCTTACGCGGTAAACGAGGAAAATCGCGCGCGCTGGCGGGGGAGGAGACTCAGAAGCTTTATCCGGAACCGCGTGGATTGTCTCGCCTCGCATCCAAAGACCGCCCATTGGGGATGAGCCAAGACTGCTTTCCCGACTGATGAAAGAAATACCCCGGCGCCAATCCCTCGTCACCCAGACCACGGCCATCCTGCGGGAGGAAATTCGGCGCGGCGAATGGCGGGACTGGCTCCCGAGCGAGCGCACGTTGTGTGAAGCCTTGCAGGTGAGCCGGAACACCTTGCGGGCCGCCTTGGTGCAACTGAAGCGGGATGGATTGATCAAGTCCGATCATGGCGCGGGCAACCGAATCCTGGGCGTACCGAGTCGCGGCGCGAAGCGGTTGCAGTCACATGATGTTGCGATCCTTTGCCCGGAGCCGTTGGAACGCCTTCGACCGTCGCAGGCCCTTTGGATCAGCGAATTGCGCGGCATGTTGACCGAACGGGGATGCCGGCTGCATGTGTTTCACGGTTCCCAATACTTTCGCGCCAATCCCTCCGCTGCACTCGAGAAACTGGTCGCCCAACATCCCCATGGCTGCTGGGTGCTGACCTTGTCACACGAGACCACTCAGCGTTGGTTCGAGCGCAAACGGGTGCCCTGCGTCGTGGCGGGCTCGGTCTATGCCGGGCTCAATCTGCCGTTTCGGGATCTTGATCACCGCGCCATGTGCCGCCATGCGGCCGGCGCGATGCTTGCGCACGGACATCGCAGGGTGGCCTTGCTGATTCCGAAGTCACTTCGTGCAGGCGATCTGGAAAGCGAGGCGGGATTTCTTGAAGGTGTGCGGGCATCTCCTCATGCGGAGGCCGAGGTCATGGTCGGCCATCATGATGGGACCGTGGCAGGCATTGGTACGGCCCTGCGCCGGCTCATGGATCTCAAGCCCCGGCCCACAGCCCTCCTTGTCGCGAATGCGTACCACTATCTCACGGTGGTGGGGCGCCTTGCCCAGGCGGGGTTGCGGGTTCCGCAGGATGTATCCGTCGTGTCGCGCGATGAGGATCCGTTCCTGGCGTTCGTGGTGCCGACGCCCACCCGCTATTCCGTCGATGCCCACAAGATGGCGCGCACGCTCCTGCGCCCCGTGTTCGAACTGCTTGACGGCACGACGGCGTCAAACCCCGGCTTGCGGATCATGCCGGATTTCATCAAGGGGGAGACGCTGGCCGGAAATTCGCGATCCGGCTGATTCGAGGCGAACACCTCTGTGGCGCTGCTGGTTCTTATCCCGGCAATCCAGCCCCAGCCGTGTTTGGTTGCCGCGGTCGTATCAGAAACAACAGACAACCGGAAATCAGGATTCCTGCCGCACAGATCTTGAACGCAATGGCCAGGCTCAACTGCGCGTCGCGCAACGCACCGCCGACATAGGTCATGATCCCGCCGGTCATGCAGCTGATGAAGTTGAGAAAACCAAATGCGGTCGCGCTGA
The DNA here is from genome assembly GCA_964583635.1 of uncultured Opitutaceae bacterium. GTDB lineage: Bacteria > Verrucomicrobiota > Verrucomicrobiia > Opitutales > Opitutaceae > UBA6669. Next base: position 2,018 of record CAZOXB010000163.1, on the reverse strand, counting down.
AACGTTCGTCGACAATCTGCCGAACGATGGGCATCAGGTTGGCGTCATAAAAACCGCGGGCGATTCCGTATGTGGTCAGGCCGGCAAGGGCAGACCCGAGGCTGTCACTCAGCGCGAGCAGAAACATGCCGGGGGCCGCGGCGAGATAGGCGATGCCTGGCATGAGGATCCTCGCCCGCAGGGTCCTCCGGCTCCAGGCATCGGCCAGCAGACCGCCAGCCATGATGCCGGCGAATGAGGTCACCTGCAATGTACCCGTCGCCGCGAATCCCGACTCTCCTTGGCCGAGGCTGAATTGCTCCTGAAAATAGGTCGGCAGCCATCCGTAGATGGTCCAGTTGACCACACCCACCAGGGAATTCACCACGAGAATCGCATAAAAGGCCGGCCGCTGGAACAACTCCCGCAACGCCAGAGTGGGCGATACGCTGGTCCGGGGCGATCCTTGGGTGGATGCCGATGAATCCGTGTCCGCGTTGCGCAAAAAAACCAGGATGACAAGCGCATAGACCGCACCGATCGCGCCGAGCAGGGTGAAACCGGCACGCCAGCCCATCATGTCTGCCAGATATCCCCCCACACCGCCGAGCGCACCGCCCGCATAGATTCCAGTTCCATGCAGGGCCGTTGCGAACGATCGGGTGGCGCCCCTATGATGGTCCGCAATCAGCGCCAAGGCTGCCGGCAGATAGCAGGCCTGGCTGATTCCCAAGGCAGCCCTCGCCCAAAGCAACTGTTCAAGCGTCTGTGCCTGCCCCGTCAGCCATGTGACCGCCGACCAGACGAGCAGGCTGACAAAGATCACCCGATTGCGGCTGAAGCGGTCCGCCAGGAACCCACATGTGGGGCTCACGATCCCATAGACCCACAGGAAAATGGAGGTCAACAGACCAAACTGCGCTTCCGTCATCGGGACGGATGCAATCACCGATTCGCGCATCGTTGTGATGGCGAGCCGGTCGAGGTAGTTGAGCAACGCGGAGATCCAGAGGATCCCGACGGCAATCCAGGCCCAGCGTGGCAATCGATTCATATCGTCGTCAGATTCCTAGTGCAAACGGAGGGTTGAGTGCACGCTCTGTGGGGTGGCACTTTTAGCAGACCAGCGCCACTCTGGCGGACAAAGGGCTCCCCATGACGTGAAGTGGTATTGGAGGAGAACCACTGGATAAGGATTCAAACGTCTTTCGGGCTGCCCAATACGGGAGGTGTTCCGTGGCATCATCTCAATAGCATGCGGCTTCGGGCTGAAGAACATGAAGATAAAGACCCAACCCCAATGAAAACCAATCCTATTCACATTCCCTTGATGCGCGGCCTGCGGGCCGTTGTCTGCTGCGGGCTTGCTTCGGCGCAGGCCTGGGCGGCCACCGTTGTTGGACGAGTCAACGACGTGAACACCGGGGCGTCGGTGACGGGCGCAGTCGTCACTGATCGCGCGAGCGGTCGGTCCGTCCATGCCGATCGTGAAGGCCAGTTTCGACTCGAAGACCTGCCTGCGGGCCCGCTCAGCCTTACGATCAGCGCGATTGGCTACTCCGATCAGGCCCAATCGGTTGAGGTGCCGGCGACAGGCACCGTATCGGTTGCCATCGCCCTCGGTGAAAAGGCGATGAAGATGGATGCGCTGGTTGTCGAGGGATACCGGGAGGGCTGGTCGAAGGCGCTCCAACAGAAGAAGAATGCCTCCAACCTCAAGGACATCCTGTCGAGCGATGCAGCGGGCAAGCTGCCGGACAACAACGTCGGCGAGGCCCTGGCCCGGCTTCCGGGCATCAGCCTCGATGTTGATTATGGCGAGGGCCACTATGTCAGTGTTCGCGGAACCGCGCCCAACCTGAACACGGTCACGATGAACGGGGCGACGTTGGCGCAGGCCCCGGAGGGGGGGACGACCCGCAGTGCCCCGATGGATCTTCTGGGCACATCGCTCATCAGCCAGGTGGAGGTGGTCAAGGCACTGACTCCGGACATGGACGGCACTTCGCTGGGTGGAACGATCAACCTGCTGACACCGT
>CAZOXB010000162.1:0-9047 GCA_964583635.1 uncultured Opitutaceae bacterium | reverse complement strand
CGAGCGACATGATCCGGTTTCCGTGGGAGCCTCTCTTACTCGAGTTGTTCTGCTGACGTAAGTTATGAATCCCATTGTATGCCTTCGCTTCTCCTGTCCGGCGGCCCCTCCATGCACTTTTGGCGAGGCTCATTGAATTTCCGCGCGGGCTTGAAACCCGGCGGCGACGGTATGCACTTGAGGACGTTCACCTCTCCAGCCGCTGAATTCTCCGAGCCACGCGTCCATGCCCATCCCCCCTTCATCCACCGCCCTGAAAACCCGAAGCGCGATTGTCAGGAACTGGCTCCCGCGTTACACTGGAGTGCCGTTGACTGGCTTCGGGGACTACATCCTGCTTACGAATTTTCAGCGGTACGTGCAGTTGTTCGCCGAACAACATCAGGTGCCCGTGTGCGGACACGACAAGCCCATGCCAAGTGCGACCGCGGACCGGATCACCATCATCAATTTTGGGATGGGAAGCGCTCCAGCCGCCACGGTCATGGACCTGTTGAGCGCCATTTCTCCGAAAGCCGTCCTGTTTCTGGGGAAATGCGGTGGCATCAAGCACCGCGCGGAGGTGGGCGACCTCATCCTGCCTATCGCCGCCATCCGCGGCGAGGGCACCAGCAACGACTATTTTCCGCCCGAGGTGCCCGCGTTGCCGGCCTTCGCGCTGCAAAAGGCGATTTCCACCACAATTCGCGAGTACAAGCGCGACTATTGGACCGGCACCGTCTATACAACCAATCGACGGGTTTGGGAGCATGACACCGCGTTCAAGGCCTACCTCAAGCGGATCCGGGCGATGGCAATCGACATGGAAACCGCGACCATTTTCATGACCGGATTCTTCAACGAGATTCCCACCGGCGCACTCCTGCTGGTCAGCGATCAGCCCATGACGCCCGAAGGGGTGAAAACCGCCGCCAGCGACGCTGCGGTCGACGAGCACCACGTGGCGGACCATCTGCGCATCGGGATCGATTCGCTGAAGCAGCTGATTCATCAGGGCCTCACCGTGAAGCACCTGATATTCTGACCGCCCCTGCAGGGGAAACCGTAACGCCAAACCACCTCGGAGGGCCACGGCCCCTCTTGGCCGGAATCGCGGGATGCGACGTGGCCCAGGCAAACGTGCTGGCGTTGTCGCATGCGATGCGTTCCCGCGGCCACGAGGGACCGTGGACCTCCGGACGCAACCGTGCAATGAGAAGGCGCTACGGATCAGATGACCGTGATCCAGAAGGGAACGAATCGCTCGTGCCCTTCGACCGATATCTGCGCCCAGATCACGTAGCGCCCCGCGCTCGGAATGGTGATCTTGAAGGTCAATTCGGGGCGCACGCCGGCATGTGGCTTGCCGAGATCGGTTTCAGCCGGGTGCAGGTGCGCAAATCCCCCCCTCGCCTCGTCAAAAGCAACGAGATGGGCATATGCGTCCATGACGATGTCGAGCTTGAGAGGCCGGCCATCCGTGCGCGCAACAGCGAACGCCAGCTCCGCCGGCGCCCCGGCCTTGACCGGGGTTTCGCGGGAGGACAATTCATAGCGCAAGCCATCCTGCTCGGCATGCAGCACCGGACCGGTCTCGACGGCAGACCGCTGAATTTTCAATGAGGGTCCGTCGACCGGGAGGTCCGCATGGGCATAGAGTCCGCGTCCAGTGGCAACGGGCGTGAAATCCGCAAAGACCCGATAGTTTCCTCCGCCGCGTGGCGTGAAGGAGAATGCCCAATCGCCCGGCTCCGACATGGGTGTCGGATGTACATGCTGATAGTCGGTCAGCGACGGATCCACGATCAACAGGTGCAATTTCCGCATGTGGGCGAGCAACAAGTCCTCCGGAGCAAGCCGCTTTCCCGTCGCCGTCGCCAAACGAACCGTCGCCTGCACAACCTCCCCGGCCTTCGCTGGAGCCGCTGCATCCACGACCATCCGCACCGGCGACCGCACGGCCACGACCGGAATGAACTGGGGATTGGAAGGATCGCAGAATTCGATCGAGTTCCCTCCCTTCACCGAAAAATCCATGTGACTCAGGTTCGTGCCTGTGGGGAGGACACGGAAACCCGCGTACACCGCAATGGCCACGCCGGTGATCGTCGCCACCTGCCATCGCTGCCGGGTTGTCAATGCGCTAGCCATGGTTGCCTGCCTCCGACTCAGTGGGTCATCCTGCCGATGAAGTCGTCTACACTCCACATGCTGCCGTCCGCTCGCCAGGTGATGGTTCCCTTTTCATTGAGCAGAATCGTGGCCAGCGTGTGATTGATCAGGTCGCCCTTGAATTCCGCGATCACGCCGAACTGGGTCAGCAGTGCGCGGATGGCCGGATCGGGTCCGGTGAGAAATGAATAGTTCGACGTATCGATGCCGCGTGCCGAGGCGTACTCCTTCAGCACGCCCGGCGTGTCATAGGTCGGATCCAGCGAAATGGAGAGCAACTCGAGATTGGCAATGCCCTTCGCCTTTGCCTTTGCCTGAAGCTGTTGAAACTTCGCGACTGCCGCGGGACACATCGTCGCCACCGGGCAGCGCGAGAAGATGAAATTGATCATGACCTGCTTGCCGCGAAACCGATCCGAACGGACAACCTCACCGTTCTGATCATAGAGGACGAAGGCAGGCGTCGTTTCGCCGACCTCGCGATAGGCGTTGCGCCCCCGGATCGTGGTATCCTGAAGGAGCGCCGAGGTCGCTGCCGCGACACTCGACGCGGCGACATTTCCGGCCGGCCAGATCTTCTCGAGAAAATAGTCGTCCCCTTCGTTGGAGACCATCTCGGCCGTGATGTGCTGGCCCTCCCTTGCATTCGCCAGATCCCCGGGCGATACGATGAACTCCATGGTCATCGCCGGCATGTAACCCGGAATTTCCTCATGCTTCACGAGCAGGCGCCCCCTCTCCTTCGAGATACCGGCGATCAACCCCTTTAACGGGAATCGTTTTCTGGACGCCTCGGTATGGACGTTCTCGTTTGCGGTGCTTACATCCATTTTGCGACATCCGGCCGGCAGGATTGCCGCAAGCGTCATGTAAATGAGTGGAAGGATCTTCGCAGCATGCCCGACCGGGACACCCGGCGGCAAAAAACGGAATGATGCCATGCTATGACCGATCCTCGCAGAGTAATAAATTGTCAAAGCGATTGGCGTCTCTAGTATCGGCGGTTTCATCGTACGTCGGCTCGCATGTCACTTCTCCGTCCTGCACATCGTTCTCAGAGCTATCAGCCACGCCTCGCATGGTTCGCCGCCGCCGGCACCGCCTGGGTCTTCGTTCTGATCCTGCTCGGCGCCTTCACAACCAGCATCGGGGCCGGCATGATTTTCCCCGACTGGCCGCTCTCCAACGGATCCCTCAATCCTGAGGGTTGGCTGAGCAACCTGGCGATGTTCTCTGAACACTCGCACCGGCTGAGCGCCGGGCTGATGGGCACGATCACGCTGGGCATTGCGATCGCGGTCTGGTTCAAGGATTCAAGAACCTGGTTGAGAAAACTTGCCTGGATCGCCTTTGGCCTCGTCCTCGCGCAGGCGACCATCGGCGGCCTGCGTGTGCTGATGGACCATCTGCATGTGGAAATGGTCAACACGAGCATGGGACGGCTCTTCGCGATGGTCCACGCGACGCTGGCCCAAATCTACATCTGCGCACTTCTGGCCGTTTCCATCGCACTCAGCCGTCCCTGGATACGTCCGTCATTTCGGCGGTACAACGAATCCGCCGCCTGGCGCCAGACCGCAGTGGTCTGCATGTTTCTGCTGATCGTACAGCTGGCCATCGCGGCGATCATGCGCCACAGCTTTGCCGGCACCGCCATTCCCACCTTTCCGTGGAGCACGCCGCACGGAGATCTCCTGCCGGTTGATTGGAACTTCCGGGTTTCGATCCACTTTGCCCACCGGGCCATGGCGGTGGTGCTGGCCGGCGCCCTGATCGCCCTGGTGGCGCGGATCGTTCGCGATCCCGGCGCGCCCCGGACTGTGAAGCTCCTGTCGTGGGGACTTCTGTGCCTGCTCGTACTCCAGAGCACGCTCGGCGCCGCCTCCGTTCTGACGTATCGTAATCCCTACTACACGACTGCCCACGTGCTCGTCGGAGCGCTCACGCTCGCACTCTGTTTCGGCCTGACCTGGTGGTCGTACCGGCCCATCATGGAAACCGGTCGGGTGGTCCCGGCCCCCCTGCCTGCGCCGTGCCCGCAAACTTCCTCCGTCGCATGAACGATGCCTCCGCGTCCCCCTCGGCGCCTGCGATGCGTGCTTCCAAGGCGCGTTTTTCGGATTATCTGGAACTGACCAAGCCGCGACTCAGCTTCCTTTCGGTCCTGACGGCAGCAGTCGGTTACGCCGTCGCCCGCACGTCGTGGGATGGATTTCTTTTTTTCTTCGCCATGACCGGCACCTCGATGTGTGCGGCCGGAGTCGCCGTTCTCAATCAGTGGATGGAGGTCGACACCGATGCCCTTATGGCACGCACGGCGGTACGCCCCCTGCCGGCCGGCAAGGTGGCAACGGGCTCCGCCTTCGTCCTCGGCTGGGGGCTGTGCGCAGCCGGTCTGGCCGTCCTCTTCAAACTCGTCAACGGCCCGAGCGCGCTGTTCGCGTTGCTGACGGTCATCTGCTACCTGGCCCTCTACACGCCCGCCAAGCGTGTATCGCGATGGAGCACCGAAATCGGCGCCGTCGCCGGCGCGTTTCCACCGCTGATTGGCTGGGCTGCGGCGGGAGGCACCTCCGCTGAAATGGGATGGATCCTCTTCGGCATCCTGCTCTTCTGGCAAATCCCCCATTTCATGGCCATCGCATGGATGTATCGTGAGGATTACGCCGCGGTCAATTTCCCCATGCTGCCGGTTCGCGATGCCAGCGGCCGCTCGGTCGCGATCTGGTCGTTCATGAACACCGTCGCGGTGGTGGCGTGTTCGGTTCTGCCCTGGACCTTCGGTCTTGCGTCTGTCTGGTACCTGGCCGCAACCGCCGTGTTCGGATCATGGTTTCTCTACAAGGCGGTCCGTTTCCTCTCCCCTGCCCGACGTGATCCCACCGCCCGCAGCCTGTTCATCGCCTCGATCCTCTGGCTTCCCCTTCAACTCGGCGCGCTGGTCGCCGATCGCCTGATCTTCTTCTGATGCCCCTGTCGTGATTGCAGTCCAAGACATCCCTGCGCTCAATGCGGCGCTCAATGCGACCGCCACCGTGCTGATGACTGCCGGCTTCCTGTTCATCCGCAGGAAGCGGATTGCCGCCCATCGGGCCTGCATGATCTCGGCCGGAGCTGTGTCCGCGGTATTTCTCATCGGCTATGTCGCGCACAAGATCCTGGTGCGCGGTGTGCACACGCCATTTGGCGGCGAAGGTTGGATCCGTGGCGTCTACTACATCATGCTGCTGACCCATATCCTGCTGGCCATCGCGATCGCCTTTCTTGTGCCACGGACCTTCCAACTCGCGCTCACCGGCCAGATCGATCGTCATCGCAAATGGGCCCGGTGGACATTTCCGATCTGGTACTACGTGAGCATCACCGGCGTGCTCGTTTACTTTTTCCTCTATCGCTGGTGGCCGTCGTCATCGTGACCCGGCACGGAACCGCGCAACAAGGTGTCTTCGGCGCGGGAATTCCCATCCGCGATGCAATGACTCCCGAGGTCATGGCACGCCCTCCTCTGATAAGCGACCAGGTGCGCCCTGCCGTGCGCACCACAAAAAAGACCGCGCCGGACGGCGCGGTCTTTGGATTTCGAAAGATGCCGGCTACGTCCTCTTATTTGACAACCAGCACGCCCTTCATGCCCGACATCGCGTGGGCCGGAAAGGTGCAGACAAACGGATATTCGCCGGGCGTCGTGGGAGCCTTGAAGGCAACCTCATCCATCTGCTTGGGTCCGAGGAGCTTCGTGTGGACAATCACCTTGCCGGCTTCCGAAGCGGGAATGTAATCGGTCGCCTTGGCGGCTACGGCCGCCTGGCAGAAGGCCAGCGGATCCGTCCCGGCCGTGAGCAGCACCCAGTTGTGACCCATCGCCTCCTTGGGAAGGGTGCCCTTGTTGTGCAACGCCACCTTCAAGCTTTCGCCGGGGGCAGCCTCAATCCGGGTGACTGAAAACTTCATCATATCGTTTGCATCGATTGAGATGACGCGTGCATCCGATGAAGTGGCGGCAGGAGCCGCTGCAGGTGCAGGAGCCGCGGCCGCACTGGGCGCAGCATTGTCCTTCTTTGAACAGCCCGCCGACAGGACGAGAGAGATAACCAAACCGAGGATGAGAGATGATTTCATGTGCCCCCGAAGCGTACACGATTCATCCCGCAGTGCAACCTGTAGATTGAGGCAAAAATCGTAATCGACACCGCGAAAGCATCGGCGTGCGCGCGGATATTTTCCCAAAAAAATGCACAGCCCCCGTCTGCAGGGAAGCAAACGGGGGCTGGCGGGTTGATGCCGTCTATTGGCGGATACTGACTACCTTCTCGATTAGCTCAGCAAACGGAGGGCGGTCTGGGCCGAGCCGTTCGCCTGGGCAAGCATCGCGGTGCCGGCCTGCACCAGAGTGTTCCAGCGTGCGAGCTGGGTTGACTCGGATGCGACGTCGACGTCCATGATGCGGCTGGTGGCGGCTTCCAGGTTCGCCTTGTTGACCGTGATCAGCTCAGCAGCGAAACCAAGGCGGCTCTGCTCGGCGCCGTTGGCGGCGCGGAACGTGGCCACGTTCTGAATCGCCGTGGTGATGTCGGTCAGCGCGATGTCACCAAGGTCCGCCACGCTGGATGCCGTCAAGGCACCAACGCCGGTCCCTGTGCTGGTGAGATCGCGAGCCGCCAGCGTCACGGACGAGGTGCCATCCTCGGTGATCTGCACCGCGAAGGATGCCGACGTACCGAACAGGGCCTTGCCGTTGAACTTCTCGCCGGCGACAGACGTGAGCTGCGCCTGGAGGGCGGTGAACTCAGAGTCGTAGTTGGCGAGATCCGTCGCGTTCTTGGTCGGATCGGTGTAGAGGGTCTTGAGCTCGCTCATGCGGTCAAGCACCTTGCTGACAACCTTGAGCGCGCCGTCCTGGGTCTGGAGCAGCGACACCGAGTTGCCGATGTTGTTCGCCACCGCACCGGAGCGCTTGGCGGCCGCGCTCATCTTCGTTGCAACAGCGAGTCCACCGGCGTCATCGGCCGGGGAGACGATCTTCGAACCGCTCGAGAGCCGGTTGAGGCTCTTCTGCAGCATGCTATTCGAGGCCGCGAGATTGTTGGAGGCAATGGTCGCGGAGTAGTTGGTATTGATAACGACTGACATGGTAGTATCTTTCCTTGATGAATGCGACGTCCGTCGTCGCCACGGGCCTGAAGAAACGGCGCAGGCCGCACCGAATGGAGCAGTGGCCCCAAATTGTCACCCTGCGAGGGCAAACCGGCTGAAGTGGTCGTCACGAAAGAGACTCCTCACGCGGCATCGCGTGAGCGTCATCAATACCCTGTCAAAGAACGAACGAGGCAAGCGCCGCCGGAAGCGGCCGGCGCCCTCGGGCTGTCTGTCATCTGATCCCGGTCACGCGTCATCCGGAACGACCGGAGGGCGCATGGCCGTCATTGAAATTCGGTATCCGTTACTGGAGCAGACGGAGTGCCGCCTGGGAACTCTGGTTCGCCTGCGCCAACATCGCTGTTCCGGCCTGGACGAGGGTGGTCCATCGCGCAAGCTGGGTCGACTCCGCCGCGACATCGACATCCATGATGCGACTGGAAGCGGCCTCCAGGTTGGCCTTGTTCACCACGAGGAGTTCGGTCGCAAACGTGAGTCGGCTTTGTTCAGCACCGTTCTGGGCGCGGAAGGTCGCCACGTTCTGGAGGGCCGCGGTGACGTCGGTCAGGTTGAGCTGCCCGAGGTTGGTGACGCTTGAGGCGACAAGCGCGCCAATGCCGGTGGACGTGCTGGAAAGGTCGCGGGCCGCGAGAGTGACCGCCGTGGTGGTACTGCCGTCTTCGGTGACCGTGACCACCAGATTGTTGGTGCCGAAAACCGAGCGTCCGTTGAAGGTTTCCGACGAGAGGGCGCTCAGTTGGGCCTGGAGCGCATTGAATTCTGAATCGTAATTCGCAAGGTCCGTCGCGTTCTTGGTGGGATCCGCGTAGAGGGTCTTCAGTTCGCCGAGGCGGTCCAGAACCTTGCCGGCCACCTTCAGAACGCCGTCCTGCGTCTGCAGGAACGAGATCGTATTGTTGATGTTGATTGCGGCGGCTCCCGAACGGCGGGCGGCTGCACTCAATTTCATTGAAACGGCCAGGCCACCGGCATCATCGGCGGGGCTGACTATCTTCGATCCGCTGGAAAGCCGGTTGAGGCTCTTCTGCAGACTCGTGTTCGAAGCCGCGAGGTTGTTTGACGCGATCGTCGCGGCAGCGTTGGTATTGATTACGACTGACATGATATCTTCCTTGATACTAAATACCCATCCGTAGGGTGACGTAACCGAAGGGGGAGTCGGTTCGCTCCGACTGCGTTCATCACGCAGCTGCTGAGCTTTACGGCCGGATTGCACGAGGACTTTAACCCGATCGTATTTTTTTTGGAAAACCGGGCACCCTCAAGTAGGTCTGCCACCGTGACGATGTGCCATGGACGCGCCCCTTCGAAGGCGTCGATCACTCTCTCTCACGCTCACCATGGCCGGACTGCAACTCACAGGACTCGCTTCAGGATTCGACTGGAAATCCCTCGTGGACAGTCTGATGGAACTTGAACGCGCCCCCATCACCCGTCTGCAGGCCGAGAAGACCATCAACGAACGCAAGGTCACCGCACTCTCCGGACTCAACACCAAGCTGGCCGAGCTGAAGACTGCCACCGGAGCACTGCAGGCCGCCGGACTTTTCAGTGGACGCACGGCGGCTTCGACCGCCACGAACTCCAACTGGCTTGCCTCCGCCGGCTCAGGAACAGTCACGGGAAACTATACGTTCAATATCCTCGAACTGGCCACCGCCACACGCCGGGCCGGCGCGAACGATATTGGACTGGGCATTGCGGCGACCGATGACGTGTCCGGCGTCACCTTGGCCACG
>CAZOXB010000161.1:0-9175 GCA_964583635.1 uncultured Opitutaceae bacterium | reverse complement strand
ACAGTTCGAACCCGAGAAGGGTCGCTACGACTTTTCCCAGCTCCGTACCGACCTTGCGCTCGCCCGGAAACACGGACGGCAACTGGTGGTTCAGTTCACGCACAAGTCGTTCTCCAAAGGACAGCGCAGCGTTCCCGACTACCTTACCGGACCCGAGTACGGCGGCGGCGTTTATGTCACCGTAAAGGGCGCCCTCAACCCGGTCCTCTGGAATCGCCAGGTCGCCGAACGCCTTGATGCCGTGATCATCGCGTTTGGCCGCGAGTTCGACCAGGATCCGAATCTGGAGGCGGTCAACCTTCCTGAGAGCGCGCCGAACGCCAACCTCGCCAAGAACCCGCAGGCGGGCGTCGAAACCTATACCGATCAGATCTACTTCGAGGCGCTCAAACGGCAGATGACGACTCTGCGCCATGCATTTCCCAACACGGTCGTCATCCAATACACCAATTTTCCGCAGACGCTGTTGGACGACCTGACCGACTATGAAATGAAAATCGGCGTTGGCATGGGCGGGCCGGATGTCTATCCCGGTGTGTCGCCTTCGCTGAAGGATCCCAAGCGAGGGGTCTACCGGCTGTATGCGAAACTGGCCGGCATCGTGCCTCTGGGCGCGGCGGTGCAGTCGACGAATTACCGCGAGGCCGACAAGCTGCGCTGGCACCTGGCCCGCGGCGACACGACGCTCGACGGCAAGCCGATCAGGATCACGCCGGAGGACGAGAAGTTGTTTCCCATCAGCGCGCACCTCAAGCTGGCGCGCGACACGCTGAAGCTCAACTACCTGTTCTGGGCGACCACTCCCGCCGATGGATTTGAGGCGGTGAAGAAATTTCTGGCCGGCCCGGCTGTTGCCGGCGATCCCGCCGGCGGCCTGCACACCGCCCTGCCACCCAAGGCGTTTCTTCGTTGAATTACGCCCCCGTTCCCCGAGGGTCACCCCAAATCCGATGAAATTCTCCATCCTGTTCTGTTGGATCTTCGCCACCTGCGCGCTGGCAGCGCCGGTCGCGGCCCAAGACTACGATACCTACGGCGGCACCAAGGCGATCCAAGGCCGCAGCACCGGCTGGTTTCACATCGAGCACCTGCACAGTCGCTGGTTTTTCGTCACGCCCGAGGGGAACGCCTTCATTCCCCTCGGTGTGAATCACATCGCAACCTACCCCGGACTGGGCGGCAACAAGCCGGTGCCCGGCGAGCACGACTTCGTCCAGGAGCGCCATGCCGGCGATCTCGGCCGCGCGCTCGATCAGGTGGAAACGATGCTCCGCCACTGGGGCTTCAATTTCGCGGGTTACGACTGCCCAGTGGTCTTCCGCGACCGCCTGCCCTTTGCCGTGGGGTTTTCACAGACATCAACCTCCGGCGTGGTCATCAACGGCAAGCCGCGCTACGAAGATGTGTTCGCACCCGAATTTGCCTCCACCCTCGACCGGCGCGTGCGGGATTTCTGCCGGCCCTTGAAGGAAAATCGCCGGCTGCTCGGCTACTATCTCGTCGATCTCCCGCTCTGGGGCGATCGTGCGTACCTGGAGAACCTGGAACGCACCCACGGCGCAAACTGGCTCTCGTTCTTCCGCAATCTCCCGCCGGAATCGCCGGGACGTCGCGCCTACGAGAGCGCCGTGCGCGGAGCCACGGACCTCACGGCGGCCGAGGATGCCTTTCTCGCCGACATCGCCGAGCAAAGCTATCGGCTGACCGCGGAGGCGTTCCGGCGCCACGATCCCAACCATCTTGTCCTCGGCGAGCGGTATGCCGGGAATCGGCTTCACCTGCCCGTGATCGATCGCGCCGCAAAATACTTCCCGACAATCGCCATTCAACTGGAGGGGGAATTCAATTCCGAACTCTACGGTGAACTCCATCGTCGGACGGGCCGCCCAGTGATCAGCGTCGATCACATCGGAAATTTTCCGACGCCTGCCACACCCCTCGTGCTGGGGCATCCGCTCAAGAATGAGGAAGCCGCCGCCGCCCAATACGCGCGCTATCTCTCCGCCGCCTTTGCCGAGCCCTACATGATCGGCTACAACCGGTGTCAGCTCGCCTCCCGCCTGATCCGCCCGGTCCAGAATCCTCCCAAATGGAAACAGGGCATCCTCGGCCCCGACGGTGAACCCTACCCGCTCCTGCTGGAGTCCATCACGAAGACCAACCACGCCGTTCTCGAACGGCTCTACCGTCCCTGACCCACCTGTTCTCCTCGTGAGACCCATCGTCGCCTCTCCTCCCCTCATGCTCCGCGCACTGAGGAATGCCTTCGCATTGTTTCCCCTGCTCCTTGCGACAATTTCCGTCGCCCAGGCCGGCGTGGAGATCATTCCCACCCAAGGCCGCAACATCTACCGGCTGGCCGTGGCGGAACTCGACGGCCAGCCCGCCACCAAGGAGATCGTCGGCTCAACCCACGACAACCGTGTCTGTGCGTTCACGGCCGACGGCCGCCACTTGTGGGACGCACCGGTCGGCGGCTTCGTGTTCGACCTCGCGACCGGCGACCTCGACGGTGACGGCCGCGATGAGATCGTGGCGGCCGGCGCGGATGGTCTGGTCAGCGTTTTCGACGCTTCCGGACGGCAACGCTGGACGGCCGACCTGCAGGCACCGGTTTACCAAGTGGCCATCGCCCGGCTCGACGGCAAGACACCGGTCGTGCTGGCCGGCGGCGTCTCCCGGCAGCTCACCTCCTACACCGCGGACGGTCGCAAGCTGACGAGCGTCGAACTCGACGGCGCCATTCGTATGCTGCGTGCCGGCGATTTCGACGGCGACGGCAAGGACGAGGTCGCCGTGGTGCCGGCCAGCGGCGTCAGCGGTTACCGCGCGCCGCCCACCCTCGGATTCTTCAAGGGAGACGGCCTCCAGCGACTCACGGAGGATCAACAGCGCGGCACGCAGAAGGCGTTGCATCCCGTGCCCGCAGCGAAGAATGCGAACGGCACCACTGCGGATCTGGACGGGGATGGCGCCAGCGAAATCATCTACCACTCCGGAGTACATTCGCTCAAAGGCGGATTGCACACGCTCTTCACCCTGCCGCCCAAACGTCTGGATCCAAGTTACGAATACACCTACACGATGCAACTGCTGGCGGCGGGGGATCTCGCTGAACGGCCTGGCGCCGAGATTGTCATCCTCAACGGCGCCCGGGTTCAGCTCTGCGATGCCAAAGGCCGCTTGCTCGGGCAAGCCCTTGCATCCGTGGGATTCACCGATGTCGTTTTCCTGCCGGGCTCGCCGCACGGCAGTGTCCTGCTGGGCTCCAGTCCGAACGGCGACGACAATCTTTACCGGCTGACCTTCACCCCGGGTTGGGAGAAGGAACTGGCGCAGATTCCGCGTCGCGGCCTCATGGCCGGCATCGGAGAAACGCTCCGCCAGGTCGGCAACGCCGCAGCCAGCTGGCGCGGAGATCCGCTGCCCGGGTCAGCCGCCCCCTATGATGTGGTGGTGAATCACACGCTCTGGAGCGGATGGTCGACCCGGAAGATCGAGACCTGGATCAACGAGGTTCACGAATATGAACGGCGCTTCCCCTATGCGCGGCTGCGTTTTTCCACTGCCTTCTGGCCGGGCGAGGATGCCCCACTGCTGCGCCCCGACGGCAAACCGTGGCGTCGGGATCGCCGGCTTGCACACGACTTGTCCCGAGCCCAGATCGTCGCCGCCGCAAAACTCCTCGAGGATGCGCACTGCCATTTCTGGGTGCAGGTCGGGCACGGCTGCGATCCCCACCTCGAGGTGGCGACCGTCGCCGCAATGCTGCAGGCCGCACCGTCGACGCTGCTCGGCTTCATCGATTCCGAGGCCGAAAAACCGGAGGACATGCTCTATTATCTCGAGCATCACATCAAACCGATCATGGACCTTTGCCTGGCCCGGGGAAAGCGCTTCATCCTCCGCAACAAGAACACCTGGTGGGCGCGCTGGCCGGCCGATCCCCAGGTCCGTGAACTCCTCTTCGACGGTCGCTACCGCTCCGTCATCCTTCCTTGCGTGGAGGACAGCAACTCGCGCAGTCCCGATGTCAATCTCGCCGCACGGGTCGGTCTCTGGCTCGACGGCCAGGTGGACGGCTGGGCCAGCCGCTCGGGTTCGGACTGGTACAGCTTCAACCGTCTCTGGGAGTGGGAATACCCGCTGACCGGACATCCGTCGCTACGGTACTACGTTTCCCAAGCCGCACTCGGCGCCCGCACGTTCATGCTGCTCAACGGCGAGATGGATCGCACAAAGAGTCACTGGACGCGCACGGGAACCGAGGGGGCGACGATCTTCCTGCACCTGCTCGGCCGCGGTGTCATCACGCCACCCACGGCGGGACAACTGCGCGCCGTTTCTCCGGTGGCTCTGGAGGTGCGGCCGTCAAGCGAGCGATTCGCCCGCCACGGCACCAATGGTCACAATCTGGAGCGATGGAACGTGGACGGCAGCGACACTAGTCCCTGGGCCTTTGACCGGCTCGATTGCTACTGGGGCATGGCTCCGCTGCCGCCGACCGACGTCTCCACCTATCTCTGGGGCCGCACCCGGCGCGACGCCTCCCACCTTGCCACCACCACGCCGCACGGCTTTGTCGCGCTGGCGCCCGGTGGCATCACCTCGAAACACGGTCCGTGGCAAACCGTGTGGTCCACCGATGGCGACAGCCTGAGCAAGGACGGGCGGAATTACTCATTGCCGGACGCTCGCACCGCGATCCTCGCCGATCTGGCCGAGGCGGAGCAGGGCATGCCCTTCCACGTCGAAGGCAGCGTGAATCACCAGGTCGCCGAACCGGCACCCGGGCACTACAGCATCACCCTGATCGATCCTGGATGGGTTGATCCCGCCGAGCGCACGGTCCATCTGGGCACGCGGCTGCCCGGCAACTGGATCGTCACCGACCGGCTGACCGGCGAACACCTCGGCACGCTGGCCTCGCCGCTCGAGGTGCGGGTGCCCGCGGGGGCGTTCCGACTGCTGGAGGTGCGGCGTGAATAATTTCATTCCCAGTCTGACGCCGATCAGGTCCCTTTCCTTTTATGGACGCGGGGCTGCATGGATTGGCGGCATCTCCCGTGATTTTTTGATCTTTGGCCCTACGCGCCGACTCGTTCTCGCGTGCGTGATGTTTGCCGGCGCATTTACCGGACTGCTTGGCGCCAGTCCGACGCGGCGACCGAACGTTCTTTTCCTCATCGCCGACGACCTCACGAAGACGCTGCCCTGCTACCACTACCCGCTGGTCGAGGCCCCGAATGTGACGCGGCTGGCCGCACGCGCGGTGCGGTTTGACCGCGCCTATTGCCAGTACCCGCTCTGCCTCCCATCGCGCATGTCGTTCCTGAGCGGACTCCGCCCCGAGCGCACGGGGAAGTTCGGCAATGATCTTGCCAGTCGGCAGGACCCTGTGCCGGCCGGCGTCACCTTTCTGCCGCAACATTTCAAGGCCTACGGCTACTTCACTGCGCGCCTCGGCAAGGTCTTCCACATCGGCAGCGATGTGCCGTCCTGCTGGGATGTGACCGAGGAGGGCACGCCGGGGCAGGAGATCATCTACACGCCGGCGGAGCTGGACCGGCTCGGGCTCACGGGTTTTGTCACGGCGCACCATGAATTCGGGAGGCGCGGCCAAGGCGCCGGCGGTGGCGAGGGCGCGACCTATGCGATCCTCAACGGCGGCAACGAACGCCTCATCGATGTGCGCAACGCCCACCGCGCCGCCGAGCTGATCGCGGAGCGCGCCGGCAGCGGTCAACCCTTTTTCCTGGCCTGCGGCTTCCGGCGTCCGCACGGGCCGCATGTCGCTCCCGCCGAGTACTTCGCCCCCTACCCCGCCGACCGGATGCCTGTGCCCGCAGGCGGCGGACCGGTGATGCCCGGAATCCGGCAGCCCGTACCCGCCGCGGACTCGCAGGAGGCGCTGCGTGGATACCTCGCCAGTGTGACGTTCATGGATGCACAACTGGGGCGGGTGCTCGACGCCCTGGATCAACATCACCTCTGGGAGAACACCATCGTCGTGTTTTTCGGCGATCACGGCTATCTTCTTGGCTCCCGCGGAGGCTGGTGGGGCAAGGGCGTCCTCTACAATGAGGCGGCCAGCACGGTGTTGCTGGTGGCAGCGCCGGGCCGGGCCCAGGGCACCGCCTGCCCGCGGGTGGTCGAGTTCCTCGACCTCTATCCCACGCTGGCTGATCTCTGCGGCCTGCCCGCTCCGAAGAACGTCGACGGACGCAGTTTCGCGCCGCTGCTGACCGATCCGCTGGCGCCGTGGCCCCATGCCGCCTACACAATCCTGGCCGCGCGGGGTCGACCGAACGGCCTGGCGGTGAGCACCGACCGATTCCGTTACCTCGAACACCCGGACGGCCGGGAGGAACTTTTCGACATCGAAGCCGATCCTCGCGAGTGGGTGGACCTCGCCACCCAGCCCGCCCACGCGACCGATCTGGCGCCAATGAAAGCCCTCGCCGCCGACTACAAGCGCAAATTCCGCCCGGCGCCTTGAACCGCCACCGCCGGCTTGGTTTGCGAGGGAATCAAGACCGGGATTTCCAAGATTCAAACATGAGTACCGTTCCAGTCCACCGATTCCACATCCTGCGCCGCATTCCCGGAATTTCCGGCTTCCTGATCCTTCTGCTCGCTGCCGCGGTCACCGGACAGGCTGCCGACCGGCCGAACATCCTCTGGCTGGTCAGTGAGGACAACGGCCCGTTCCTGGGCTGCTATGGTGATCCGATCGCCCAAACCCCGACGCTCGACCAGCTCGCACACGACGGCGTGCTTTATGAGCGCTGCTTCACCCAACCGGTCTGCGCGCCATCACGCTTCACCCTGATCACGGGCATCCAGGCCGCATCCGCCGGCCCGGCCGAGCACATGCGTGCGGAGGGGCACATCCCCGCCTGGCTGAAGGGATTCCCCGCGTTGCTGCGCGAGGCGGGCTACTACACCAGCAACAATGCAAAGACGGACTACAATTCGCCGGTCAGCATCAAGGATGCCTGGAATGAATCCGGCAGGAACGCGCACTGGCGGCGCCGCCCCTCACCCGACCAGCCGTTCTTCAGCGTTTTCAACCATGAGATCACCCACGAGAGCTGCCTCTTTCCCGAGGAGGAAAAGCCGCTGGACTTCCCGCCGACCGATCCGGCCAAGGTGAGGATTCCCTCGTACCAGCCGGACACTCCGGAGATGCGGGCGGACTGGGTGCGGTTCTACAACCACATGCGGCTTATGGACGGACAGATGGCCGCGAAACTGCGCGATCTCGCGCACGACGGCCTCGCCGACAACACCATCGTGTTTTATTACGGAGACAACGGCGGCATCCTGCCGCGCAGCAAGCGCTTCCTCCAGGCGAGCGGCACGCATGTCCCCCTGATTGTCTACTATCCGCCGAAATGGCGGCACCTCGCACCGGCGACTCCCGGTTCGCGGATTGCGGATCCGGTGAGCTTCGTGGACTTCGCGCCCACAATCCTCTCCCTCGCGGGCGTGAACATCCCATCCTACATGCAGGGCCATGCCTTCGCCGGCCCGGCCAAGGCCGCGCCCAACGAGTTCGTCTTCACGACGCGCGACCGCATGGACGAGCGCTACGACATGATGCGCTCGATCATCGACCGGCGCTGGCTTTACATCCGCAACTTCCGTCCCGACCTGCCCTACGTGCAGCCGCTCGACTACATGTTCAAGGCCCGCGGCTACCAGTCGTGGGCGCGACTCGCGGCGGAGGGCAGGCTCACGCCGGAGACCGCCCGCTACTGGGGCGCCAAGCAAAGCGAGGAACTCTACGATCTCAACTCCGATCCCGACAACGTGGTCAATCTGGCCCGGGATCCCGCCCATCGATCCGTCCTCGAAACGATGCGCGCACGCCTGCGGGCGCGCATGATCGAAATCAACGACAACGGACTGCTTCCCGAAGGTTCCCCCCTCGAAGGCTACGATGCCTCGCGTGCCCCCGAAGCCTGGCCGGTCGCGCGCGTGCTGGACCTTGCGTTGCTCGCCTCGGATCGCGACGCCGCGAACCTGCGCCGGCTCATCGACGCACTCGAGGATGCGAGCGAACCCGTTCGCTGGTGGGCCGCGCAAGGCTGCACCCTGCTCGGCAACAAAGCCGCGGCGGCCGCACCGGCGCTTAAGCGCCGCCTCAACGATCGCTCCGGCTCGGTTGCAGTCGCGGCGGCGGAAGCGCTCGCCCGAATCGGAAAACCCGGCATGGCGTTGCCGGCACTCGAACGTCTGGTGCAGGAACCGAATCCACCGGGCGTCATCCTGCAGGCGGGCAATGTCCTCGACCGCCTCGGTGAGTTGGCGCGCCCCGCCCTTCCCGGGATGAAGCGCGCCGTGGCCGCGGCCAAACCCACCCGCGCGGGCACCTACCCTCCCCAATACATCCTCAACCACGCAATCGACGTGCTCGAGGGTCGCGTGCAAGCCCTCGTCTACCCGGACTCCACCCTGCGGACGAAACCATGAGGCCATTTCCCATGCCTTCGGCCCTCCCCAATCAGCTTCTGCCGACTGCACGGCGACAACGCCCCCGATTCTGCCTTCCCTGGACCCGTGTCCTGTTCGCACTGGGCACCGTGTTGTTCGCCGCAGGTCCGGCCATGGGGAGCGAATCCGCGCCGCGCCTGCATCTCAACTGGGATGACGGCTGGCGTTTTTCACTCGGCGACACCGCCGCCACCGAGGCGACCGCATCCACCTTCGACGATTCGAGCTGGACCCCGGTCCTCTTGCCGCATGACTGGGCGATCCTCGGACCGATCCTGAAGGACAATCCCGGCAAGGGCCGGATGGGCTACTATGGCGGTGGCGTGGGCTGGTACCGCAAGACGTTCCACCTGCCGCCCGGCATGGCCGGGAAACGGGTGCGCATCACCTTTGACGGCGTCTACATGAACGCCGACGTCTGGATCAACGGGCATGCGTTGGGACGCCGCCCCTACGGATACGTCAGCTTCGACCACGACCTGACCGGCTTCCTGAATCACGACGGGCGCCCCAACCTCATCGCGGTGCGCGTCGACAATGCGGTGCAACCCAGTTCACGCTGGTACACCGGCTGCGGGATCTACCGTCACGTCTGGTTGACGGCCACGTCCGACACGCACGTCGCGCCGGACGGTGTGTTCGTCACCACACCCAAGGTCGCGGAGCATCAGGCAAC
>CAZOXB010000160.1:0-9193 GCA_964583635.1 uncultured Opitutaceae bacterium | reverse complement strand
TGCGGTGGGCTATGTGCTGCGCTTTCATCCGGCGCTGGTCGCCGTCCGCGAACGGGTGCTCGCGGGTGCGATCGGTGAACCGCATCACCTCATCGCCCGGCGCGGAGCGTACCTGCCGGCGCGGCGGCCGGACTATGCCCGGGGCTACTACAAGCGGCCAGAGCAGGGAGGCGGCGTCGTGCACGATATTCTTAGCCACGTCTTCAACGCTGCTGAATGGCTCGTGGGTCCATCGACGCGGCTGACTGCGGATGCTGCGCACCTGAGCCTTCCAGGAGTCAGTGTCGACGATACCGTCCATGTGCTGGCCAGACACGGTTCCGTGCTTGCCAGCTACGTGGTAAGCCAGCACAGGCTAATACCGGAGTCCGTAATTGAGGTGCATGGCAGCCGCGGCTGTCTGAGGGTGGATTTTGTGGCGGGCACGTGGGCGTCGGCACAGCGGCCCGAAGGGTCCTGGCGGGTGCACGCCGCCCGGGCCAGATTGGCGGACTGCTTTGTGGCGCAGGCGAAGGAATTTCTTGCGGCGGCAGGCGGCCGCCGCGGTGTCCGTTGCGAACTTGACGAGGGGATCGGCACGCTGCGGGCTGTCCGTGCGACACTTTCAGCATTGCGAGTTCCAGGCTGGAGAAGCGTGGCAGCATGACTCCTTCGTTCGATCTCAACGGACGCGTGGCCGTCGTCACCGGTGGCGCCGGATGGCTCGGGCGTCCCATGACCGAGGCGTTGGCATCCGCGGGTGCACGTGTCGTGGTGGCCAGCCGCCGGGGCGGTGCGGGTGCCGGGGTCGTTGACGAACTGAAGGGGAACGGAGTGAAGGTGCGCCATGCAGATTTTGACCAGGGCGAGATGGATTCGGCGGAGCGTCTCTTCGACGACGTTGCCCGGCACGAAGGAGCAGCCGATATTCTGGTGAACAACGCCGCCGCTTGGCCGATGAGAAGCCGATCCGGTCCGATCGAGGCCTTTGCCCGCAGCATGCAGATCAACGCGACGGGCTTGTTTGCAATCACGCGACGGTTTGGGGATGCCATGGCCGCCCGTGGACGCGGCTCGATCATCAATGTGGGTTCGGCCTTCGGACTGGTGGGTCCCGACTTTTCAATTTACTCGGGTCTTGTTCCGGACGCCGGGCTTCCTGACTACTTCTTTCACAAGGGTGGCATGCTGCAGCTTACGCGCTATGCGGCGGCCCTGTACGGACCGCGCGGCGTGCGGGTGAACACACTTTGTCTGGGACCGTTTCGAAAGCACCAGTCTGGAGAACTGGAGAAACGCTTCGCGGACCGGACACTGCTTGGCCGCATGGGCAATCGGGAGGAGGTTGCGGGAGCGCTGCTCTTCCTCGCGTCCGAGGCATCCTCCTACGTCACCGGCTCGCAGTTGGTCGTCGACGGAGGGTACACCGCCATATGAGCGTGGCGTCGATCACCGTCGAGCCGGCAGACGGCGAGCGGATGGGGCTGATCCGCCTGCGCAACGAACGCCTGCAGATCGCGGTACAACCCGGACGGGGCGGGGACATCGTGGAGTTCCGCTGGCTGGACGCAGACCTTGACGTCATGTGGCACAATCCGCGGGTTCCGGTGGGGCGCCGATCACTCCCATCCGGGCCTCACGCCAACCGTAGTGAGTTCTATGACACCTTTTCCGGCGGCTGGATGTTGGCGTTGCCAGGCGGATTCTTCCCGGCCGACTATTTTGGCGCGCCCCTCGGCGTGCTGGGAGAATACGGCCAGATCCCTTGGCAGGCAGAAACCTGCATCGAGAAGAACGGATCTGCCGTGATCACGCTCACAGTGCGCGGGATGCGCACACCGTTCGCAGTGTCGAGGCGGATAAGCATCGCATACGGTGCTGTCGGCATCGATGTTGAAACGGTTGTGACAAACGAGGCCGGCGTGCCGCTGCCGTTGATCTGGATCGAGCATGTTCTTTGCGGCGGCCCGATTCTGCGCGGTGCAAAGATCGTTTGCGACCCTGCGGAACTGCGCGTGCCGCCCGCGCAAAGGCCGGAGCTGGCCCAACTCGAGGCCGACGCCCGGTCGGCCTGGCCGTTCGCTCCGCTGCGGACCGGTGGCCAACGCGATTGCAGCGTGGTGCCCTACTCGCAGGCGAATGAGGAGCACCTGATCGAATTGACCGGATTCCAGCGGGCGGCGATGACGATTTGGAACGACACCATGAACCTCGGCTTTCAATTGCAGTGGGACGGGCTACGGTGGCCGCGCGCCTGGCTCTGGGCGGCGGGACGCAGTGGCCCGCATTACCCGCTGTGGGGTCGTGGCGAAGTCGTTGGGCTGGAGCCGACAAATGCCTCGCACCGGCCGCTGGCTGAACTGCTTGAACGTGGCGAGGGGATTTGGCTCCCCCCCGGCGAATCGACGAGCGGAACGCTATCCGCTTCATTTGTCCATACTTCGCCGCAGACGTGAGCACGAGGACAGATTCCGACGATTTCTCCGTATGAACAGCCTGCGGCACGATCGCCGTTTGCACGGCTGACGTGTTCACGACTCATTTCCAAATCCATCCCAAAATGCACCAACTACAAGCCGGCTTGTCATTGTCGATCGAAGGTCCTCGTCGCGCTCGTGCGCTGCGGGCGTTTCGAGCGCAGATGCGGCGCTGGGGCTGCGTCCCGCCGAAAGTGGAGCCGTTGGTCCTGGATTTCGGACTTGGCGAATTTGTCCGCGCCGGGTTGATCGAGTATTGGATCGCGAACGAGGCGAAGGCTGGCTATTGCGGCAAGTACCTCTTTGTATTTGGCGGTCAGAGTTGCCCGCGACATCGCCATCGGATCAAACATGAGACCTTCTTCCTTGTTCAGGGCAGACTCAAAGTTGAGCATGGAAACCGTCGCGTAGTTCTTCGCCCCGGTGAGACACTGGCATTGAAGCCGGGAGTATTTCATAGCTTCACCGGGCTCGAGCCGTCGCTGTTGCTCGAGCTTTCGATGCCATGCGAGGTCAGCGATAATTTTTTTGCCGATCGCCGCATTCCGATCGGAGCCAACTACCAAGGAGCGACAACGCCACCGGCGCGCCAATCCGCGCGACGCCTGGTTGGCACGAGAAAGTAACGAGGTGATGGGTCGGCGCGGTCGAGCGCCGCGGCCACGAGGGACCGTGGCCCTCCCAAGTGGATCGGAAACGGCCTGAAGGGCGGACTCCAAACGCGGGCGCTGGGCCTGACGAATCAGCCCTACCCGCGCTTCTTCAGCAGCAAGTGCTCCAGCTTGATGATGTCGGCGGAGAAGGTGCGGATGCCTTCGGCGGTTTTTTCGGTCGCCATGGCGTCTTCGTTGAGGGCGAAGCGGAAGCTCTTTTCATCGAAGGAGACCTTCGGTTGCGGGTCCTTGGCCGCGGAGGCGGGGGAGAGCTTCCGTGGGACCGGGTCTGAACTGGCGGCGAGTTCCGCGAGCAGCGGCGGTGCGATGGTGAGCAGGTCGCATCCGGCGAGTTCGAGGATTTCCCCCTTGTTGCGGAAGGAGGCTCCCATCACCTCGGTCTTGTAGCCGAATTTCTTGTAGTACGAGTAAATCTCAGTCACGGAACGTACGCCGGGATCCTCCGCCGGCGCATAGTCCTTGCCGGTGTTTTTCTTGTACCAGTCCAGGATGCGTCCGACGAACGGGGAGATGAGCTGGACCTTCGCTTCGGCCGAGGCGACCGCCTGGGGAAACGAGAAGAGCAGGGTCATGTTGCAGCGGATGCGCTCCTTTTCGAGGATCTCGGCGGCCTTGATGCCTTCCCAAGTGGAGGCGAGCTTGATGAGGATCCGTTCGCGCGGGATGCCGGCCGCTTCATAGAACGAAATGATCTCGCGGGCCTTGTCGACCGAGCCCGCGGGATCGAACGACAGGCGTGCGTCGACCTCGGTCGAAACCCGCCCGGGGACAATCTTGAGGATCTCAATGCCGAAGAGCACGAGGAGTCGGTCGATGAGCGTGCTGACGGTCGCGTGCGACGGCGCGTCCTTGACCGCCTTGTCCACGAGATATCCATAATCGGGCATGCCGGCGGCCTTGAGGATGAGCGATGGGTTGGTGGTCGCGTCCTGAGGCGTGAATTGTTTGATGGCGCCAAAATCGCCCGTATCCGAGACGACCTTGGTGAATTGTTTGAGCTGATCGAGTTGAGTTGGCATGGCGTGAAAAAGGTGGGCGAGGGAAGGGAGGGCGGTAAACAAGTTAATGCGCGGATGCGTTCAGTCGCAATTGGTTTTTGGCCCACGCGAGCGCTCCGGCCTCATCGGTGAACATGCCGTCGAGCTGTGCTTCAAACGCGGTGTCGAGCAACGGCTTGAAACCGCGGCCCGGGTTCTCCCCCAAGGCGATCAGATGACGGCCCAACAGGATGGGTCTGGGCGCTTCGGAAGCGATCGAGAGCGCACGGGATTTGGCCTTGAGCTTCTCGATCAGATTGATCGTTTCGGGCGAATATAACGGAGGTCGCCCGAACGAATCGGCCAGCATGATCAGCGCGAGGTCGTCGATTGTCGCCGGGGCGACCCGGCGGGCGAGTCGGCGCACTTGGGTGTCGCCGAATTCGCTCTTCGGCCCATGATGATGGACCATATGGTTCACCACCAGCGGCACCACGTGGTCGGCGAGTTCGCGGGGTGCGCCGATGCGCTGCAGGAAGGCCGTCGCCAGCGGTGCGCCGGCGGCCTCGTGGTTCGGACTGATCCAGCGTAGCACGTCGCGTTTGATAGCCCGCACGGTGGTGGACGGCTTGCCGAAATCATGGGCGAGCACGGCAAGCAGCAGGAGGCGGCGTCTCGCTGGAGTCGATTCGATCCATGCGGGCATCCGGCAGAGCGCATCACAGCAGTGCTGCGTGTGGGCAAAAACATCGCCTTCCGGATGCCATTCGGGTTCCTGTGGACAGTTTTGCAGCGCGGCGATTTCCGGGAAATGAACGATCCAGCCGGTTTCCGCCAGAACAGTCAGACCCAGCGAAGGCTTCCGGGACTTTGTCGCCCACTTATCCCATTCACCCCAGATGCGCTCGATGGGCAATTCTGTGAAACCGGAGACGATGGACTTGCACAGCCGGGCGGTTTCGGGAGCGAGCGCAAGGTTGTAGCGTGCCGCCAACTGCATGCCGCGCAGGACACGGAGCGGATCCTCCACGAATGCGGCACTGCTGTGGCGGAGCCGCCCGGCCTTGAGGTCAGCTTCACCGCCGAGCGGATCGATCAGGGACTGGGAGAACGGATCCCAGGCGATGGAGTTCAGCGTGAAATCCCGCCGGGCGGCCGCCTCCGCATCGCTCAGGTCGGGGTCCGGCTGGACCGCGAAGCCCCGATGACCGGCGCCGGTTTTCGATTCCCGCCGCGGAAGACTGAAGTCGTATTCATGCCCCTGTGACATCCGCAGTTTGATGACCCCGAAGCTTCGACCGACGATGTCGGTTGAGCCGAACGGCGCCAGGATGCGGTGCAGGGCGTCGAAGGTGACGCCCCCCACCTCGACATCGAAGTCCTTGGGTTCGAGGCCGAGAAGCCAGTCGCGCACACAGCCGCCGACCAAGCGGGGTCGTCCAATGGTACGGATTGCCGACAGGACGGCGTGGAGATCTTCGGGCAGTCGCATGTCGGGTCAGGAGCGTGCCGAAGGCCTCGCCCAGGCAATCAGGAGCCAGCCGAGGATCAGGGCTATTCCTCCCAGTGGCGTGACGGGTCCCAGCCAGGAAGGTGCTCCGAGCGACAGCCCATACAGGGAGCCAGAGAAAAGGACGATGCCGGCAAGCCACGCGATCGCCACGCGCCGCCAAGCCTTGAGCATCCGTGCATCACCGTGAACGTTGGCCTGATGAGCGATCGCCAGTGCCGCCACGAGGGCGACGGCATGGACTGCATGGTAGAGTGCGGCTGTTCTCCATGCATCAACATGGCCGCTCGCCACGAGGCGGCTCTTCAGTGCGTGGGCACCCAATGCTCCCAGAATGACCGCGGTGCTTCCCGCCAATGTGCTTCCCCAGAGAAAAAGTTTCATAATGTTGTGTGGCATGGCCCAACTCCTGCTTTGGGACCGACATGGGTCTCACGGGTCTCGGGTCAGCCGTCTTCTTCCGCAGGTTACAGTAACCTCATGGGATATACAACCCTGCGGAACTGGATGGCGCCGCAAATCCGGTGCGACTGATCGCTAATAAAACTACACACCACTAATATGAAAAGGACGACCCTTATTCTTTCCGCCCTGCTGGGTGGATTCGCCACCTGCCTTCCCGCGCAGACACCAA
The DNA here is from genome assembly GCA_964583635.1 of uncultured Opitutaceae bacterium. GTDB lineage: Bacteria > Verrucomicrobiota > Verrucomicrobiia > Opitutales > Opitutaceae > UBA6669. The sequence continues at coordinate 2,942 of CAZOXB010000160.1, read as the reverse complement.
CCCCCGCGCAGGAGAAAAAGCTCTCCTACTCGGTCACGATGGACTTTCCCTACGCGAGCAAGTACGTGTTTCGAGGGAGGGAATCAGCAAAGGAATCGCTTCAGCCGTCCATTGAAATCGCCTCCGGCAACTTCTACGGGGGTGTTTGGATGAATCAGCCGATCACGAACAACACCGACAATGAGTTTGATTTCTATGCCGGTTACTTCGTTCCGCTCAACGAGTTCTGGAAAATCGACGTGGGTGGGACGTTCTATGATTATCCGGAGGCGGATACCTCGAAGGCGGTCAAACACACGTTTGAGGGTTTTGTGGGCATCACCGGGACGGTCTCGGGCTTCACTCCCGGGCTGTATTCGTATTACGATTTTGATCTCAAACAATTTCTGATTCAGGGCTCCGTGGGCTACAGCATTCCTCTCAAGGAGGTGGGCACTTCGCTGGATTTCACAGTTACCCTTGGGAACGTCTCGCCGGATGAAGGTGATGACTACCGCTACTGGGGTATCGGCTTGAATTTGCCTTACAAGTTGACGGACAAGGCCACGGTTGCCGTGGGTGCCCAATATGTCTCCAACGACATTGATGGTGCCGATGACGACCTCCTCTGGTTCACCGCCGGTCTGACAGTTGGCTTCTAACCTTGGCGGCCGGCTCTGATCATGGGATTGAACCCGCCTCGCGGTTGCGGAGCGGGTTCTTTGGTTTTTTCGCGGGTTGGGAAATGCTGTTGACACCGTCGGCCATAACCGTACCTCTTGGCCCCTTTTCTCATGAAAACGTTCCTCGCCAAAAACGAGACCCTGCCACAGCCGAAATGGCATCTGATTGATGCCGAGGGAGTCGTGCTTGGACGTCTCGCCGTGAAGGCCGCCAACATCATCCGTGGCCGCAATAAACCGTCTTACACGCCCAATGTCGATACGGGCGACTTTGTGGTGATCATCAATGCGGAGAAGGTTGCGCTCACGGGGAAGAAGGAGGAGCAGAACCGCTACATGTTCTTCTCGGGCTTTGTGGGTGGCGAAAGCTATCGTTCGGTTCCCCAACAGCGCGCGCGGCGTCCCGAGTTCCTGATCGAACACGCCGTCAAGGGCATGCTGCCCAAGAATCGCATTGCCGCCAAGATGCTGACCAAGCTTCGCGTGTTCGCCGGTCCGAACCACACCCACGAAGCGCAGAACCCCGTGAAGATCTCCGTCTGATCCTGATTTATGAGCGCCACCGCTACCAACATTTTCACCGCCACGGGCCGCCGCAAGACCGCCACCGCCCGCGTGCGTCTGCTTGAAGGCTCCGGCAAACTGCTCGTCAACGGCCGTGACTTCGACAGCTATTTTTCCCACGAGAATTTCTCCAAGCAGGCCTATGCACCCTTGCTGACGGTCGAGCTGCGCGAAAAGGTTGACGTTTCCGTGAATGTGGTGGGCGGCGGTGTTGCCGGCCAGGCGGGTGCGACCGCCCATGGCATTGCCCGCGCCCTGCAGAAGATGAATCCGGAGTATCGCGCCGCCCTCAAGAAGGCGGGGCATATCACCCGCGATCCCCGGGGCAAGGAGCGCAAGAAGCCCGGCCAGCCCGGTGCCCGCAAGCGCTTCCAGTTCTCGAAACGCTGAGCAACGTTCGGCACATCGGATCTTTCTTTCAGCCGCCTTCGTCCAGCGAGGCGGCTTTTTTGTGGGCTGCTGTGACGGAGGGGCGCTTGCGTTTTGCCGGGTCCTGCTGATTTCTCTTCGACATGAATGTCGGTGTCGTCGGCGCTTCCGGTTATTCCGGTGAACTCCTGGTCAGACTGCTACTCGGGCATCCCCATGTCCGCCTCACCACGGTCACGTCCCGCAGCCATGCGGGCAAACCGCTGCGTCAGGTGATTCCTTCGCTGCGCGGAATTGACCAGGGCCTGGTGTTTTCCGATTCCAACGCCGAGGCGCTCGCGGGCGGTCCGCTCGACCTCATCTTTCTGGCGCTTCCGCACGGCGCCGCGGCGGATTTCGCAAAGGTACTCGTTCCCGCCGGCAGGAAGGTGATCGATCTGAGCGCTGATTTCCGCATCGCGGACCTGGCCACCTACGAGCGCCACTACGGCAAACATCACGCCCCCGAGCTTCTGCCGCATGCGCGGTTCGTCCTGCCGGAGATCACTGCTCCCTCTTGGAGAACGGAAATCAGATTGGCGGCCTCCCCGGGATGTTATCCCACCAGTGTATTGGTACCTTTGATACCGCTGTTGCGTGACGGCCTGGTGGCGCGCGAGCACATCGTGGTCAATTCCTTCAGCGGCGTGAGCGGCGCGGGACGCAAGGTCGACGAGGCCTTTCTTTACGTGGAGCGTGCGGAGAGCGCGAAGGCCTACGGCCTCGTCAAGCACCGGCACCTGGCGGAAATTGAGGAACAGCTGGCGTTGCACACGGGCGGCCCGGCGATCATCCAGTTCAATCCGCATCTGGCGCCGATGCGGCGCGGCATCGCGACCACGATCACCGCTCCGGCGACCGCAGGCACGACGATCGATGCCGTTTATGCGTCCTGGAACAAGGCCTACCCGGGTGCGCCCTTCGTCCAACTGCTCCCCTCGGGCGAGACGCCGGACACCGCCCACGTGGTGGGCACCAATCGGGTGGATATGTCGGCGGTGCTCGATCCGCGCACGCGCAATCTCATCGTCACTTCCGCCGAGGACAATCTCGTCAAGGGTGCGAGTGGCCAGGCCGTCCAGATCATGAACCTCTGGCTCGGGTTTCCCGAGACCGCGGGGCTGGTCTGATTCCAATTGGCTATCCAAAAGAGGCGGGTCCAAAAACCGGCCGATCCGGATCTCACCACGGAGGCACGGAGAGCACGGAGCACGGAGGTCGAGCCAGGCGTGTTACCTCCGTGTTCTCCGTGCCTCCGTGGTGCACTCTGCCTTCTCAGTTCGAGTTCTTGATCGCGTTTTGGAATGG
>CAZOXB010000159.1:0-9251 GCA_964583635.1 uncultured Opitutaceae bacterium | reverse complement strand
GCTCGGCCGCGCGGCCGTTCCCTCCGGCGCCTCGACCGGCGAACACGAAGCGATCGAGCTGCGCGACGGCGACAAGGCCCGCTACCTCGGGAAGGGCACCCTCAAGGCGGTCGCCAACGTGAAGGCGAAGATCGCGCCGGCGCTGATCGGCCGCGACGCCACCGACCAGGTCGGCATCGACCGCGCCATGCTCACACTCGACGGCACCAAGACGAAGTCGAAGCTCGGCGCCAACGCCATCCTCGGCGTTTCGCTCGCCACCGCCCACGCCGCCGCCGCCGCGCTTGGCCAGCCGCTCTACAAGTACCTCGGCGGCCCGAACGCCAAGGTCCTCCCGGTGCCGATGATGAATATCATGAACGGCGGCGCGCACTCGGATGCCCCGATCGACTTCCAGGAATTCATGATCATGCCGACCGGCGCGAAGACCTTCTCCGAGGGTCTGCGCATGGGCTGCGAGGTCTTTCACTCGCTGAAAAAGGTCCTCAAGGGAAAGGGCCTCGCGACCGCGGTCGGCGACGAAGGCGGCTTTGCTCCGAAACTCGAATCGGCCGAGGCCGCGCTCGACGCCATCGCCCTCGCGGTGAAGAACGCCGGCTACAAACTCGGCAAGGACATCAACCTCGCCCTGGACGTCGCCTCTTCCGAGTTCTACGTGAAGGAGAAGAAACAGTACGTCTTCAAGAAATCCACGGGCCAGATCCTCTCCGGCGACGAGCTGGTGGAGTTCTACAAGAAGCTCACGAGCAAGTACCCGATCATCTCGATCGAGGACGGCTGCGCCGAGGGCGACTGGGTGACTTGGAAGAAGCTGACCGACGCCATCGGCGACCGCGTGCAGCTCGTCGGCGACGACCTCTTCGTCACCAACACCGAGTTCCTCCGGAAGGGCATCGAAACCCAGACGGCGAACTCGATCCTCGTTAAGGTGAACCAGATCGGCTCGCTCACCGAGACGCTCGACGCCGTGGAGATGGCCAAGGAAGCCGGCTACACCGCCGTGATTTCCCACCGCTCCGGTGAAACCGAGGATGTCACGATCGCCGACATCGCCGTCGCCACCAACGCCGGCCAGATCAAGACGGGCTCGCTCTGCCGCACCGACCGCGTCGCCAAGTACAACCAGCTCCTGCGCATCGAGGAGGAACTGGGCAGTTCCGCCATCTACGGCGGAAAGATGTAGGTTTCCGAGTCGCACCCATCTCCGTCATCCACCGGCCGGACGCATTCCCGCGTCCGGCCTTTTTTTCGCGGCAAAGGGGTCACTCTCCGCCTTCGTCTCCGGAGTCGTCCATGACATCCCGGAACTGCCGCACGATGTCCTCCTTCCGGGTGTCCTTGCGAATATAGCCATCGGCCCCCGCATTGACCGCTGACATGACCATGGCGGACGAAGCCTCGCAGCTGAATATCACCGTATAGACATCGGTATCGGATGATCGGATACGCTTGAGTAATTCGAGTCCGGAAGCGCCGCCTGGCAGGTGCAGGTCGATGACGACCACCCCGGGCCGGTTCTGCTGGTAAAGCGCGTATCCCGTTTCTGCATCCGCAGCGGCCAGGGTGTTTTCAACCCCGATCTCCTTCATCATGAGCGCAACGAAGGTGCGTACATGCGCCTCATCATCGACCACCAGTGCCAGATTGGGGATTGCCACGGCTTCAACTGGCTAAATGCCGCCCGTTCAGGAGCAAGCCTGTTCTCCCGCCCGCCGCCCGGACGATCAGGCAAGACGCGAAGCCGCGAAGATTCGAATGAAACGCAGCAGGGATGATTGGTAGACGGGAATCCGCAGATTACACAGATTTACGGAGATTTTATCAGGCTGGGAGCGGTCTAAAGTAAAACAAATCGGCCACGTAGCGCAGGCTTCCAGCCTGCTTCCGAGCCTTTGCAGGGCAGAAGCCTGCGCTACTCACTGCCTCCACCTCCGTCAATCTGCGTAAATCTGTGTAATCTGCGGATCCCTCCCCCTGCCTTCTCCTTCGCGTCTTCGCGCCGTCGCGTGATACCCCACCAACCCTTCACTGGCACAAACAGGCCACGAGAGACCGTGGCCCTCCATCTTCCCTCGCCTCACGATTCAGGGAAGGCGGCTGCTCGAATGGCTCCGAATAGACTCCAGCTTTTTCGCCAGCGTCGTGACCCGCCCGGGCTCGGTGTCGGCCAGGTTGCGCGTCTCACCGGGATCGGCCTCCAGATCGTAAAGCTGGGGAACGGACGCATTGGCCGTCTCGGTGTTCGTGTTCTTGCTCACGGCGAGGCCCGCCGCCGGCTCGATGTACTTCCACCGGCCGTCGCGCAGCGCCAGTCGGCCGCCATGCTCAACCACATACTCCCGACCGGCGGAGGCATCGCCCAACATCGCCGCCAGCACGTCGAAGCTGTCGGGCGCGTCCGCATTGGCCAGCTTTTGCCCGGTCAATTTCGCGAGGCTTGCCAGGAAATCAACCTGGCTCACGAGCGCGGAAGAGACGCCCGGTTGCACACGCCCCGGCCAGCGCACGATGAAGGGAACGCGGGTGCCCGCCTCAAAGCGACTGCCCTTGCCGCCGCGCAGGGGACCGGCGGGCCGGTGCTCGCCGACCCGCTCGACGGCCCCGTCCTTGTAACCGTCATCCAACACGGGTCCGTTGTCGCTGCTGAGGATCACCAGCGTGTCCCGCGCCAACCCGAGCCGGTCAAGTGCGTCCAGAACCTGCCCCACCTGCCAGTCGAATTCGACGATGGCGTCCCCTCGCGGCCCCATGGATGTCTTGCCCACGAAGCGCGGATTCGGCACGCGTGGCACGTGGATGTCATGCGTCGCAAAATAGAGGAAGAACGGACCATCCTTCTTCCGGTCGATGAAATCGACGGCGTGCCGTGCAAACGTATCGGCCATGTCCTCATCACGCCACTGTGCCGCCCGACCCCCTGTTGAGTATCCGATCCTGCCGATGCCGTTAACGACGGCCTGATTGTGTCCGTGCGACCAGTCGAGTTTCAGCGTATCACGGTGGTCAATACCCGTGGGTTCGCCAGGAAACGGAGCGTCGTAACTCACCCGCAGCGGGTCAGCCGGATCAAGTCCCACAACCACCTGATCCTGCAGGAAGACACAGGGCACCCGATCGCCGGTCGCGGCCATGATGAAACTGTAGCCGAATCCCACCTCACGCGGGCCGGGGGCGATGGGACGATTCCAGTCGATCGATTCGCCCCTGGCTCCCAATCCGAGATGCCATTTGCCGACGGCCCCCGTCGCATACCCGGCGCGCTGCAACACGGCCGGGAGCGTGGTGCGCCCCGGTTCGATGATCAGCGCCGCATCCCCCGGCAGGATTCCCGTCCCCTGGCGCCGCCAGGCATACTCTCCGGTCATCAGCGAATAACGCGACGGCGTGCACGTGGCGGAGGTGGAATAGCCCGACGTGAACCGCAGTCCCTCACGCGCAAGCCGGTCGACATGGGGCGTTGCGACCCGCTTGGCACCGTAGCAGCCCACGTCGCCATAGCCCAGATCATCGGCCAGAATGACGACGATGTTGGGAAGGCGGGATTTTTGCGAAGGACGGCCGGCAACCGCCAACGCCGGCAATGCGAGGCCGAGGAAACAGAGGAGGTGGAGAAGCGTTTTCAAGGGATGCGAGGATATGCAAGGGTTCAAGGAGGTGCAAGGGCCGACACTCCGGAATTCCAATGCGCCGGGCAGGACGTGCTGATAGAAGGCACCGCGATCCGTCGGTGTGCGCACGAGCCATCCGGCACCCCGGCTGTTCCCGAGGCGCAGCGGGCCAAACGCGCGCTGCCGTGAACAGTCCCCATCCCGCCCCGCTCAGAACCGGATTGAATTGGTCAACTGCACCATGCGCGGCTCGGGGAGGAAGGCGCGGGTGATGACAGGATTGCCCTTGCCGTCGTCGACCGCCTGACGCGCCTTGATGTCGTCATCGTTGAAGACATTGTAGACGTTGACCTGCACATCCCAGGTATACTTCTGCCTTCCGAACCTGAGGCTGTAGCCCAGGCTGAGATCCGTATTGATCTGGTCAGGTCCCTTGTACGGACGCGACGTATCGAGATTGCCGACATTGTTTCGCGCATATCCGATGATATTGCTCGAAGCCCAGCGGTAGCCGGCCCCGATCCGGAAACCCGCCAGTCTGCCGGAGTCGAATCGGTAGGAGGTGTTGAGGCTGGAGTTGTAATTGCGCTGGTCGGCCGGCTGCTGGCCGATGATTGACCGGGCATCGATCAGGAGCCGGTCGGCCCTGGCGATCGCATCGGCGACTGTTGTGTAGCCCGCCGCTGGCCTCAGCAGTGGGGTGCTCGCGAATTGCTGCCACAGGGCGCGATTCTGTGCAAAATAAGGTACCCAGTCATCAAAGGCAGCCGACACCACGGTCTTCTGATTGCCGACGGTGAGCCGCAGGTTCCAGCCCTTCGCCAGATTCGCGGTCAGTGCGAATTCGTAACCCTTGGTCGTATCGTCGCGATAGGTGAAGGGTCGCTCCAGGATCAGTTCCGGCCGTCCGATGGCGTTGTAGATGTCGTTGATGGGCTCGCGCTGGGTAACGCTGTTGTCAAATGTGGAGTCGATCACCGCGGTTTCAAACTTTGTGGCGGTCAGGAAGATCCGGCCCATCCAGAGATCGAGCTTGATGCCGAAGTCTTCCGTCGTTCCGAAGGCCGCGCGCAGCGGCTGGTCGAAGACGTCGGTGAAGTTCGCGGACGGATTGCGGAAAATGTCGGAGTAATTGTAGAAGAGCCTCACCGGAGCAATCGGACGGAAGGTGAGGTTGTAGCTCTTGGTGCGGGCCGTGAACTCGTTCGGCGTCGCCCAGACGCCGGCGGCCTCGATGGCGCCATAATTGAACGCCGGAATCATCGGAATGGTGTATTCGCCCAGACTGTTCCTGGTGAAGGTCTGCGCTCTGCTGAAGACCGAGTCTTCACGCCATCCGTAAAGGCCCGTCAGGTGGAAATATTCCTTGTTCTTCGCGGCCCACCAGGAGCCTTGGATGGCGGCGACATAGCTCTTGGTCTGGTTGATCGTATTGCGCGGCGGTGAATCCGCCATCCGTTCTTCAAAGCGAAGGGGACCGGTATTGGCCGGTGCCGCGCCCAGAACCGCACTCTGTTCAAACGTATCCGGCCCAAGGTAGCGATAGCCGGTGTCCCCGGGCTGCAGGTAGTAGCGCCGGTTCAGCTTGTTGACGATCTGATTCAACGAATTCGCGCCGGGGTTGCCGGGCAGCGGCGTTACATTGACGATGCGGGTCGTCAGGAACTTCACCGTGCTTTCCTGGTCCTGGTACAGGCCGGCAAAACGATAGTCGCCAAACCCGACGTTCCGGAAGACCTTGTACTTGTCGAGTTCGAGGTTGTACGAGAGCGTCGCCCGCTTGGTGGTGAAACCGTCAAGTTCACCGGTCTTCTTTGTTCCGACGTTATTGCCCGTCTCGACATAGGGCATGCCGGCATAGGGATTCCGACGTCCATCAGGCAGGAAGACATTCGCATCGACCCAGATCCGGGTGGAGACCGCACCGACGCTCAGGTTGTTGAAAAGATAATCCGACTCGAATTCATTCCAGGCGAGCTCAAGGTCAAGATCGCGCCACAGCTTCTGCTCCAGAATGACCGACTTCACGTCATACCTGAGATCGTTGCGGTTGTAGCCGCCCATGACATTTGAATTCAGCGGCACGATGGCGTTCTCCGCCGTGAAGCTGACGTTGTCCAGCGTGCCGCGATCGGACAGATTCATCAGCCCGCTGCCCGGACTGCCGGACGGAACGGTGTTGCTCCACAACGCGCCACGCGCCATGCCGCGCCAGTCCATGATGGGAAGGGTGGAACCCTCAATGTAGGTGAGATAGGACCCGCCACTCATGTTTTGCAGGCCGCTCCCCACGGCGGTGCTGTAGGCGGCGCCGGTGGCGGGAAATCCTATGCGGGAGGTGACCAAAGGCTTTCCGGCAAGCACCCAGGGCGTATAGGCGTCCGTGGCAATATGGTTCTGCACATGGATGCGATCACGGATGCCGTGTTCCAGTTTCGCGATGATGGTTGTGCCGGGAAAGGGCTTGTAGGTCAATGTGCCGTAGAATCCATTGCGCCGCTCCAAGGACGGCCGCTGGTCGGTGTGCCGCTTCGAATACAGTGCCGCCACCCGCACTGCCAGCTTGTTGCGCAGCAGCACGCGGCTGATGTCGAGTTCCGTGCGGATCGAGTCGTTCTGGTCCACTCCCAAGCGGACCGAGGCCAGGTTCCGATTCAGCAGGGCCCGCTTGCTGCTCGCGCCCACGATGCCGGCGGGGCTCCCGATGCCGAAGAGGATGGCGTTGGCCCCGCGCATCATGGTCAGGTTGTCGGTGTTGTAACGGTCGATCGGCACGGCGCCCGTGGGGAAGAAATCGACCAGCACCGTGTTGCCGACGACCCCGCGGGAAATGTACGAGGCCGAGTACCATTGCGCGAGGTTGGTGGGATCGCTCGCCGACGGAAAGTCCGCGTACTGCATGTTGGCGACGTACTTGAGCGCATCGTTCATGTCGAAGGCACCGACGTCGTCGAGAAACTCATCCGTGAGCACATCAATCGCCGCGCCTACATCCTTCAGGTTCGTCCGCAGGCGCATGCCTGCGAGCGTTTCGGTGGCCTGATAGCCCGACTCGGTTTCAGCCGAAACAACGAAGGGCGAAAGCACGACGGTCTGTTCCGATTCGGCCTGCGGCCGGGCGGACGAAACGGATTGTGCCGGAGCCGCCCCGGCGGCCACGAGGGCGCCAAGGGCTGCCAGAACTTTGCGGGAGGGCTTGGTCATGGTTTGTGTGTCAGGTCTGGGGGTTGTAGATTTGGTCTGGGCACTCACCCGCTCACGGGACGCCCGGTTCGCTTTTTTTTTATCCGAGGGGCCGTCAATGCGCTCGATCGTCACGATCCCGCTGCGGGAATCGACGCGGGCGCGCAGCGGAGTGCCCGCCAGCAGGAGATTCATCGCCTGCGAGGGCGTCAGTTCGCCCCGTACAGCGTTGACACGGACACCCTCGACGATCCGGCTGTCGAAGACGAGTTGGATGCCTGTATGTTGGGAAAAGCGTTTGAGCGAAGGTTCGGCCTTCCCCGCCGGCAGATCGTAGATCCGCCGCTGCTCATCCGCGGCAAACGCACGGCATCCCCAGGCGACGCAGAGGATCAGGAACAGGATCCACCTGCGGCGCCGTGGTGGCGCGGTCGACGGCAACTGGAGCATGTAGGGAAGACGCACGACCCCCCGCCTGCGCCCTACAACAATTTTCAGCCAATTTCTCCGCAGACCTCAGGGAGCCGCCCGCAGCCGCAGGGTGTGCCCGTCGACCCGCTCCGCACGGATGCCGAAACTGCCTTCGAGCAGCAGCAGGAATCCCTCCACGTTGTCCGCCGCAAGGAATCCGCTCAGTCGAAGCTCGCGCAGGGCCTCGTCCGAAGGATCCATCACAAGATGCACCGCCGCGCGTCCTTCGCTCCGCAGGTTGATCAATGAAACCGCCTCAGCCAGCGGGGTGCGTGAAAACTCGATCCGGGGCGTTCGCCATGCCAGCCGCTCCGCGACGTCCGCGGGCGAAAGGGCCTCGACCTCAATCACGTCCGCGGAGGTCGGAAGGGTGGCACGGTGGCTGGCATCGACGAGCCGGGCGGGCATCGCCGTTGCCGCCTTCAGCACTTCCACCCGTCCGGAGGTGACAACAACATCAATCGCTGCGGCGCCCAGTCCGACCGAGAAGGAGGTTCCCACCGCACGCACTTCAACTCCCGATGCCACGACAACAAAGGGACGACTCGCGTCCTTGACGACCGAGAAATGGATCTCACCCCGCCTCAAAACGACCCGGCGTTCCCTCGGGGTAAACTCGACGGCCAGCTCCGCATCCGGGCGCAGCACGGCCACTGAACCATCCGGCAGCGCCTCACGACGTGGTTCAAAGACCTTGGCCGTCGGGGCCTCCACTTGCGAGGCGCGCCAGGGGAGAAACCCATTCGCGTCCAGGCCGATCCACGCGCCGACCGCGACGGCCGCCAAGGCTCCGACGGTCGCTGCGAACCGCCGACTTCGCCTCTGCGCCGCTCGCTCGACCTTCTCAAGCAAGGCGGGCTCCGCACGGGCGTCACGCATCCAGCGCAAGGCGTCCTCCGCCGCCCGTACGTTCTCTGCATGGCGTGGATCAGGAATTCGCATCTTGAAAACACCCTTCATCGGCATGGCGGCGCAGGTACGCTCCGCATCGTACCATGGCACGCATCACCTGCGTCTCCACCGTCTTCTCCGAGAGCCCCAGCATCTCTGCCGTTTCGCGACGCGGGATTCCCTTGATCTTGTGCAGCACGAACACCTCCCGGCAGCGCAACGGCAGGCGTCCGATCGCCTCACCGAGCAGCGCAAGCCGTTCACCGGCTTCAACATGCTCCCGGACCTTCGCCGCCTCATCGGTGACGCGCAGTTCGGCCGATCTCTCCACGACCTCGATGGGCGAATGCTTCACCCGACGGGTCACATCGAGGGCGAGTCTCCGCGCCACCGTGAACAACAAGGCGCGGGCGGAGCGGATCTGGGTGGACGTGCGCACCTTCCAAAGGCGCAGATAGGACTCCTGCACGATGTCATCGACATCCCTCACCGTCGGGAACGAATTGCGCAGATAGGCCTTCAATTGCGCATCGTGAGGTTGCACTTCCTCGCTGAACCAGCGGGCCTCGTCGGTTTGTGGGGGCATGGGGCAGTTGAATCCCTACCCCAATCAGCCGCTTCGGATCAAGTCCTGAAAATCCTGCAAGAAAATTGAGGATCGGGAAACGATCTTCTTCTCGTTGCGTCGCGCACAAGCCGTCGTGGTCCGGTATCGTCCGGTTCTGCAATCCATCCGAAGCATGATCCGCACAATCCCATCGTTGCCGCCCGCACCAATTCAGGCCATCGAAGCCGATTCCTCAATTCTCCTGTAGCAGTTGCCGTGCTCTGGCGCATCGTCTTGAGCAGGCAAGTCCTTCGCTCACTCCACACCCTCGGAATCCACGTCGCCCATCCGCATTCCTCGCTGCCGATCCGAGCGACGCATCCAGATCGTGTGCTTTCGAACGAACCTTCATATGAAAAGGACCCGACTCACATTCCCGATGATCGCAGGCCGGACCCACCGCAGGTTGCTTGGTGCGGCCCTTGCCACCATACTGTTCACAGGATGCGCCACCCGTCCATCTGCTCCCGCGGCGATGCCGGAGCCGCTCA
>CAZOXB010000158.1:0-9276 GCA_964583635.1 uncultured Opitutaceae bacterium | reverse complement strand
AGGCTCGGCAGGGTCTCGGATGGCAGGAGGACGCCGTCCTTGTACCAGGCAAAAGTATAAGGCACGGAGCCCCCCACCTGAACATCGAGGGTGAAGGTCCGGCCCGCAAGGACGGTCTGCGACGACGGCTGCGAGACGATGGTCGGAGCCTGAAGGACTTCAACGTTCGCCGGATTGCTGGTCGCGGTGCCGACTGGATTCGAGACGAGCACCGTATAGGCGCCGTTCTGGGCTGGCGTAATGTTCGCCAGCACCAACGTCGGATTGGTCGCACCTACGACGGACACGCCGTCTTTCAACCATTGGTAGGTCAGCGGAGGACTGCCCGCTGCCGTGACGGACAACTCGGCCGTGCTTCCCGATGCCACGGTTTTGTCCAAGGGTTGAGTCACGATCGAAGGAGGCGCGAGCACACTCAGCAGCGCGGGTTCACTGGTGGCGCTGCCGGCGATATTGGTGACGCGTACGGTATAATTGCCCGAATGCGCCAGTGTGAGAGCCGTCAGGGTCAACTGCGGAAGGATCGCTCCGTTCAACGGCACTCCCTCGTGAAACCACTGGAATGACAACGGTGGCGTGCCCGTTGCCTCGGAATCGAGGGTGATCGATGATCCCACCGCCGCGACGCGTCCAACCGGCGCACGCACGAATCCGGGCGCAACGGGATTGGCCACCACGCCCGGAAGGGCAAGCGCGATCTGACGGCGTTGCATGGCACCGTCCTCGTAGAGATCCACGGTCACCGTGTGCAGGCCGTTCTGCGTAAACTCCAGGGTAGCCTCGCTGCCACTTGACGAGACAATGACCGGAGACCCCGGCCCGGTGATCTGTTGCCATTGAACCGTCAGACCCGATGTCGGCAGGCGCCCGTCCGCCAGACGAAGTCCGACCGCGGATTGGGAGGTCGTCGTGGATTTGACGTATATCTCCCACAGTTTCAGCGACTCCAATGTGCCCGCCTTTGCCAGCAAGGCGATTTCCTCACCGCCCAGTTGGCGGCCATAGATGCGGACATCCGCCAGGCGCCCCTGCAAGGCGCGCGTGCGCTCCTCATTGTTACCAAGATAGCCGTCTCCTGTTGCAAGATCGATCGTGCCCTCCACGCCCACCTGGGCCGCCACGTCCAATTCCTGGCCATTCAGATAAAGGCGTGGCAGTTCCCGCGTCCCTTTCGTGCCGTCATAGGTTGCGGCCATATGGTACCATGAACCGACCGCGAGGACGTTGCGCGACGAATACCAAACCCCGTCCACGGTGGACCAGTTTGCCAGGAACTTCACGGTCTTGACGTTCGCGTCGGGATTCGGCGAGGAGTCCATGCCGGGAAAGAGATAATAGGCGGGAAAATGGAGCATTCGCGGGAAAATGCTGTTTCCAGGCGTGTCCATCCGAATCCATCCGGCGAGCGTCACCTGCGTCGGGCCGGGCGCCGCAAACTTCATCGCAGAAACGGTGCCGTTGAATCGCAGGGCATCCAATCCATTGGGCCCGGAATCCCGGGTCGGCCCGTCCAGCAGCGTGCCATGGCGGCCCTGCCCCGAAGTGTCCTGCGGCGGTCCCGACTCCTCGTCGAATTTCCATTGTGCAAGAAGCTGCGCGGAGTTGACCGCGAGCGACGATCCGACAACGACGCTGCGATAAAGCCTGGCCTCCTCACCTCCCGCGGCGACGCTTGCCATCAATCGGTAGAGACCCTGCTGCGAAAAGACGGCGCTGACACGATCGCCTGGCAGCGGCGTGAACGCGACATTGCCCGGACCGGAGACCTTGGACCAAAGCACCGGCAGATCCCCTTGCTCAACACCTCCGCTGGATTTCACGCCGTGTGCCGCCAAAGTCACCGCCTGAGAGATGTTTTCCACGGCATAGATTTCGGCGGTCGGCAGCGGTGCCGTGATCGATGGGATCATCGCTGCCGGATTGATCAGGTTCTGCACGTCAAGTCGTCCTCCGCTCGAAACGCGATTGGAGAGGGCCGGCAGTGTTTTCACCGACGATATCAACCTCGCCTTCAATTGGGTCGCGCCGAGCGTCGGTTCCGCGGATCGGAGCAACGCAGCGGCACCCGCCACCAAGGGCGCCGCCATCGAGGTCCCTTCCTTGATGCCATAGAGGTTCCCGGGTACTGTCGAAAGGATCGAAGCTCCGGGCGCGGCAATCTGCACGGTGCTCGTTCCCCAGTTGGAAAAGTCGGACAGCGTATCGCTCAGGCTCGATGACGCGACGCCGATGACGTTGGAGAGGGTGAAACCGACCGGGTAAAGCAACCCCGTATTGTCGATGTCCCGCCCGTCATTGCCGGCGGCGGCAACAAAAAGAATGTCAGCGTCGCGGGCGCGCACGATCGATTCGCGCTGCAGCGTGTTGGGCGTGGTCGAGGTGTACGAATTGTTGACCGCCACGATCGGGATGCCCCGCAGCTTGAGATTCGTCAGATAATCGAGCGCCTGGATGATCGCCGAGGTCGACAGGCTCTTGTTTCCGGCGCGCAGCCCGATCAGCTTGACCCGCTGCGCCACCCCCGTGACACCGAAGGCATTGTTCCCAACGGCGCCGATGATGCCTGCGACATGGGTGCCGTGCCCCTCGGCATCATTCGGGTCGTTGTCGTTGTCGGCGAAATCCCAGCCCCGAATGTCGTCGATGAGCCCGTTAGCGTCGTCGTCGCGCCCGTTGCCGGATTCTCCCGGATTCTGCCAGACGTTCGCCGCGAGATCGGGGTGGGCATAGGCGATGCCGGAATCGATGATCGCCACGATGACATTGTTCGATCCGGTGGTGACCTCCCAGGCGGAAGGCGCTCCCACCTTCGCGAGGCTCCAGAGCTCCCGGGGATCGAAATCGTTGGGTGTGGAGTCGGAAAAGGCGATGGGGTCGGGAGCCGCCCGCCAGCCGGGTTCCTCCACGCTGACCCGCTGCACCGCTTCGGCGACGGAATCCAGATGCAACGGTTCCGGAAGCAACACCCTGACCGCAGGCGAAAACGGATACTGGGCCACCGGCTTCATGCCGAAGCGCAGCAGCTTCTCTGCGAACTGCTCCGTGGTTACGTTTGCCGGACGCTCCAGCAGAATGCTGTCCGCCAGGTAATACGTCTCTTCGAGCAGCGCCACCCGCCCGCCCTTGATTTCGAACTCCAGATCGGCCCGTACGTTCGGGAAAGGCCCGTCGGTCAGGATCCACTGGCTCCAGCGCTCCCTACCCGGCCCGATTGTCTCGAGCCGCTCCTCGCGCACGCGACCGTTCGGAAATCGCTTTCCAATCACACGCGCCGCGTCGCCTGCCAAGGCGACCGTCGGCTTCGCCAAACGCTGCGACGCGACCGCTTTGGACGGTTGATTCGCAGCGGGGGCGGCGGTTGATTCCGGCCCGGCGTTGGAGGTCACGCCCCGATGTAGGCTTGGCAACCTCCGCTCACGCGTCGAAAGGAGCCAGAACCCTCCGGCAACCAGGACGGGAACAACGATCCAAAACCAAGCGCGACGTAAATTCACGGGATGATGACGCAACGGGCGCGGCCGTATTTTGCAAGCACGGGACTTTTCCCGAAAGCGCTGTTGGGTTGCACATTTATCCGAAAACCGTTTCCGGTGCGCCAATGGACTCCCGCACTCGGGAACAAAGGCCTGCGGCTATCAAGGGAATGCATTAACGAAATAGGTTTGCCGGGCAAAAGCGGGATGTGGAGGTGCCTTCTGGGATTCACATCTTATTCTCCATGTTCCATCCGTTCATTTCGGCTTCCGGCCACCGTGAATTCGCATCGAAATCCACGGGTTGCGATCCAGCCTCGAGCCATCGCTGCCCGCACCTCCCTCATGCTTCGCATTCTCATTCCGCCCAACCTTGAATCCGCGGCCGCCCGCGATGCGATACCGCTCAAGGTTGAACTGGATCTCCGGGTGGCCCCGCCCGCCGAATTCGTGCCGGGGCTGGCAGCTCTCCAGCGTTACGGCGCGAAGCCTGCGCCCACCCTGTTTCTCCAGTTGAAACGCGAACAGATGCGCGAACTCATCACCTTGCTCAAGGGTATGCCCGTATTTTTCAGGATGAACGATCCGGGCCGTCCCCTGCCTTGGGTCGGAGGCGTCCTGAGGCAGGTCAGCGAGTTTCTGGCTGGCGGCGCCGCTCCTGTCGAGACCCGCCTGCCCGCCTCCGTCTCCGGTTCAACCGGCGCGCCGTCGCGACCGCAGATGGCCCCCGCCCGCCCGTCCCAGGGTGCGGCAGGCATCACCCCGCTCGTTGTGGACGGTTCCGAACATTTCCTCGCGATCACACTGCCTTCGCGTGAGCATGTTGCCTATGCGGCAGCCCATGATCTCGTGCGTTCCTCGGGCTTCTCCCTGGAGCCGTCGAACCGCAAGTGGTGGCTGCGCGATCGCCATCGGGTGCTCAATTTCCTCGCCACGCAGGGATCGTCCCTGCGCCAGGAATTCCGCGCGGAATTCACTTCCAATTTCGAAAAGAACACCGCTCACCTGCGCGCCGCCGAGGTGACGGTCGACGCCCTCGAGGCACGCGATGGATTCAGCCTGACGCTGTCCCTGCGGGCCGGCCGTGCGGAGGACTCCGCGCTCCAGGCGGCGGTCACCGCCAATCGCAGCTACGTGGAGGATGCCGGTAAAATCTACCTCATCGACCCGCAGCGGTTGCAAACGCTCGCCCAGGCCCATCGGGCGCTGGCGGTGGAGGCCGGATCATCCGGCGTGCAGGTGCGGCGCGTTCACCGCGTGAGCCGGGCGCAACTGGCCGAGGCGCAGGATATCCTTGAGGAAATTCTGCCCGGATTCGAACTGCCGGCGACCTGGAAGGCGCGCAGTGAGGCCCTGCGCAACCTGAGCCGCCTCCGTCCCGTCTCCCTGCCCGAGCCGTTGCAGTCGCAGCTTCGCCCCTACCAACGCCTCGGCGTGGCCTGGCTCGCCCATTTGCGCCGCAACCAGCTCGCGGGCATCCTCGCGGACGAAATGGGGCTGGGGAAAACGCTCCAGGCCCTCGCGGCCATGACCGCGTTCATTGCGGAGGCCCGCGCTTCCGGAAAATCGCCCGCCACCTGCCTCGTGGTCTGTCCGGCGTCCCTGCTGGAGAACTGGCGCCGCGAGTGTTTGCGATTTGCTCCGCACCTGAGTGTGCATCTGCACCACGGATCCTCACGGTTTGTCGGGCGCGACCACCTGAAACGCTTCGATGTCATCATCACATCATACGGCACCCTGGTGCGGGATCAGGCGGTGTTTTCGTCGATCGAGTTCGCCTACATCGTCGGTGACGAGGCCCAGCACGCGAAAAACCGGCGTTCGCAGAACGCCCGGGCGTTGCGATCCCTGCAAAGCCGCGGGCGCTGTCTCCTGACGGGTACGCCCTTGGAGAACTCCCTCGACGACCTGCGTTCCCTGTTCGATTTCCTGATGCCGGGATATCTCAAACCCGTGCCGCCGGGCATCCGCGGCGAGGAACGCGGATGGTATGACGAGCGCCTGCGGGCGCAAACTGCGCCGTATATCCTGCGTCGCACCAAGGTTGCCGTGGCGCCCGAGCTTCCCGCCCGGATCGAGCAGGTCCTCTGGTGCGAACTCGCGCCGCAGCAGGCATCCCTTTACCGCGCCGTCCAGGAACAGACGGAGCGCGATCTGTCCGCACTCGAGGCAAACGGTGCATCGGAACAGGCACTGCGCGTGGCGACGTTCACCCAACTGCTTCGCCTCCGCCAGGTCTGCTGCGACCCCCGCCTGCTCGGCCCCAATCCACCTGCCGGCACGGATGCACCGGATGTTCCGGCCAATTCGGCCAAGCTCGACGCATTCCGCGAGCTGCTCGAGGAGTCGCTCGACGGCGGTCATCGCCTCCTCGTATTCTCCCAGTTCACGTCGCTCCTCGCGCTTCTGAAGAAGGAACTGGACGCACAAAGCGTCCCGTATGCGTACCTCGACGGGACGATGCTTCCGGCCGCCCGGCAGGCCGAGGTCGATCGCTTCCAGAACACGGGGGAGATCCCCGTCTTCCTGCTCTCCCTCAAGGCGGGCGGCACCGGGCTGAATCTCACGGCCGCGGACACCGTGGTCCATTTCGATCCGTGGTGGAACCCCGCCGCCGAAGCCCAGGCCACGGACCGTGCCCATCGCATCGGACAGCAGCGCGTCGTCACCAGCTACAAGCTGATCTGTTCCGGCACAGTGGAGGAGAAGGTGCTCGCCCTGCAGGAAGAGAAGCGCGCCCTGCTGGCCGGAGTCTTCGAAGCCAGCGACGCCATCGCATCCAAACTCTCCCTCGCCGATCTGCGCGATCTGCTCCGCACCTGACCTGCCTCCCTGCGCCCTGCCGCCGGAGGGATGTAACCCATTGGGTTACATCCCTCCGGTGGGGCTCTGGTTGCTGGGGGGATTGTCTCACAGGGTACGGGTGTGTGGTGTGATCTTCCGCGGGGAGAAGACGATCGGAGCTGGATCGAAGCGCACCATGCCGGGTACGTGTGTGCGTCGGATCGAACATCGACGTTTCCTGGCAGATAAGGAGTCGACGCTCACCCGACGTGTCAGTCGGTGCCGAAGAGCTGCTGGATCAGGGTCTGCAGGTCGCGCCCGGGGGCGGGCGCGCCGCGATGGGACACAACGAGCGACTTGCACCGCACGGCTTTCACCAGCGCCGCGTCGTGCCCGACAATCCTGACCTCGTTGTTGCGGTAACCCGTCATCTCCATCGAACTCAGCGCCGTCCATCGGAACGGCAGCCCGGTCTGGTTGACTGTAATCTCCCACCCCGCCACCAGACCCTCCGGTTGCCGCTGCACCAGGTCGGGATAACGTTTGGGAAAATCCGGATACCGCCGGGTCGCCATGCGGAAGGTAACGGCGGCCTTCATCGTCCCGAAATATTGCAGGAAGGTATCCACCTTCCCCTCCCGATAAGCCTGAAGAAAATCCAGCGGATCGAAGCCCATCAGGTTCATTCCATTCCAGAGCCCATGTTCGTTGGGGCTGCCGAACTTCCGGCGGTTGTACCAGCTTTGGAATTCGCGTGTGACCATCACCCCCAGCTCAAAATGCAGGTGGGCCCGTTCGCGTGGGATCGTGTAGCCGGCTGCGCTCCGCCCCATCACCCCTAGCACCTGTCCGGCATGAACGATGTCCCCCACCCTCAGGCCGCCTGCAATGCTGGCGAGGTGGGCATAGAGCGAATATACTGCCGGTGAAGCTCCCGGATGCTCCAGCACCACATAGCGTCCATAGCTGCTTTCCCCGGCCCGCGGGCTGATGTGCCGCACCACACCTCCGAGAACCGCGAAAACGGAATCGACGGGCTCGCCGCGCCGGTCCCGCGCCACGGGCTTGAGGTCGATGCCCTCGTGAAACTGTGTTCCATTCGTCCGCACGCACCCGAAGCAACCGGAGGTAATCTCTCCCGACACTGTCGGTTGAATGAAGTCCGCCGGTGACTTCCTTTCCGACCACGCGGTGTTGGGTGTCGGCCAGACGAGCTCCATCCGTTGCGCATGTGTGACCGCATCCAACGAACAGACGGCCGCCAGCACGGCCATGACGAATCGCGCCCGGACCATGGTCAGCGGGCGAGTTTTCTCCGGACTTCCTCCGAGGTCCGTTTCAGGCGGTCCACCACTCCGGGCAACTCGCCGTCGGGCATTTCAACAAACACCAGGATGACGCCGTCATCCATCGGTCGGTCGATCTTGCGCGCACCGAACACGTGATCATTCAGGGCCAGCACCAACCTGCTTCCCTGGGCGGTTCCTGTAAGGCGGTAGAGATCACGTGCGGCAGCGGTAGTGAGACGGAAAAGCAGGCAGCGACCCAGCGGCACTTCGGCCACCTCCGCATCCGTGATGTCGAATTCCATCACCACCGGCTTGGGATCGATCGAAATGACGATTTCGCTCTGCGGCAAGGTCACGCGACGGCCTCCCTCGGCGCCGCGTGTCTCGATGAAGAAGCGCGCGACCAGCGGCTCAAACGGGGCGGCCGACCGGTTCGGGCCGTGGCAGGAAGCGAGCCCCAGGCTGAGTCCGGCGAGCGTCAGGAGTCGGGAGGGAAAAAGGAATCTCATGATGAACGGGCGTCGAATGCGGACATGATCTCGGTTGCGACGGCGTCGGCAAGCAATCGTCCGCGATCCGACAATCGCCAGCGCGTGCCCTGCACCTGAATCAAGCCGTCGCCTTCCATGCACCGCACCGCGCTCTCGACGGATCGCCCGTTGCATTCCTGATCCGCGCCGCCCTGAAATCGGCGCACGAGCTGCGCCCAGTCCACGCCGGCGTTCATCCGCAATCCGAAGATCAGCGCGTCCTCCAGCAGGAGCCGGTCCGTGAGGACGCTGCGGTCCTCCGTCATGCGCTCCCCGTGTTCCAAACGTTCGCGCCACAGGCGCAGATCGCTGATGTTGGTGCCGCGGAGCCCGGCATACTGCGAGGCCGCGGACGGACCCAGCCCAACCCACTCGTGCATGCGCCATGTATTCAAATTGTGACGACATGCGTGTCCCTCCCGGGCAAAGTTTGACACCTCGTATTGTGCATACCCGGCCTCGGCCAGACATTTCCAGGTGGCCAGATAGAGCTCGGCCTCCCTTTCCTCGCTGCGTTTCACCCTGCCCTGCGAAAGCTTGACCCACAGCGCCGTATCCTCCTCGAAGGTGAGGCAATAGGTGGAGATGTGGTCGGGCTCCAGTGCGATCGCCTCGGTCAGGTCGTCGAGCCATTCCCTTTCCGTTTGCCCGGGCAGGGCGAACATCAGATCCAGGCTGACACTGGAAAATCCGGCCTCGCGTCCGAGTGCGTAGGCACGCAAGGCCTGGGCACGGGTGTGTTGCCTCCCGAGGGCATCCAGGAGCCCCGGCCGCAGGCTCTGCACCCCAATGGAAAGGCGGGTCACCCCGACCTCCTTGAGCGCGGCCAGCCGCTGCAGGGTCACCGATCCCGGTGCGAGTTCGACCGTCCATTCGGAAACTGCTGCCACCCCGGGAATGGATGCCAACAGCCCTCCGAGACGCCGCAACTGGTCCGGCGAGAGCAGCCCCGGTGTGCCGCCGCCCCAGAAAACCGTATCGACGGGCCCGGGCCACGAGACCCGGTCGATTTCCGCCTGAATGCCTGCCAGGTACTCCCTGATCTTGCCGGAATCGGGCTTTACCTGATAGAACGCGCAGAAATCGCAAGTTGACGCGCAAAATGGCACATGGACGTACAGCCCCACTGGCATTCGCTCCTTTTCAGTGCCTTCCTGGCCGTCCAAATTGAACTGACTCATTGCCAAGGCCGGGTCTTTG
>CAZOXB010000157.1:0-9306 GCA_964583635.1 uncultured Opitutaceae bacterium | reverse complement strand
CGACCTTCAGGTTATGAGCCTGACGAGCTACCAGGCTGCTCCACCCTGCAACAAATGGGAGGCGACAACCTGTCTCGGGAGGTGGGGTTGTCAATGATCTTTTCTGAAAAATGCGGAATTCTCGCTTGCCAGCATACGGGCAATTCGGTGTTTTCGACCTTTTCCGCCTCTCGGGAGGCGGTGTCCGTTGTTCCTTATCATCAACCTTCAACCTCGATCGCAAGGCGGCCCTCCTGGCCGGCCTGTGTGTCGGATGTCAGTCGTCAGTTCGATCAGTCATTCCGTTCAAGTCAGATACATAGATCAATCACCATGAGCATCAGCATCTCGGTCAAAGACCTCCTCGACGCCGGTGTCCACTTCGGACACCAGACCAAACGCTGGAACCCGCGTTCCAAGCCTTTCATTTTCGATCACCGTCAGGGGATCACCATCATCGACCTGGGCAAGACGCACGCCGCCTTGGAAAAGGCCTGCGCCTTCCTGGAAGACACCGTCGCCAACGGCGGAAACGTCCTCTTTGTCGGCACGAAACGCCAGGCAAAGGAAATCGTGCGCGAAGCCGCGGGCGCGACGAACATGCCTTTCTGCGTCGACCGCTGGCTGGGCGGCACGCTGACCAATTACGAGACGGTCAAGAAATCCATCGCCAAGTACAAGAAGTACCAGCAGATGGACACCGCCGGCGAACTCGGAAAATTCTCCCGCAAGGAGGAATCCGCCATCCGCCGCGAAATGGCCCGCATGCAGCGCAACTTCGCAGGCATCGTCGACATGGGCGATCTCCCGGCCGCGCTGATCGTCATCGACGTCAATCACGAGAAGATCGCCGTGGCAGAATCCGGACGCTGCGGTATTCCCACCGTCGCCCTGGTCGACACGAACTCCGACCCTTCGACGGTCAAATTTCCCATTCCGGGCAACGATGATGCCGTGAAGTCGATCCGCATCGTGATCGACGCGGTGGTCGGTGCGGTGCAGAGCGGCCTCGCCCAGCGCGACTCGCGTCGCCAGGCCCGCGGCGTCGCCGATCTCAAGCAAGCGACGGCCGCCGTCGCTGCGGCTGCCGGCGTCAGCGTCGAGAAAACCGAAGAGGAGATCGACCTTTCCGGTGTGGCACTTCCCGCTTCGGTCGCGGAAGCGGTTGAGGGTGACGTCGACGGTGCATCCGCCGCCGCCAAGAAGAAGACTGCATCGCCCCGCAAGAAGATCGCCGCTCCCCGCGGCGAATAGGCGATCCCGTTGTCCTGAACTTCCGGCCGCAGCACGCCTCCCCATCGGAGACGTGCCGGCCTCCGTGTAAGTCCCTTTTCCAATTTTTGAAATGAGCACTGCCATCACCGCCCAAATGGTCAATGACCTCCGCGCCCAGACCGGCGCCGGACTCATGGATTGCAAACGCGCCCTCGTCGACGCCAACGGCAACGTCGAGGAAGCCATCACGATCCTCCGCAAGAAGGGCGCCGCCTCGGCCGCCAAGAAGGCGGACCGCGCCGCCAAGGAGGGTGTCATCGAGAGCTACATCCATCTCGGCGGCAAGGTGGGCGTCATGATCGAGGTCAATTGCGAGACCGACTTCGTCGCCCGCAACGACGAGTTCCGCGCCTTCGTCAAGGACCTCTGCCTCCACATCGCCGCCGCCAGCCCGCTGTACGTGTCGCGCGACCAGGTTCCGGAAGCCGACCTGGTTGCGGAGCGCGACATCGCCGCGGCGCAGGTCGCCGGCAAGCCGCCGGCGGCGATCCAGAAGATCGTCGAGGGCAAGCTGGAGAAGTTCTACTCCAGCATCGTCCTGCTCGACCAGCCGTTCGTGAAGATCCCGGAAAAGACCGTCAAGGAACTCATCACCGAGAAGATCGCGAAGACCGGCGAAAATCTGCAGATCCGCCGTTTCGTCCGGTACCAGTTGGGGGCCTAGCAATTTCGCCGCCCGCGCCACGGGCGTGCTGCCCGGGTTTCGTCACCGGTATTCCCCGGGACCCTTTCAAAGACGCTTTCCTCTTCCGGGAAAGCGTCTTTTCTTTCCACCCGTCATGCGTGTCACCCGCGGTCAGATCATCCAGCGAGGCCTGAGTGTTCGTTGTCCCAATTGCGGCGCCCCCGGGCTCTTCCAGGAGGGACGCTGCTTCACCCTGAACCGCGCCTGTCCCCGGTGCGGACTCAAGCTCGAGCGGGACGAAGGAGGGTTCCTGGGGGCGATGGCATTGAACTACGGAGTCACCGTCGTCGTCTTCCTCGTCCCCGTGCTGGCGCTCTACATGTCCGGAGTCCTGGCGGGGCGAACCGCATCGATCGTCGCCGGCATCGGCGCGCTGGTCTTTCCGATCCTCTTCTATCGTCATTCCCGCAGCCTCTGGCTGATGAACTACTACCGGGCAGGATGAAAACACCTGAGTTCCCCCCTGCCCTTCCCGGCCCCGGCAGTTGGCGGCAACGGCGATGAATTCCCCTCTGATTGTCACTCTTCTCCTGCTCGGCATTTGCGTGCTGTGCCTCGTGTTGAACAAGCCGCGCATGGATGTCGTGGCGCTGCTGGCGCTGGCGGTCCTGCCCGTGACGGGTGTGGTGAGCGTCCAGGAGGCACTGGCAGGCTTCAGCGATCCGATCATCGTCCTGATTGCGGCGCTGTTTGTGGTGGGAGAGGGATTGCTCCGGACCGGCGTCGCCTACCGGTTGAGCGACGCCTTGATCCGGCATGGAGGGAAGAGCGAGACGCGGATCATCATCCTGTTGATGCTGACCGTTGCCTTTCTCGGCTCCGTCATGAGCTCGACAGGTGTGGTCGCGATCTTCATCCCCGTGGCCCTGGGTGTCGCCCGGAAGATGCGGATGGCCCCCGGCCGGCTGATGATGCCGCTGAGTTTTGCCGGCCTGATCAGCGGCATGCTCACGCTCGTGGGAACTCCGCCCAACCTCGTCGTCGACAGTGCGCTGAAGAAGTCCGGCCACGCGGGGCTCGCCTTCTTCAGCATCACGCCCATCGGGCTCATCGTCCTCGTGCTCGGTGTCATCTATATGTCCTGGGCCAAACGCTGGCTCGTCAGCGCGAAGGAAGTGAAACCCGCGGCCGACTCACGCGGATTCCCGACCCTCATCGAGGAATACCATCTCGGCTCGCGTGAGCACCGGCTGCGTCTGCTCCCTGGCTCGCCCGTCATCGGCGTACCGCTCGAGAAACTCACGCTGCGCAGGCAGCACGATTTCAACATCGTCGCCATCGAGCGTGAAGCCCGCTTCGGAACGGAGTTCATCCATCCGCGAGCCACCACCGAGCTCAATTCGGGCGACATCCTGTTCATCGACACCCTGACACCGCTGGAGGACTTTGAGGAGAGCCTGCGGGAGCTCCGGCTCGAGGTCCTGCCGCTCAGCGGTGCCTACTTCAGCGACCAGTCGCGCCGCATCGGCATGGCCGAAGTCGCCGTGCCCCCCGAATCCACCCTCGCGGGCCGCTCCGTCCGCGAGTCCGAGTTCCGCCGACGCCACGGCCTGCATGTCATCGGATTGCGCCGTGCCCGGCAGGGCATGCGGGATTTCACGATTGATGAAAAGATCCGCGTGAACGACACCCTCCTCGTGATCGGACCGTGGAAGGCGATCCGGCAACTGCAGCGCGAACGGCGCGATTTTCTTGTTCTCAGCCTGCCACCCGAGTCCGCGGAAGACACACCCGTCGCGGATCGTGCGCCGCATGCGCTCTTCAGCCTCGCGGTCATGGTTGTGCTCATGGTCACGGGCATCGTCCCCAACGTTGTCGCCGCGCTGATTGCGGGGCTGCTGATGGGGGCCTTCGGCTGCATCGACATGCCCGCGGCCTACCGTTCCATCCACTGGCCGAGCCTGGTGCTGATCGCGGGCATGATGCCCTTTGCGCTCGCGCTGGATAGGACCGGCGGAGTCGGACTCGCGGTCAACGGCCTGACGGAGCTCCTGCATTCAGCCGGCCCGCGCGTATTTCTCGCCTGCCTGTTCCTCATGACGGCGCTCACCGGCCTCTTCATTTCCAACACCGTCACCGCCGTGCTGATGGCCCCGATCGCCCTGACGATGGCCCAGCAACTCAACGTGTCGCCCCTCCCTTTCGCGCTGACGGTCGCGATCGCCGCCTCGACGGCCTTCATCACACCTGTCTCCTCACCCGTGAACACGCTCGTGGTTGAGCCGGGGAACTACCGTTTCGGCGATTTCGTGAGGATCGGCGCGCCCTTCGCGCTGCTGGTCATGATCGTAACCGTCATTCTGGTTCCGATCCTGCATCCGTTCTGAATGGCGCCAGGGCATGGCTCCGGAGGAGCTCCGGGAAAGGTATGATCTCTGCACCACTATTGCGTCCTTGTGCGCACTTCAGACGGGCGGACAATACGCGGCGAATCTCTCCGGCACACGCCATGAAATCCTTTCTTTCCGGCCTGATCGCCGCTCCTCATATGGCGTTTCTGGCCGATGGGACGCTTGATCCCGACACCACCTCGCGGCAGGCCGTCCTGATCAGGCTCATGCGAAGGCGCGAAGAAGGGAAAGAATCAGAGTGAATGGAATACCTGCCTCACAGCGAAATGAGGTTTTCATGCTTTCGCGTTCACTCCGCGTCTCCGCGCCTCCGCGTTGACTCATCCGGAATGTGCGGATTGACCGCACCGACCGAATTTGCAGCGTAGCAGCATGCCTTCCCTGCCCCGCCTTGTCGTTCTCGATGGCCACACCCTGAATCCCGGCGACCTCTCCTGGTCGGAACTGGAGTCACTCGCCACCTGCACCGTGCACCCGCGCACGGCGCCCGGTGACATCGTCACACGCAGCCGCGACGCGGAGATTCTCCTCACCAACAAGACACCGTTGACCGCTGAAACGCTGGCCGGCTGCCCGAAGCTGCGCTACATCGGCGTGCTGGCCACCGGCTTCAACATTGTCGACACCGCCGCAGCCCGGGCCCGCGGCATACCGGTCGCCAACGTGCCCACCTACAGCACGGCCTCGGTCGCACAGCATGCGTTCGCGCTCCTGCTGGAGCTCGTCCGCGGCGCGGGCCATCACTCCGCGGCAGTCCGCGCCGGCCGCTGGTCCGCCTCGGCCGACTTCTGTTTCTGGGATACGCCACAGCTCGAGTTGAACGGCCTCGTGCTGGGGCTCGTCGGTGGCGGTCGGATCGGCCAGGCCGTGGCGGACGTCGGCCGGGCGTTCGGCATGGAGGTGCGCTTCGCCACCCGCCGCGGTGGCAGGACCGAGCTGGAGTCCGTGCTGCGCGCCGCGGACGTCGTCAGTCTTCATTGTCCCCTGACGCCGGAAACGAAACACCTGATCGACGCCACCACGCTCGGCTGGATGAAACCGTCGGCCTTTCTGCTGAATACCAGCCGCGGTCCGCTGATCGACGAAGGCGCGCTCGCCGAGGCGCTCAACACCGGTCGCCTCGCCGGCGCCGGCCTCGACGTTCTCTCCACCGAACCCCCGCCCGCCGGCAATCCGTTGTTTTCCGCCCGCAATTGCGTCATCACCCCGCACCTCGCCTGGGCCACCTCCGCCGCCCGCGCCCGCCTGCTGAAGACCGCCGCGGCAAACGTCCGCGCCTTCCTCTCCGGCCATCCGCAGAATGTGGTGAATTGACGGCACGCCCGGCGGGCGGCAACTCAGGCATCTTGGTTTGATCCGGTGGTCGAAACCTCGGCGATAAGCCAGAAATGGCACGGAATGAACAGAGTATTGAAGGGAGGGATCGGTTGTCTTGCGTATAGCTTGGATCCAGAAGTGATTTTTGACCGCCGCACCGACCGCCAAGAGTACCCTTTCGCACAATGCGTTCTTGCGGGACGGCTTCATCTGTGTATGACTCTGTGTATGGCGTTCAAGACGATCTCACTCTCCGAGGACGCGTACCGCAAATTGAAGAAAGCGAAACGCAGCCCCAGCGAATCGTTTACCGAAGTCGTCCGCCGTGCGTCCTGGGACGAGCCGGCTGAAACCATGGGTGAAGCGCTCGACCTGCTCGAAGCCGAATTCGGCGGAGGCAAGACCACGATCACCGCCGAAGAACTGGAAACATCGCGGCAGATGCATGCCCGCCGCAAAGCCCGGCGTTAGATGTTTCTCCTCGACACCAATTTCTTGATCGATCTGCACGACGAGTTGCGCCGGCAACCGCCCGGAGGCGGCCCCGCCCGGCGTTTCATGCAGGCACACCGTTCGATTCCGATGGCCATCAGCGCCGTAACAGCGAACGAATACGCGGCAGGCATTCGCAACGAGCGTGAGGCCCGTCGTTTCCTGCGGTGCTTCCGCCTGATTGCCCTCGGACGCGATATCGCCCTGCTGGCCTCCCGGATTGACCGCGAACAGTCGGCAAAAGGTCAGCGCTTGGGCGAGAATGACACCTGGCAGGCGGCTGCCGCGCTGCGCTTTGACCTCACGCTCGTTTCCGATGATTTCGATGTCAAGAGGGTCCCTGGCCTCAAGTACCGCAGCTATCGCAGTGTGTAGCCCGGCTGGCTCGGAAAAATACGAGCCCGAGCATGTAATACTGACACTTTTTCCGCACCTCAAAACCTCATCATTTCCGCAAATCATTCCTTAGGAATCGCCACCTAATCCTCAAGAATCGGAATTGGATTACGCCTTTTCAAAGATCGGTCGATCGCCTTCGCTGCGGAACTCAAAACAGCCGCGGCCCCTCATCGATGAGCCTGCCCATGCCGAGGCGCTCAATGCAGGTCGGATTGCAGGCGCCGGCCACGACGTCCTCTCCACCGAGCCCCCGCCCGCCGGCAATCCGTTGTTTTCCGCCCGCACCTGCGTCATCACCCCGCGCCCGCCTGCTGAAGACTGCCGCGGCAAACGTCCGCGCCTTTCTCTCCGGCCACCCGCAGAATGTGGTGAATTGACGGCGGATTGCCCCAAGGGCGGTGCCCATGACAGAACCATCGCCGGACAGGCGGCGGACTTTGCGTCTCGTGTCGGTCGTCCAGCGTGACGCGGCGCAGGGGGGTATTCCCATGTCGGACCCATTGAATCCCCCAACCATCACGGTCTATGGGATGGTTGTGATCTCGTAGGAATACAGCCTGGCTTTGGAGAGGGTGAACCGCAGGGACTGTCCCGCCTTCAGGCGTGTGGCCGGAGTGTTCCATTCGATCCGGCGTGACGAGAACGAA
The DNA here is from genome assembly GCA_964583635.1 of uncultured Opitutaceae bacterium. Classification (GTDB taxonomy): domain Bacteria; phylum Verrucomicrobiota; class Verrucomicrobiia; order Opitutales; family Opitutaceae; genus UBA6669. The sequence continues at coordinate 2,161 of CAZOXB010000157.1, read as the reverse complement.
CCCGACATGGGAGCGGATTCGGCAACCTCCCGACCGTTAACATCCACGAGTGAGACACGCAGACTGCCACCGGTCTCGACGTCCGCCGTCAACAGGAGCTGGGCATCGGCACGGAAGGAAATCGGTGTCGTCGTGATGAGCCCTGCGCGCGTTGGATCATTCGGGGTGGCTGCGGCAAAGCCGTCCGGGCGAAGCGTGGCAAGGGCAAGGCCGGCCTTTCTCTCGCCGAAATGGAGGCCATCGCTGCCGGAATAGTAGAGCCGGATCCCGTCTTTCCTGATGACCGGAACCGCCGCGGGATAGGTGCAGCCCCAATCGTAGTCCCCCTTCTTTTCGCCGTTTGGGATCAGCGGCACGCCTGCATCGATCCTATGCCACGTGACTGTGTCCTTGCTCCAGGCCAATTCCGTGTGGGCGCGGTCGTCCTTTGCATCGAGAACCACGGGGAGGCCGAGGTAAACTCCCGCATGGAAGAACACCGGCAGGGCATAGACCTGCAGATTGTCCGTGACTCCACGCAAGACAGTCTTCGGATCGCTCCAGGTCACAAAATCCCTGCTCTCGATCCGCGAAACCAGACGAACCGCCGGGATGTTTCCCTTGCTGTCGCGCTTCCACTCCCGCGGATCCCAATCCCTTGTGAAGGCGACATAACGGTTCAATGTGGGCGCCCATAATGCGTTGTTGTGGGTGTCTGCCATGAGCTTGACGTTGGAAAGCACCGTCTGCGGTGCCCAGTGAATGCCATCGGCGGAGAACGCGACGGCAACCGTGGTCCGCCGTCCGGCCTCCTGATTCACGAAGATGGACTTGTAGCGGCGATCTGGATCGGCGTCGTGGCTGTCGCGGAAAACTCCAACGCCATGGACATCCCGCATCAGGATGTTGCTCGGCTTTCCCCAGAAGGGCAGGATGTCGAATCTCGGTTTTTCCCAATGGATTCCATCCATGGACGTCGCATAGCACAATCCCGACTGCCGCGGATAGAGCCATCGCTTGCGCTCGTTGCTCGATCCCAACCAGTCCTCCACCTCGACGAGAAAGGGGTTGTACCAGCATTTGTAGATGCCGTCGCTTTCATCCCAGATGACGTTCGGATACATGTTGTCGTATCGGGGCTCCCAAGGGAGCTCCTCTCCGAAGAGCGGGTTGCCGGTAAACTTCCTGGGTTGGCCGACTGCGATGCGGATGTTTTCGCTGCCTTGTATGAGCGTCGAGTCGAGCAGCAGGGTCTTGTTGGGTGCGGGTTGACCGGCCGCCAGGAGGCTTGCCGCCACCAGGGAGAAGAGTCCGGAGATCAGAGGGAGCAGTTTCATTGAGAAAGCTCTTGTCAGGGTTGGTTAGAGTGCGGAAACAGCGGGCAGGGCTTCCCGTTTCCGGGAGCGAAGGGCGGTCATCGCCGCCTCGATCACCTCCATCGAGACCAAGGCATCCGCGGCGGAGCTCTCCGGCATTCTCCGTCCTGCCGCGGCGTCGAGGAACGCCTGGTGTTCCTCCTCGTAGAGAGGGTCGCGATCGGTGGAGAAATGCTCGATCTGGACTGAGGCGTCCTTCTGCCGGCCATGGCGGAGTTCGCCCTTGAACATGTCGAGCGAGAGCCATCCCTGATCACAAATGATCTCATAGTCGTGGCGGTCCGGCATCTGCAGGTAGTTGAGATGAATCGTGGCAACCAAGGGGGTCGCGTAATCGCAGGTGATCGCGGCAAAATTGGGATTGGCGCGCAGCGGGAGACTTCCGCCCTGACCGGCGACGACGTAAACCCCCGTGGGCTTCCTGCCGAGGAGCCAATGGAAGAGGTCGGGCTGATGCGCATAGTCCATGAACAGTGCCCCTTCAATCCGGCTTTGGTAGCGCGATTGGGAGTTCACCAAGGTGACGTAGGTGCCGACGAGGCAGTGCACGTGATGCACAGAACCCAGCTCTCCCGAATCGATCAACGCTTTCACCCGGCGAAGCGCGGGGTGAAAATGAAGCTGGAATCCCACTGCCAGGATGGCGGATGAGCGACGGGCCGCCGCCGCGATGCCGCGGGCATCCCCAAGGCTGTCGCTAAGGGGCTTCTCGCACAGGACGTGAATGCCGGCGTCGAGCGCCGCAATGGCCTGCACGGCATGCATGGAGTGCGGCGTGGCCACGACAATCATCGCCGGCCGGGTTG
>CAZOXB010000156.1:4366-9326 GCA_964583635.1 uncultured Opitutaceae bacterium | reverse complement strand
GACGTGCTGGTGCTGGATTCGCCGCCGTTGACCGAGGTCACGGTGACCATGGAGGATTTGGGACGATTGCAGCCGCTGAGTCCAACCTGGTTGGGAAAATCGCAGCAGACGCGTCTGGACTACACCACGATTCTGGAATTGGTCGCGGAAAGAGCACGGGCGAGTCACACCCTGGTCCGCCGGCTGAATCCCGGCATCGAGTGGGATCGGGTCCTTCCGGGGACGACGGTCAAGGTGCCCTCCGTGCCGGGTGTGCGGATCAGTGACCGCCTGGCGCATTTGCACGTGCGCTTGTCCGAGCGGACCCTCACGGCACGCGCGGAGACGGGCCGTGTGCTGCTGCATTTTCCCGTCAGCATCGGCCGGGAGGTGGCCAAGAGGCCGGTGGGCGAACTGCGGGTGGTTGTCGTGATTCCGAATCCCGATTACACCTTCAATCCCGAGGTCTTCGTCGAATCCGAGGAAGGTCGCGCCCTCGGACGCAAATTGATCCTGCCTCCGGGTCCGAACAATCCCGTTGGCATTGCCTGGATCGGACTCGATCGGCCCGGCTATGGCATCCACGGAACACCGTCGCCCGAGTTGGTGGGACGGACCGAATCGCATGGCTGCTTTCGCCTCGCCAACTGGGATGCCGAGACGCTGCTCAAGGTCGCGTGGGTGGGGTTGCCCGTCTTGATCGAACCCTGATGCTCAGAGTTTCGGACGACGTTTCGGAATACGCAGCGCCCAGGCCGGGATCGTCAGCCAATCGTCCTTGTCGCCCGTGTACGGCGCGTGGGCGATCCGCATGAGTGTGCACAGGCAGACGGTGTCGAAGGCGGACTGCTTGAGCGACGACAGGGCGGGGGAATCGCGGAGTGCCTGTGTGATGTGGATGGGATAATACCTGGGGTCGAGGTCCGACTTCTGGAGCTGCTCGACGATTTCCTGAATCACCTCGAGGCACGCATGTGGCACCGGGCAGAACGTCCTGACGAGGCCGTTGGTGTCGTGGAAGTGCCAGCCATCGGTGATCAGAAAGCCGCAGGCAAACGTGATGGGCGCCCATGGCACTCCCAACAGATCGGCACTGGCCTGCGCTTGTTTCTGGTTGGCGAAGAGGGAGAGTCCCGGGTGGAAGGGGGACGCCGGAAGGGAGATGGATGCCGCCTTGGCGGGCGCGGAATTGCCTTCCGCGTCCGGCGCGGCGGCCTTTTTCAAGGAGGTGCGAAATGACTTGAGAATTGAGCTCGGACTTTTGGTCACGGGAGTTTGACGAGGCAATTTTCCGGGAGGGCGGGTTGTCGTCAGCCGCATTAACGGCATCCCACCAAGGCGGGTCAGCGAAAACTCAAGCCCTGCGGCAAGTACCTGATGCATTTTGGGGGTTTCCCCCCGTTTCCCACGCAAGCCGCTGTCGCCTCCCGATCGCCCGGCTGACCTTGCTGGCTGGGAAGCGCGGGTTCGACCTTTTCCGACACCAAAGCAAAGGGAACGACGTGTTCTGAACAAATTTGACATTCGTCCCAAGGCCACCGAGCAAAATTGCGATGCCCAAAACGACAATTCAGAACATGTACGGTCGCCCGTTCGAGATTCTTGAGGGTGACGATCTGAAAATCATCTGTGAATCGACCATCAAGGCAGGAGGGGGCGCGCTGGCGACCAATACCGCCATGATGTGCCGCCCGTTCTGCGCCTCGGGCGCTGGCAACCCGATCATCTCGGCTTGCCGGTCTCCCATCCCCGGATTCGAGTGGGATGAAATTTGGTTCGGCTTCGAGGATTTCACCTCGGAGGAGGATTTCCTCCGCAAGCATGGTTACTACGGCTCCGGCCGATGCTACATCGTCGTCCAGGTCGACGGCAAAAAGAAGCTGGTCGCGCTCAAGGACTTTATTCGCCACGTTCCGGACGCTCTGCTCGGGCCCAAGCTGAAATCGTTAGGCCACGGGATGTTCCGTTACTCCAAATTCTTCATCAACAAGAACCGGCTCCCCCACCATTCGCATGATGTCAAGGAGGAGGCCTATTGGATCGAGCCGACAATGATCCCGGATTACGACCTGTTCGACGAACAGTGCTTCATGTCCGTCGGCTTGCACGAAGACTTTGGCCCGGCGGAACTGCGCAAATACCTGACCGTCGAGGGCTGGAACGATCCGATGTTGAAGATCAAACGTCACGCGCGCTGGTTCTACATGCGTCCCGGCAATGCCATGATCATGAAGACGCAGAACCTTCACGGTCCGGCTGCGTTTCTTCCGCACTACGAACCCCAGTATCTGGACGACGGTTATCGCATGTATGAACCGATGCCGAAGATTCCACGGAGCCTGCTGGTCGGCCGTGAGATCCCCGCTCGCCTGCGCGTGACCGACGGCGAAGCTGAGGCAAAGATCGATCGGGACGAGCTGCTCGATTACCTCATCTCGGACGAGGCGCTCGACTGGAAAAACATGCACGACCCGCTGTATGGCGAGAAGCACTCGTGTACTCCTATTTTGGATACGCAGACCTCGGACGGCAGGGACGTCACTGATCACTGGGTGATTTACGGCGCTTTCGGCCGCGGCAATAACCATCAGGTCCTGGCTTCGAAACGCCTGGTGATTCAGCCGGGTGTGGAGTATCGCATGAAGGATCCGGTGGGCAGCGACATGATCTGCACCGCCGGAGTCGGCACCGTTGGGACCCACGTGGCCGCGGCTCCGCGGGCACTCAAGCCCGGTGACTTGGGCAATTGGTGTTTCGTGATTCCTGCCCAAACCGCCAGCGAGGTCGTCATCAGGAACACGGGTGACTGTGAAATGGTGTTGTTGAGAACCTTTGGTCCGGACCATCCGGCCATGCCGGTGCTGCCTTGGCAGGACCGCAGCAAGCTGGTGGTGAAACCGAAGGCCAGGTAATCGAATTCGAAGCCGATCGCCACGCAGACAGCGCGTGGCGATCGAGCGGATTCCTTCGATGCCTACTGATCAGTCTTTGGGATAGACTACACAAGGCGGTTGTGGCAGGCGGGGGCATCGCGGAACAAGACGGGCGATGCGCCAAACGCGGTCAGAGGTGCGCGGGTACCTTCACATTTGCACGAAGAGAATACAAATGGGTGCCGGGACGTTGATCACTCCCCTGGTTTGATAAGTCAGCCTCCCGGTGTTCGGATCGACCTTGTGCACGGAGACGGTGTTTGAATCCTGTCCGGCGGCGAGCAACCAGCCGGCGCCGGGGGCCAGGTTGATGTTGCGCGGAAAGGCTCCCCGGACCGGCTGCAGTTGCACCAACTTGAGCACGGAGGTTGCCGGATCGGCTTGGAAAACGCTCACCGTGTCGTGGCCGCGGTTTGAGGCGTAGACAAAGCGTCCGGTGGGATGAACGACGATCTCGGCGCCGGAGGTGAATTGTTCCGCCTCCCTGGCTTCCTCGCTCAACATGGGAACACTCGCGAGGATGTGCGCCGCTCCTTGAGCGGCATCCCACGCGAAGGTTGTCACGGTCAACGAGAGCTCATCCATGAGGTAGATGAACCGTCCGTCGGGCGAGAAGCGCATGTGGCGCGCTCCGCCTCCGGGAACGGACGCCGCGAAACTGTGCCGCACGATCGCCGGTTTCTGCGTATCGACACGATAGATGACAATGCCATCCAATCCAAGGTCGGGGACCAGGGCGAATCGACCGTCCGGTGAAAATCCGCACCAGTGGGGGTGCGGCGAGTCCTGTCGTTTTGGCACGACGCGGGATCCTCCCACATGTTCGATGACGTGGACTGCGCCCAACCGCCCCTCGGCGTCGAGTGGGAAGAGCGCCACCGAACCCCCGCCGTATTGCGCGGTCAGCAGGAATTTTCCGGAGGGATGAACGGCGATGTGCGTGCCATTTCCATCGCCGATGGGTGAACTGTTGAGCAGAGAAAGCGCGCCATCGACGCCCAGCCGGTAAGCTGCCGCGACAGGAACCTTGTCCAAGGCAGCCACTGCATACAGCACGCTTCCCTTCGGATGCAGTGCCAGGAATCCCGGATTGCTGGCGGTCGCGACCCGCGTGGCGGGCCCGAGCTTGCCCGATGCAGTGTCGAACGTGGAGCGATAGATGCCATCCGCTCCCGGCCCTCCCGTGCCAAAAAAGACATGCCAGGATTCGGCGCTCAGGGAAAACGGGGCGATCAGCGCGCCCAAAAGAACGGCCAATCGCAGTCTGTAGCGAACAGGAAAGGGGTGCATTGGGGCGAATGCATAATGAAACACACGCGGCGAACCAAGCCGTATTCACCCGATTCGCCCTCTGCCCCCGGCTCAACCCGGTGGAGGCGGCAATGGGCGATGCACTTGACCTCGCTCGGAGTGGCACTTAAGTGGCATTCATGAAGACAGAGCTGGTGACAACACTCAAGCGGCGGGCTACAGAGCTCATCGCCGAACTCCAAGAAGCGCGTGATCCGATTCTGATCACACAGCATGGCCGTCCGGCCGCTTACCTGGTCGACGTCGGCACCTATGAGGAAATGAATCGACGACTTTCAGTTTTGGAAGGAATAGCGCTGGGCGAGCAAGCCATCAGGGAAGGCCGCGTGGCGACTCAATCGGAAGCAAAACGGCGACTTCGTAAATGGCTGAAGTAATCTGGTCGGATCCGGCGCTGCTTCAGTTGGAGTCGATCGCCGGGTACATAGCGCTGGACAAGCCGGATGCCGCCAAAGCCGTCGTGCAGAGAATCTTCGCCATAACCGATCATCTGCAGCGGTTTCGCTCGATGGGAAGGCCGATTCCCGAGTTTCCCCACCCACGCTATCGTCAGGTGTGGATTCGCCCGTGTTGGATCTACTACAGGTTGGATGGCCAAAATGTACGGATTCTTCATGTGCGCCGAGGCGAACAACAGTTCAGCATTGAAGAACTGCTCGCAAACGAACCCTAGGGTTGCCTCGTGGACTTACGTTTTTAGATGTTCGGCTGGAATGCGTGAACCTGAACTTCAGCAC
>CAZOXB010000156.1:0-4266 GCA_964583635.1 uncultured Opitutaceae bacterium | reverse complement strand
GAGCGTTCTGCTTCGTTGGTTCCTTTCAAACCATTACACGTCCTCTTGCGCGTCCATGTCACGGGTCCATAAACTCGCTCTAATCGTCAGCATGTTGGCCACGGGCGCGCCGGCATTTGCCGCGGGGCATTCCCATGGCGTTGTACCTGCAGCGGAAGCGCTCTTCTATCTCGGCCCGTTGCCGGTGACCAACAGCATGGTGACGAGTTGGGTGGTGGCGACGGTGCTGATAGTGTTGATTCGTCTGGCCGTGCGCCGGCCGAAGCTGGTTCCCACGCGTGGCCAGTCGATGGTGGAAAGTCTCGTCGAGGGCGTTCTTGAGCTGACCGCACCCATCGTCGGCAGCAAGGTCGCCAAGGCGACGTTTCCGCTTCTGATCGGCCTGTTCATCTACATTCTGATCCAGAATTGGAGCGGATTGTTCCCCGGGGTGGGCACCGTCAAGATATTCGATCATGACGCCCAGCAATGGCGCGATCTGGTGCGTCCGAGCAATGCGGATATGAACGGCACGCTCGCCCTCTCGCTCGTTTCGTTTGTCGCCTGGATTTATTTCATCACGCGGTACGCCGGACCCAAAGTCGTGATGTACGACATCTTCGGCAACAAGGCGGACAAGAATGAAATTCCGGTGGTGATTTATTACTTCCTGTTCCTGATCTTTTTTGCGGTCGGCATCATCGAGCTTGTCTCGATCGCATTCCGGCCGGTTTCGCTGTCCTTCCGCCTTTTCGGCAATGTCTTCGGCGGGGAGAACCTGCTTCATGCCATGTCGGGCATGATGAAATGGGGCCTGCCGATTCCGTTCTACTTTCTCGAAATCCTCATCGGTTTTGTCCAAGCCCTCGTCTTCACGCTGCTGGTCAGCGTGTACATCGGGCTGGTCTGCAACCATGGCGACGGTCACGACGAAAGCCATGGCGCGGCCGCATCGCATCACTGATTTCACGCCTTTCTCGTCGGGAGCGTGCCTCTGATGTGCGCACGACGGAAAACCAACCAACAAATAACAACTCCCATGATCACCACCCTCCTCGCAGAAGTTTCCGGCAGCATCCAGGGCGCGCTCGGCTGTCTCGGTGCAGCCCTCGGTGTAGGCCTCGTCGGTACCAAGGCGGTCGAAGCCGTCGGCCGCAATCCTGGCGCCTCCGGCAAGATCCTCGTCCAGGCCATCATCGGCATGGCCCTCGCTGAAGCGGTCGCGTTCTACGCGCTGTTCCTCGGTAGGTAGTCCCTGACATCCCTCTCCGCGCGGGGCGTTCGGCGTTCCGCGCGGTCACTTTCCCTCCATGCTCACCTCGATGCTTTTTGTCGCCGCCGTTGAAGCCGCTGGCCATGCCGATGCCGCATCCTCCGGCATCACCCAGATCGCACAGGATTTCGGCATCGACCTGCCCTTCATCCTGGCCCAGGCCGTCAATTTTGTGATCGTCGCCGCGGTGCTCTGGTACTTCGCGTTCAAGCCGGTGATGGCCACCATCGAGGAGCGCAAAGCGAAGATCGCCGCCGGGCTCAAGTTCGCCGATGACGCCAAGGCGCAGCTCGACAGCGCTCACCACGAGCATGCCGCCATCGTCAAGAACGCCCAGATGGAGGCCGCCCGCTACATCGACGAGGCGCGCAAGACGGCCAAGGAGTTTTCCGAGCGTGAAACCGCGGCGGCAACGGAGCGCGCCAACGGCATCATCACCAAGGCACAGCAGGCCATCGAGCTCGAGCACAGGAAGATGCTCGAAGAGGTTCGCGGGGAGATTGCGCATCTGGTCATCGCGACCACCCAGCGTGTGCTGTCCAAGGAGCTCACGGATGCCGAGCGCAGTCGCTACAACGACTCGGTCGCCCGCGAATTGAGCAATGTTTGAATGAGCCTTCGCGAGCGGAATCCTTAACCGCTTCGTCTGCCCTTTCCTGATCATAATTTCATGGCCGCCCCTCAAAAGCATGTCCAGCAGCTTGCCCGCCAGCTCCTGTCGCTGAGCCTCGTCGACGGAAACCTGTCGTCGGAGCGCGTGGCGGGAGTGCTGGGTTTCCTGGAGAAGAATCCACCGGCCCGGCCACTTGCCGTGCTCAAGGCCTACCAGCGCCTCGTCGCGGTGGAGTTTGCCAAGGAACGCGCGGTCGTCGAACACGCGGGCCCCTTGGGCCAGGGCGTGCTCGAGTCCATTGCGGCCGCCATGACACGCCGCTACCAGCGCAGGATCGTTGCCGTCGCGAAGGATGCGCCCGGCCTGCTCGCCGGACTCCGCGTTCGCGTGGGTGACGATGTCTACGAGTCGTCCGTCGCCGGCCAGTTGGCCGGCCTGTCCCTTTAACTTCCCTTTCAAAGCAGTCCCAACCCTTCCCGCCGCATGAGCACGGTCCTCGAACAAATCGAACAACAGATCGCCAAACTTTCCAGCCGGGCGGTCCGAAAAAACACCGGCGTCATCCGCACCGTCGCTGACGGCGTGGCCAAGATCGACGGTCTTTCCGACGTCGTGTACAACGAGATGGTCCAGTTCCCGGGCGGCGCGGTCGGCATTGCGCTCAATCTCGAACAGGACGAAGTCGGTTGCGTCGTCCTGGGCGACATCTCCGGCCTGAAGGAGGGCGACGAAGTCCAGACGACCGGCCGGCTGCTCTCGATACCCGTGGGCAAGGGGCTGCTCGGCCGGGTGGTGGACGCGCTTGGCAATCCGGTCGACGGCAAGGGCCCGATCCAGTCGGGCGAAACCTATCCGGTCGAGAAGATCGCCCCCGGCATCATCGTCCGCAAATCCGTCTCCCAGCCGCTTTTCACCGGCATCATGGCGATCGACTCCATGATTCCGATCGGCCGCGGTCAGCGCGAACTGATCATCGGCGACCGTGGCACGGGCAAGACCACCATCGCGATCGACACGATCATCAATCAGGCGAAGATCAACAAGGTCGGCCTGGCGAGCGGCGACAAGAACTTCCGTCCGGTCTACTCGATCTACGTCGCGGTTGGGCAGAAGAATTCGAATATCGTCCGCACGCTCGGAGCCCTTGAGGCGGCCGGTGCCTTGGAATTCACGGTGATCGTCGCGGCACCCGCCGCCGACAATCCCGCCAACCAGTACCTCGCACCCTACTCGGGCGCCGCCGTCGGCGAATGGTTCATGGAGAACGGCATGGACGCGCTGATCGTTTATGACGATCTCTCCAAGCATGCGGTCGCCTATCGCCAGATTTCGCTGATCCTGAAGCGTCCCTCCGGCCGCGAGGCGTATCCGGGCGATGTCTTCTATCTCCATTCCCGCCTCCTGGAGCGCTCCGCGCGCCTCGACGGCAAGGGCTCGCTCACGGCGCTGCCGATCATTGAAACGCTGGCGGGTGACGTCTCGGCGTACATTCCGACCAACGTCATTTCCATCACGGACGGACAGATCTTCCTTGAAACGGACCTGTTCAATCAGGGCGTTCGTCCCGCTGTCTCGGTCGGTCTCTCCGTCTCCCGCGTCGGTTCGGCGGCGCAGATCAAGGCGACCAAACAGGTTGGCGGCAAGCTGAAGGGCGAACTCGCCCAGTTCCGCGAGCTGGCTGCGTTCGCGCAGTTCGGCTCCGATCTTGATGCCAAGACCAAGGCGCAGCTCGATCGTGGCGCGCGCATCGTCGAGCTTTTCAAGCAGCCCGCCTTCAACCCCGTGCCCATCGAGCAGCAGGTCGTGACCCTGTGGGCCATGCAGAAGGGTTATTACGACGGTCTCGAAATCAAGAAGGTCACTGACGCGGCGGTTTCCCTCCGGGAGTTTTTCGCCACGCGCAAGGACGCCCTCCTGACCGAGATTCGCACCAAGGCTGCGCTCGACAAGGATCTCGAGGCCAAGATCAAGACGGCCATGGACGAATGGAAGGGAACGTTCACCGCCTGAGGCGCAGCGAAGTCCCGCCACCTGCCCATCCGCCCCTAAGCCTTTCCTGTCATGGCCTCAACCCGCGACATCCGACGCCGCATCAAGTCCGTCAAGAACACCCGCCAGATCACCCGGGCGATGGAACTGGTGGCGGCGTCGAAGATGAAGAAGGCGCAGCATTCCGCGCTCGCCGGGCGCCCCTACGCCCAGTTGATGGCGAACATGCTGGCCGCGCTCGCGCCCCGGGTTGACGAGACGCAGCATCCGTTCCTTGCCAGGCGCGAGATCAGGACCCGCGGCGTCCTTGTCATCTCCACCGACAAGGGTCTTTGCGGACCGCTCAACTCGAATCTCTTCAAGCTGATCACGGAGATCAGGACGCCTGCCAAGTATGTCGTCATTGGCAAGA
>CAZOXB010000155.1:5872-9401 GCA_964583635.1 uncultured Opitutaceae bacterium | reverse complement strand
CCAAAGGAATTTATTCCCTTGATAGAGGCGCAAGACTGGATCTTCCACCGGTCGCGTGATGCCAAAGGCGGCGAGGGCCTTACCAATCCCTGTGATGAGGACCGTTTTGGAAACCATACCCTCAATCACAAAACCCAAGGTCAAGGTGTCCTCGCCCGAGCCCACCCCGCCCCGGGCCGACAGGTTGATCAAATCGAGGCCCACCTGATCCTCGGCAGAGGCATTCCCGGCCCGATAGACTTCGGCCAGCGCCACCGAGGGGGCGCCCGCTTCACGGTTGTGAACCCGCACGGTATACGGTCCCGCCCCGAGATTATTTGCGACCAGCGCGGCATCTTTCCCACCCGGGCTGAACGGGAATGTGCCGGCATTTTGGGTGGCATTGACGGTGGCGGCATCGTCGTTCCAATTGTCATTGCTCTGCCGGACACGCCCTCCGTCCATGAGCTCAATCCAAGGATCAGCAGCCACCTGGGTTAGTCCGAATTGCTGCAACGCGGGGCCCGCGGCGCGAATCAATAAATCTTCGGCACCGAGATCGTTTTCACGCCGGAGCGCGAAGCCGAGTATGACGGCCTCCTCTCCTTCTTTGAGGCGGGAACGCACCGAGAGATTGCGGAAACGAGGTTTGGGTGCCACCGCTCGCAGGCGAATATCCGCGCTGCGGCTCATTGCACTGCCAGATGCCACACTGACCTGGCAGGCGAACTGGCCTTCACCGCTGCCGCCTGACGCCAGGAAGGAATAGTTGCTCCCGGTTGCTCCGGGGATGGCTGCACCATTCCGGTACCATTGATAAGTGGCGAGCGGTGATTCCGCGAGACAGTTCAGCACAACCAACTGTCCGGGCCGGACGTCGTGTGACTGCGGGTGGATACGAATGGCCGCAATGTCATCTTTTCCGTCGTCAGGCCCGGCGCTGACCACGACAATGGATTCACCAATGGCATCGATCAATTGGGCATTCGGAATGGGTTTCTGGGAGTAGGACCCAGCACTTTCCGTGAAACCCCACATGACGGCATTGTCGTTGTCCAGCAAGGCAACGGCGCTCGTGTCCCCTGCCTTCACCCCAATCACTTTTTCTCCGCGGATGAAAGGGTGCTGGTCCACATGAGAGTAACTACGTCCCCAGCCAACCAACGAATCCTGGCCGAAACGGGAAATGAGTCCCAAGCAAAAGTCCTCCCCCCCTACGACCGAAATCACCTTGCTGCCGGCCAACGCAAATTTGCCATCGGTGACCTGTAAACTCGCATTGTCCCCCCAGGCATAGATCTGTCCGTCTTCGGTCCAGGCAAATGAGGTACTGGAACTGGCAGCGACACCGACGACCTTGCCCATGTTTTCCGGTACCATGGTTTGCGTCCCAGTGTTCGAGCCCCAAGCTTGCACGCGATAGTCTGACGTCAGCAAAAGAAGATGGCCCAAACCGGCCGACAACTGCACAACGTCGGACCATTCTCTTAGAGCATCGGCAGTGAGGTAGGAGTAACCCCAGCTTACGACGGTGCCGTCCGCCCGCAGGGCGAACGACGCTCCATAACTTGTCGCGACTGCCACGACGTTGTTCAAGCCTTCAGGCACCGGCGCATACTGGAAGGAGAACTGCCCCCAGTCCCGTACTGTCCCGTCCCTTCGAAGTGCCAGGATGTGAAATCCACCCAAGGCGATCGCGCAGATCGATCCAAGATCGGGCGGAACACGATTGACGGGCGAATTCTCGGGCAGAAACGTGAAACGGGGATTCTTGATCACCACGTTCACAAAAATGACCCGGCTCACGACCGAGCCGGCGGCATTCGAAACGGTCACCCGGTACCAGCCCGAATCCACCGCCGCTCTCGCCGAATTGACTACATACGAACGACCGGTCGCACCGGGAATTTTATAGCCGTTTCGCACCCACTGGTATTGGAGAGGTCCCTCTCCATCCGCGTTTACGTGGAGTTCCAACTGCTCTCCGGTCTCCACCACAGTTCGACTTTCAGAAAGGGCTTTGATCGTGGGAAGCGACTGCCCCCACACAGAACCGGCAATCCCGATCATTCCCAGAAGGATCACCACGAGCACGCGTATCGATTTCATAAGATGTTAACTTTCTATCAATTGCCTATCCTCCAATCATTCCTCCCGGATCCATTCAGAGTCTCGGCCCGCAAGGCATCGAGAGCACGCCCGCTCAACCGGCGGGGCTTTTTCCCACCATCGTCCAGCGAAACCAAAACGCCCTTCATTGGTCTCGATGGCCTGTCGGTGCGAAAATCTGGATCCATTCATCCAGTAATACGTGATTTTCGGAATAAGGTTACAGGCCTGCCTGCAAACGGGGCAGAGACCGTGCCCGCCATCCGTCACGACCCTCCTTCACCTTGGTGCCTTCGCAATTTGTCGGAGCACCGTTCTGACGACCATGCCCAAACCTGTGGTCTGCCGTGGCTTCCGTGACAGAAAGAGAGCCCCGGCTCGCCGGGGTTCATAATCTCCCCATCTACCCCACCCCTGTCCGCGCTACTAATCCCGGAAAATCAATGCATCAGGCTTCCGCTGGCACGGCCCCGCCCGCAGGGTGGCACCCCACGTCGGTCTCGAAGACCCGCGCCGGAGTCCCGCCTTTGCCGGGTTTGTCATTCATGAAACATCCAGTCATCATTCAGGGCGGCATGGGAATCGCGGTTTCCGATTGGCGGCTCGCCCGTGCCGTCTCCCGACTGGGAGAACTCGGTGTCGTTTCAGGCACCGCCCTCGGCATGGTGTTTGCCCGGCGACTGCAATTGGGCGATCCCGAGGGCCACCTGCGCCGCGCCCTGCGGCATTTCCCCGTCGCCGGCGTTGCGGAGCGGGTCCTCGCCACCTACTTTATCGAAGGAGGCAAGCCGGCCGATCGGCCTTTCCGCCTCACTCCAATGCCGTCCGTCGAATCGGGCGCCGCGTTCACAGAACTCGCCGTCACCTCCAGCTTCGCCGAAGTCTTCCTGGCCAAGGAGGGGCATTCCGGCCCGGTCGGCATCAACCTTCTTGAAAAGATTCAGTTTCCCACGCTGCCCACGCTCTTCGGCGCGTTGCTCGCCAAGGTTGATTACGTCCTGATGGGCGCGGGCATTCCCCGCTCCATTCCCGGCATCCTTGACCGGCTCACCGCGGGACAGCCGGCCGAGTTGAAGATCGACGTCGAGGGCGCCCAGCCCGGGGAGGAGTGGTTCTCCCGTTTCGATCCCGCAGCCTTCTGCGGCGATGTGTCATTGGCCCTGCGCCGGCCCTTCTTCCTCGCTATCGTGGCCTCGGCAACCCTGGCCATGACGCTCGCGAAAAAATCCACCGGCAGGGTCGATGGTTTTGTCGTCGAGGGTGCGGTCGCCGGAGGACACAATGCTCCGCCACGGGGGCCGCTCGTGCTCAGCCCGGCGGGTGAACCCGTTTACGGCCCACGCGACGTGCCTGATCTCGAAAAAATCCGTGAGATCGGCCTGCCTTTCTGGCTGGCGGGATCCTATGCCCGCCCCGAAAAGCTGTCCGAAGCCCTGGGCCT
>CAZOXB010000155.1:0-5772 GCA_964583635.1 uncultured Opitutaceae bacterium | reverse complement strand
TACGTGCGCAAGGGCGGCGATCCCGCCGACACGGTCGGGCGCAAATGCCTCTGCAACGGACTCGCCGCCACAGTCGGTCTGGGGCAGATTCGCCATGGCATCCCCGAACCCGCGATCGTCACCGCCGGCAACGAACTCACCGACCTCGCCCGCCTCCTGCCCGCCGGACGGGAGAGCTACCACGCCGCCGACGTGATCGCCTACTTGCGCACCGGTCTCTTGGCTCCCGCCGTGTAGCCATGGCGGAGACCATAGGTACGCCGCGGATGCTGTGAGCTATGTCTTCCCGGGCTCTCTGATGGCCAGTCGGGGAAACCAGCGTTTGAAATCCCCGGGATTCCGCGTCACCAGGCCGTCGCGGTTCATGGCGAAACCTCCGATCAACAGATCCGCCACCGGTCGTTTGGGTGCCTTCTCGGCACGGCGGGCGCGCACATAGGCGTGCCAGGCGCGGTGCGAAGCCTCCATGTCTGCCGACGTCCAAGGCTCCGCGTAGGCAATGCCGGCAAGATCGAGGAAACGCTTCTGTTCCACCAAGTCTCCTCCGAACGCCGCCGACAACTCCACCATGGTCACGGGCGAGACCACGAGCCCATTCGGCAGCATGCGCTGCAGTAGCTTGGCAGACGGCAGGCCGAACCGGGGATCATTCTCCAAAATGTCGAGAACGACACAGGTGTCGACAACCCACATCAGACCTCACCTTCTCGCAGATCCTTCATCCAGTCCTTCGTCGCACGTGCCCGCGCTCCCAATCGGCGCGCATAGCCCAACGCCGCCAGCGGTCCCTGAGCGTCGGAAGGCGGGGCGAATACCCGGAATTCACGAGCGGAAACCGCCTCGAATCTCAGCTTCTGGCCGGGCCGCAAACGGAGCGTCCTCCTCAAGGCCGCCGGAAGGGAAATCTGCCCGCGCTCCGTGAGGGTACTTTCGTTCATGGCACAACTCTTATCATGTACGCATATCATGTCAAATCCGACAAATCCGCATGAACTCCGATCCATTCCCACCCGCGATGAAGCCACCCCTGCCCCCGGTCCGCGACTTTGCCTCCACGCCTGAAACCACCTGATAGCGTGCAATGGATATCAGCGACCTTTTCCAGAGGGGATGTAACCCATTGGGTTACATCCTGCCGGAGCATCTTCCCGGGGCAGGCAACCGAGATAATCTTCGCTACCCGCGTGGACCCACTCCCATCCCGACCTGCTGCCGGCGTGCCGGATTGCTTCTTCCCTCCAGCAGCAGATGTCTTCAGAATCGGTCCCTGCCGGAAATTTACCGCCGCATGGACATGTCTTCCTCTCTCCCCGCCATCCACCCGTTGAGGTCCCGATTGCAACCAATGCCCGGGCCCGCCGCGATTCACACGGACCTCACCCCGGTGCCCCGGTACGACCGGCGGCGTTTTCTTCGCGGGCTGGCGGCGGGGGCGGCCGCGGGACTGGTCGCAGCGGGCCGCACCCGCGCCGCGGCCTCCACCGACCGGCCGGTGAACTACGAGGCGTTCGGAGCGGTCGGCGACGGCAAGACGGACGACCTGCCCGCAATCGTGGCCGCACACGACTTTGCAAACACGCACGGGCTGCCCGTGAAGTCCCGCCCCGGTGCCACTTACCACCTCGGACGACGTGCGCTCACGGCGCTCATCGCGACCGACACCGACTGGGGCACCTCGAACTTCATCGTCGACGACACCGATGTGGAAAACCATCGGATATCGCTTTTCGCCGTGCGCTCCTTGCTTCCGCCCGTGCCGATATCGGTCACGGCGCTCACACGCGACCAACGCCGGCTCGCCGCCACACCGCCACGGGACTGCTGGGTGCGCGTCGAAAACAATCGCACCCGCGTCTACATCCGCCGGGGTCTCAACCAGAACAACGGCACCGCGCAGCGCGACTGCTTCATCCTGCGCCGCGACGGATCGATCGAGGGCGACATCGACGGAGACTATCCCGTGATCACAAAGGTCGAAGCCCTCCCCATCGACGAACATCCGCTGCTCCTTCAGGGCGGCGTGTTCACGAGCATCGCGAACAACGTGCGGCAGGCAAAGGGCGACCACTATTGGGCCCGCAACATCACGATCTCCCGCTCGCGCACCTTCGTCAAAGGCGTCACCCATCATGTCACGGGCGAAGGCGAGTATGGCCTCCCCTACCGGGGATTCCTCAGCGTCGCCCGCTGCGCCGATGTCGTCCTCCGCGACTGCTTCGTTTCCGGCCACAAGACCTACTCGACGATCGGCTCCGCCGGCAAGCCCGTGAGCATGGGGACCTACGACCTGAATGCCAGCGAGGTCGTCAATCTCACCCTTCGCGGCTGCCGCATGGACAACATCTGCGACACCACGCGCTGGGGCGTCGTCGGCACGAATTTCTGCAAGAATCTCCTGCTCGAGAACTGCACGCTGTCCCGCATGGACACGCACCAGGGAGTCTCCGGCACCTACACGATCCGCGGCTGCACGCTCGGGCACGCCGGACTCAACGCCATCGGCCGCGGCTTGCTGACCGTCGAAAACTCCACGCTCAACGGCCGCTCCTTCCTCAGCCTGCGCACCGACTACGGCAGCACCTGGGAGGGCACCGTGGTGATCCGCGACTGCCGCTGGCTGCCGGGCTGCGGCCGGCCCGTACAGCCCATTCTTCTCAATGCCAGCAACGACGGGCAGCATGATTTTGGCTACCCGTGTTTCATGCCACGCGAGATCACGATCGACGGCCTTGAGATCGATGATCGCCAGGTCCCCGCCGGATACCAGGGCCCGTACCTTTTTTCGGATCCCGATGGTCCGGAGCCTGCATCAGCCGCACGTCCGTTTCCCTACCGCCTGACCGAACGCGTGAAATTGCACCGGGTGACGGTGGCAAGCGGTCATCCGCTCCGAACATCCCCGGATGCCAATTTCGCCGCCCGGGTAAAGGTGACCAAGTCCTGACCGGGCGACCGCTGCGTCAGCAGGTCGCCTTTCTCCTTCCATAATCCCAGCTCAATGCCGCCGCAGCGCGGCACTTGGGATTGCCCTGCCCGGCACCACCGGTAGGTTGGCACTTCCTTTACCCATGCCATGAACGAGCCCTGCCCAGTCGCTCCCGCTCAAGTCACAGGCTCGGCACCGCTCTTTCGGGCACGCGGGCTGGTCAAAATATACGGCACGGGAACCGCCGAGATCCATGCGCTCGCAGGCGTCGATCTGGACCTCTACGCCGGAGAACTTGTCGTCCTGCTGGGACCGTCCGGCTCGGGGAAGACCACACTCCTCAATCAGCTCGGCGGGCTGGATATCCCGACCTCCGGTGAGCTGTATTACCGTGACATCGACCTGACGCATGCCGACGAGGAACAACTCACGCGATTCCGGCGCGAGTCCGTCGGCTTCATCTTCCAGTTCTACAATCTCATTCCCAGCCTGACGGCCCGGGAAAACGTCGGACTCATCACCGAGATCGCCACCAATCCGATGGACCCGGAGACCGCCCTGCAGATGGTCGGCCTGGCCGCGCGCATGGACCACTTCCCGGCGCAGCTCTCCGGAGGGGAACAGCAGCGCGTGGCCATCGCTCGGGCCATCGCCAAACGGCCCGAGGTTCTGCTCTGCGACGAGCCGACCGGAGCGCTCGACGTGAAAACCGGCATCACCGTCCTCCAAGCGATCCAACGCGCCAACCGCGAGCTCGGAACCCTCACCGTGATCATCACCCATAACGCCGTCATGGCCGGCATGGCGGATCGCGTCATCCGCTTCTCCGACGGCCGCGTCCAGTCGGAGACGCGCAACGCGCATCCGATCGCCCCGGAGACGCTGCACTGGTAAACCCTGCGCAGCGTACATCGTTCGCATCGCGCACCCTGCCGCACGCCGCGCCGCATTGATCCATCGATCATTCTCCCCGGAACGCAACCCATGCTGCCGCACCTGGACCGCAAGCTCCTCCGCGACCTTTCCCGCCTGAAGGGCCAGGCCGCGGCCGTCTCGCTGGTCATGGCCTGCGGACTGGCCATGCTGATCATGGCCCGCAGTCTCATTCACTCTCTCGAGACGACCCGCGCCGGCTACTACCAGTCCAATCACTTCGCCGACCTCTTCTCTTCGCTCAAGCGGGCGCCCAACGATGTCGCGGAACAGATCGGCGCCCTGCCCGGCGTCGCCACGGTCCAGACCGATCTCGCACTGCCCGTCACCCTGGACCTGCCCGGCGTGAATGAGCCGGCCAGCGGCCTCGTGCGCTCGCTGCCGGACTTCAATCCGCCCGAGCTCAACCGCCTGTTCCTGCGCCGCGGTCGCTGGCTGAGTCCCGGCGCCAGGGGTGAGGTGCTCGTTGGTGAGGCCTTTGCGGAAGCCAATCGGCTCCAGCCGGGCGACACGCTCGCCATGCTCCTGCGCGGCCGGCGCCAGGTCTTCCGCGTCGCGGGCATCGTGCTCTCGCCCGAGTACATCTTCGAATCCCGCCCGGGCGCGGCCCTGCCGGACAGCCGGACCTATGGCATCTTCTGGATGCCGTACAAGGAGGTCGCCACCGCCGGAGACCTCTACGGTGCCTTCAATCACGTCTCCCTCACCCTCGGCCCCGGCGCCAATGCTTCCGACGTGATCGCAGGCATCGACAGGATTCTGCACCCCTATGGAGGTCTCGGCGCCTATGGCCGCAAGGACCATCCGTCACATATCCGCGTCTCCGACGAAATCCGGGTGCTCACCATCCTGTCCGTCGGTTTCCCGGCCGTCTTCCTCAGCGTCGCGGCGTTCATGACCAACGCCGTCCTCTCGCGCCTGCTCACGCTCCAGCGCGAGCAGATCGCCATCCTCAAGGCCTTCGGCTTCGCCAACCGGCAGATCGTGATCCATTACCTGAAATTCGCCTTCGTCATGGTCGCGGGCGGCTTGCTCCTCGGTCTGATGGGAGGCGTAGCGCTGGGGCTGAAGCTCGTCGACATGTACACGCTGATGTTCCGTTTTCCCCATCTCGCCTTCAGCCTGGATTTCCACGCCGTTGCCTTCGCGTTGGCAGTCGGGCTCGGCGCGGTCACGCTCGGTGTCTACGGCGCCGTGCGCAAGGCTGCGAGGCTTCCCCCCGCCGAAGCCATGCGGCCGGAGCCGCCCGCCAGCTACCGGACCTCGTTCATCGAACACACCAGGCTGCGTCACCTGTTTTCCCACTCGTTCCGCATCGCCGTGCGGAATCTGACGCGGCGCCCGGCCCAGGCCGCATTCACCGTCACCGGCCTCGCCCTTGCCACCGCGCTGCTGATCCTGCCCAACACCTTCAAGGCCGGCATCGCCGATATCCTCGATTTCAAATGGGACGTCGTCCAGCGGCAGGACCTCAACCTGGGACTTGTCGAGCCCTCCTCGGGACGCATCGTCCACGAGTTGGAGCAACTGCCGGGCGTCACCAGCCTTGAGCCGTCGCGTTCGGTGGCGGTGCGCATCAGCTTCCTGAGCCGCAGCCGTCAGATCGCGCTGCGCAGTCTCCTCATCGGAGGCGCGCACAGTCGCGCCGTGGACCGCCACCTCCACGAGATCTCCCCACCGACCGACGGCCTCATCGTCTCCGCAAAACTCGCTTCCGTCCTCGGCGCGAATCCGGGTGACGTCGTCCAGATCGAGGCCCTCGAAGGAAGGCGCGTTGTTCGGTCGCTGCCGATTGTCGCGCTGGCCGAGGACTTCACCGGCATCGCGGCATTCATGGAGCTGCACGCCATCAACCGCCTGCTCGGCGAGGGCGATGTCGTCACCGGCGTCAGCATCGGCCTCGACCGGTCAAA
>CAZOXB010000154.1:0-9540 GCA_964583635.1 uncultured Opitutaceae bacterium | reverse complement strand
CGCCGTGGACGGTCAATTTTGGCTCCTTCCGTCCGGTTTACCTCAACGCGGTCAATGATCCGGCGATCTATCCCCTCCGGCGCTATCGCATCGAGGATTCCTTCGCGGACGAAAAGGACTGGACGCCGCGGCTGGATGTGCAGAGGGATTTCACCGATCTTTTTGGCGGCCACGACGGATTCCTCAAGGCCGGGGTGAAATACAACCATCGCACGCGGATCATCGACGACAACTCGGTCCGCCCGGTGAACACCAAGCTGACGATGGCGAACATCCTCACGCCGAAACCGGCCTACACTTTCATGGAGGGCCGCTATCGGTATCCCTCCGAGATCGAGGTGAACGATGCGCTCGTCTACTACAATGCCCACAAGGGCGATTTTACCATCGATCCCAACGAATCTGCCTCGAACTCGATCGAGGACGATTACGACACCACCGAGAAAGTCTTCGCAGTCTATGGCATGGCCAGTGTCAACTTGAGCAAGAAGACCACCGTACTCGGCGGAATACGCTGGGAGCAGACCGATGCCTCCATCCTCGGCTACGAATATCAGTCGCTGAACGGCAACTTCAAAGGCGTCGTCACCAACCGGGGCAGTTTCAAATACGACAATTTCCTGCCGAATCTGCAATCCGTCTGGCGGCTGAATGATCGCTCGCTCATCCGGACGGCGATCACCGGCACGATCGGCCGGCCTCAATACGAGAAGGCCGCGCCGAAATCGGTCCTGGAGATCGAGGAGGACACCTTGGGCGGCGTCACCACCCGTTCAGGTTCCCTTGAAATCGGCAACCCCGATCTGAAGCCCTACGAGTCGCTGAATTTCGACCTGTCCTACGAATATTATCTGCCCCAGGGCGGCATGTTCTCGATTGCGGGATTCCACAAACGAATCAAGAACCCGATCTACCAGTTCATTCTGGACGAGCAGAACGTCAGCTACAACGGACTCCAATTCGACTCCCTGACCCGGACCGAGTTTCGGAACGCCAATTCGGCGCGGGTGACGGGACTGGAGCTGAACCTGCAATTGCCGTTCAGCGTCTTCAGTTTTGTCAACGGCACGTTCCTCGATGGCTTCGGAGCCGAGCTCAACGGCACGTTTAACAGCTCGAAAACGGACGTTTTCGAACGCCCGGGCTCGGATCTGCCGTTCTTCCGGCAGCCCGACCGGATCTACAACGCGGCACTGTATTTTGAAAAGTACGGCCTTTCCGCCCGCATCGCCTGGAATCATCAATCGGAGAGTCTGCACGATCTCGGCGACGACAAGACCACCGACATCTGGGACCGGCCGCGCGATTACACCGACTTCCAGGCAAGCTACAAGGTGACCCAGAACCTCTCGATCTACCTGGAATGGCAGAACATCTTCGAGGACCGGGCCGAGCGGTCCTACGACCGGGAGTCCGGCCGCATACGCACCTCTTTCTTCTACGGCTCCTATCTGCGCGGTGGCGTGAGGTTCCGCTATTGAGTTGTTCCGTCCGGAATCGGTTGCAACTCCCGCCGCCCACCAGATCTTTTCATGCCTCCCGGCCGGGTGCCTCGATCATGTCCGCAGCTTGGGCGCGCCGCGGCCCGCCCGGAAGGAGGGATACGATGAACCGCCGCAACTTCCTTAGCCACGCACTCGCTGCCACCGCTGGAGCCTCGCTTGCCCCCGTCCCCGGATTTGCCGTCACGCAGGAGAAGCACGACGTCCGCAACCTGAAGATCACCGACCTCAGGACCATCCTCGTCGACGCTGGGAACGATGAGAATTACGTCTTCGTCAAGATCCATACCAATCAGGGAATCACCGGGCTCGGTGAAGGCACCCTTTCCGGCAAGTGCCTCACCGTCGCCACCGCCATCGGCGAGCTGAAGCGCCACCTCGTCGGCAAGGATCCGACCGAGATCGAGCGCCATTGGCAGGACATCTTCCGCGGGCCGCGCTACCGGGGCGGACCGGTCCTCATGTCGGCGCTCAGCGCCATCGAAATTGCGCTGTGGGACATCCTTGGGCAGGCCGTCGGCCTGCCGATCTGGCGGCTGCTTGGCGGACGCGCCCGGGACCGCGTGAGGCTCTACTGTCACGAGGGCTATCTCGATCGGATCAGCCACACGAAGAAGCGCCGTTTCAAGGATGAGGACGAGGAGATCGCCCTCTGGAAACAGAAGAAACTCGACGGCTGGACCTGCATCAAGGGCGGGTTCCTGCCGGTCAGGAACGATGCGGTGGAGTTCCGTTCCGCCATCCGTGAAGGAGTCGCGCACCTCGCCAGGATACGCGAGGCCGTCGGACCGGACTTCGACATCATCGTCGAGATCCACGGCAAGGCGAATCCGCCGGCCGCAGTCGAGTTCTGCAACCGCGTGGAGGAGTTCCGCCCGTTCTGGGTCGAGGAGGCCACCCAGCTTGAGAGCGAAGTCGTGCAGGAGGCGCGATCGCTCCGCGCGCAGACCCGCGTGCCGCTCGCAACGGGCGAACGCCTGTGCTCGCGCTATGACTTCGCGCCGCTTTGCAGCGAGCGGCTCGTGGACGTGATCATGCCTGACGTCGTGCATGTCGGGGGCATCTCCGAGATGCGCAAGATCGCCGCGCTCGCCGAAACCTTCCGCGTGGAGGTGTCGCCCCACAACCCGCAGAGCGAGGTCAGCACGCTGGCCTCGCTCCATGTCTGCGCCTGCACGCCCAATTGCACGCTGCTCGAAATCGGCAGTGGACAGGATTCATTTTGGAACGATCTCTTCTTCGGCGGGCTCTTCCGTTACGAGAGGGGCTACGCCTTCCTTCCCGAGAAGCCCGGCCTTGGTATCGATCTCGATGAAAAGGTCGCGGCAAAATTTCCCTACCGGGAGAAGGACTTCAAGTCCCCCCGCTTTCCCGATGGCTCAGTCACGGACCGCTGAACCCACGCCAATCCATCCCACCGTCCGCGTTGACGGTAATATCGTCACCGACTATTACTACGCCACGAAGGATTTGTTCGAGAACCATCTCGAAGCCACCCTCTGGTCGCCGTAACGGCGGGTCATCAACTGTTGCGCGGATTTCACGCCCATGGATCTTGCCACTGCCATCGTCATCGTATCCGCGGGCCTGACCCAGTCCGGCAGCATGGCCGGCCCGATGTTGATCGAGGAGGTGGAGGCTCGGACAAGAATCCATTTGGAGACTGCCGCGGCCTGGCCCGACGGAGCGGCTCCTCCGGTCATCTGGATCGGCACGGAAGCGGAGCTTGCCAGCCTGCCCGCCCCTTTGGCTACCCGGCTGCCGAATCGGCCGGTTTCCGGCCGGCCGGAGGGTTACCGGCTGCTGGCGCTGGCTGATGATGCCTCACCGGCGGTGCTGATCATCGGACACGATGCCCGGGGCGCCCTCTATGGCACGGGTCATCTGCTCCGGCGGCTGGAGCTGTCGCCCGGCCGGATCGCGCTCCCGGCTGCGCTCGATGTGATCACCGCGCCGCGTTTGCCGTTGAGGGGTCATCAGCTCGGTTACCGGTCCACGCCCAATTCCTACGATGCCTGGGATCTCGACCGGTGGGAGCAATACTACCGGGATCTCATCGTCTTCGGAGCCAACGCGGTCGAGCTGGTCCCACCTTTCACGGGAGAGAAAATTGCCGTTCGTCCGCATCGTCCGCCGCTTTTTCCCCGGCCTCCACTGGAGATGATGATCGGCATGTCCGACCTGGCCGACCGATACGGGCTGGATGTGTGGATCTGGTATCCCGCCATCCTCGGCGACTACTCGCGTCCGGAGGTGGTCGCGCGACAGTTGCAGGAAGCGGAGGAGATTTTCCAGAAACTGCCGCGGGTCGACGACGTGTTCGTGCCGGGCGGCGATCCTGGCTACACGGAGCCGTCCGTCCTTCTGCCACTGCTGGCCCGCGTGGCGGACCTGCTGCACAAATCCCATCCGCGCGCGCGTTTGTGGGTGTCGCCGCAGGGCTTCGGCGCCGATTGGCTTGATGCCTTTCTTGCCTGTCTGCGCGACGACCCGCCGGACTGGCTGGCTGGCGTGGTCTTCGGGCCCGGTGTGCGCCTGTCCTTGGCAGAGCTGCGGCAACGACTCCCGGCCCGCTACCCGATCCGCAGCTATCCGGACATCACTCACACCTTTCACTGCCAGTATCCGGTGCCGCGGTGGGATGTCGCCTACGCGCTGACAGAGGGCCGCGAGCCGATCAATCCCCGTCCGCTGGACCAGGCAGCGATTTTCCGCTCCGAGCTGCCGCACATCAACGGGATCCTCACCTACTCGGAAGGCTGCAACGACGACGTCAACAAGGCGGTCTGGAGCGCCCTCGCATGGGATCCGGACACGCCGGTGCTGGAGATCCTGCGCGATTACGGCCGCTACTTCGTCGACTCCGCGCTGGCGGATGATTTTGCGCACGGACTCCTTGCCCTCGAGCAAAACTGGCGCGGTCCGCTCTCCGCGAATCGCGGGGTGCATCCGACCCTGCTGCAGTTTCAGGCGATGGAACGCCGCGCATCCGCGACCCTGCTCGGAAACTGGCGGTTCCAAATGGCGCTGTACCGCGCCTACTACGATGCATTCATCCAGCGGCGGCTCCAGTATGAGACAGAGCTGGAAACGCGCGCTCTCGAGGTGCTGGCCGACGCCAAGCAGACCGGCGCCACGCCCGCCATCGACGCCGCCCGGGCCGTGCTGGCCCGGGCCGGGAGTGAACCCGTGGGCGTGGCCTGGCGCCACCGCGTGTTCGAGCTGGCCGGGGCTTTGTATGAAAGCATCGGCCTGCAGTTGAGCGTGGAGAAATACCAGGCCCTGGCAGTCAACCGCGGCGCCAATCTCGATCAGATCGACTTTCCACTCAACAACCGGCGCTGGCTGCTCGCCCGCTTTGATGAAATCCTCCGCCTGCCGGACGAACCTGCGCGGTTGGACGCGCTGCGCGAAGTCGTCGAATGGACCAACCCCGGCCCGGGTGGATACTATGACGACCTGGGGGATGCGGCCAACGAGCCTCACCTTGTGCGCGGTCGGGGTCTTGCCGCTGATCCCGGGTTCTTGCGCTCCCCGGCTGACGACTTCGAATTGATCAAGGAGCCTTCGCTTTACGAGCGGCACCCCTATCGCCTGAGCTGGTTGAATCGCGCTTCCACGCTCCATGGAGTCCCCGTCCGCGTACATTATTCCGGACTCGATCCCGCGGCGCGTTATCGCGTCCGGGTGGTCTATCCGGCGGATCGCGACGACTTTGTGCCGAAAATCAGGCTGACGACGGACCGCGGCATCGAAATTCACCCGTTCATCGACCGCCCGATTCCGGCCGTGCCGCTCGAGTTTTCGGTGCCGCACGTGGCCACGGCGCGCGGTGACCTGACGCTTGAGCTTCATCGCGAGGTCACAGCCCGGGGCAACGGTCGCGGTGCCCAGATCGCTGAAATCTGGCTCATGAAGAACTCCGAGTCAGGCTCACGGGGTGCGCCTGACTCTGTCCGCGCTGCCGTCCGTTGATGTCTGCGGTCGGTTCACCCACCTCCGCTCCACTGTCCCGCCATGAAATCCTCAAACTCTCCCGCCGCCGGTGATACTGGCGGCAATCCGCTCAAGGCCCGACTGGCTCGCGGCGACTATGTACAAAGCGTCACCCTGACGGTGCCATCGGTCGAGGTAGCCGCTCAGTTGGCGGCGCTCGGTTTCGATTTTCTCTGGGTGGAGATGGAGCACTCGCCGATCACGCTGGAGACCTTCCGGGCGATGGTGCTGGCAACTCGCGGCCTGCCGGCCGTGCCCATTGCCCGCGTGCCGTCGGTCGAATTGTGGCCGGCCAAGAAGGTGCTCGATAACGGCGCCCTTGGCGTGATCTTCCCCTTCGTCGGCACGCCCGAGCAGGCGCGACTCGCTGCCGACGCCTGCCGCTATCCTCCGGTGGGTCGCCGCGGGTCCGGTGCCGGGCTGGCAACATTTCGCTGGCCAGTCGCGGAGTATTACGACTTCGCGGATGCGAATGTGCTTTGTGTCGCGATGATCGAGCAGGCCCAAGCGGTGGAGCAGATTGACGCGATCGCGGCGACTCCGGGCGTGGACGTGATCTTCATCGGGGTGAGCGATCTGTCCTTTTCGCTCGGCCTGCGGGGTCGGATGGATGAGCCGCTTCTCTCCCGGGCGATCGCGAAGGTGGCGGCCGCGGCGCGCCGGCACGGGAAATACCTCGGCCGGCCGGCGCTCGACGCGGCGAGCGTGCGCCAATTCCACGACGAGGGCTTCCAGTTTTTCCAAGGCCCCACGGACATCGACCTGCTGCGCCAGGGCACCCGCGACCTGTTGGAACCGCTCGGCCGTCATGCCCGGTCCGCGAGCGCACCACAGATTCATGTATGAGCTCCTTTTCACCACCTGATATGCCCATGCCTCGAAATCTCCGCTGCTCTGAACCACTCCCGCTGCGGCCGGCTGCAGCCGGCCGGGCACTTGCTTGTGCGCTCGCGCTCGTGCTTGGTTCCGGCGCGCTGGCCGGCGTTGCCGCCGCCCAAACCGTCGAGGCTGTCAACCGGACGGATATTCCACAAACCGAGGGGACACTTGGCGAATATGGCCCGCCGGAGGGGTACGAGCCGGGCAATCCGCATCCGTTTCTGGGGAGCGAGAATCCCTGGAACCGGCGCATGTTCGGCCAGCATCCGGCCGACCTGTTTTACAAGCGTCGGGGCCAGCGGCAGATTCTTGCCATCCTCGATGGTCACCCCGAGGAGGCGGTGACGCTGGTGATGAAGCGCCTGGCCGACGATCCCGACGACCCCGAATATTATTTCATGCTGACGGTGGCCGAAACCCAGTTGGGACGCCTCGATTCGGCCCGTCGCGCGATGGAAAAATCGCTCGCACTCGGCCTGCCGTTTGAACGTTTCCTGGCCGGACCGCGCGATCTGCTGGCGCCGCTCACCCGGACGCCGGAATTCAGGGCTCTGCGGGACAGGCTCGGCCTGCGGCTTGTTCACGGACCGATGCTGGGCGATATCCGGGCCACTCAGGCCGGCGTGTGGGTGCGCACGACCGATGAAGCCGAGGTCATGGTGGAGGCGATCCCGCTCACGGGTTCCGGCGCTCCGGTGCGCACCGTGCGCTTTCGCACCCATTCAGCACGCGACTACTCAGGCGCGGGCACATTGACGGGACTTCAACCTGCGACCACCTACCGTTACCGCCTGCAAATCGACGGGCATCCCGTGGAGGAGGGGAAGGACCTTGCGTTTCGCACCCACCCGGTGGACGGCACGCCCGGCGTCTTCAAGATCGCCTTTGGCGGCTGCGCGGGCTACACGCCGGAGCACGAGAAGATCTGGGACGTGATTCACTCAAAACGTCCCGATGCCATGCTGCAGTTGGGCGACAATGTCTATCTCGACGCCCCGGGCATGCCGGGCGCGTTTCACCGCTACACGTATTATCAGCGGCAGAGCCGGCCCGAGTATCGGCGGTTGATCGCCAACACGTCCAACTACGCGA
Source organism: uncultured Opitutaceae bacterium (assembly GCA_964583635.1). Classification (GTDB taxonomy): domain Bacteria; phylum Verrucomicrobiota; class Verrucomicrobiia; order Opitutales; family Opitutaceae; genus UBA6669. Next base: position 2,071 of record CAZOXB010000154.1, on the reverse strand, counting down.
TCTGGGACGACCACGACGCGGGCATGGACGACGTGTGGCTCGGACCGTATCGGGACAAGCCCGACTGGAAGCTGCCGAATTACCGCTTTTTTGAGCAGAACTGGAACAACCCCCCGGAGGTGAATCCCGACTGGCCGGGATGCTACTATCGATGGCAGATCGGCGATGTTGAATTCTTCATGCTCGATGGACGCAGTTATCGCACCAACCCCTATCTGCCGGAAAAGACGATGCTCGGTCCCGCGCAAAAAGCCTGGCTGTTCCAAGTGCTCAAAGCCTCGCGCGCGACCTTCAAGGTCATCGTTTCCCCGGTGTGCTGGGACACCGAAGCCAAGGTGGACAGCCACGACACCTGGGCGGGTTTTCCCAAGGAACGGAATGAGATTTTCGATTTTCTCACCCGCCATCACATCGACGGCGTGCTGCTGATATCCTCCGACCGGCACCGCTCCGACGTGTGGGTGAACAAGCGCAAGGGCGCCTATGATTTACACGAGTTTGAGAGCGGCTACCTGACCAACGTGCATACGCACCCCGCCAACCCCGAGGCAGTGTTCAGCTACAACGGCAAAAACACCTTTGGACTGATGAAGTTCGACACGACCAAGGCGGACCCGGAGATCGTCTGTCAGTACTGGACGCTTACGGGCGACATTGTTTACACCCAAACCCTCAAGCGCAGCATGCTGGAGGATCGCGATGCAGAGAAGAAGTGAAGGTTGGACGGTCCTGCTGCTGCTGGCTTGTGTCGGCGCGGTGCCCGGCCGTGCCGCCGAACTTGCCCGCGGACAGCCGGCACGAATCGTCAGCCCGACTCTGCATGGCGACATCGTGACTCTGAGCGAAGCGGAGGCGGGAATGTTCGATCCGGCCAGAATTTGGACCATGCCGGTTCATTTCGAACATCCGATGACCGTGACCACGCCGCGCGATCTCGCGAAAGTCAAAGCCTGGATCGAACAAAGACGGGAGCCTCAATTCACGGCCTGGCTGGCGTTGCAGCGGGACGCTGCGATCGCGTTGCGCTTTGTCCCTCGACCGCCTGGACAACTGCTCATCATGGGCGGTTACGAGGCGGGAAACAATCTGGAGTCCGCGCGCGACGTTTTGTGGGGCAGTGCCTCATCCGCCTACGCCTGCGCCTTGCTGTGGGCCCTGACCAGTGAGGCGAAATATGCGGATCAGTCGGTGGAAATTCTGCGTGCTTGGGCGCAGGCGGATACGGTCTTCACGGGCAAAGACCGCGGATTGCAGCTGGGCTCGCATTTCACGGCCATGCTCTATGCGGCGGATTTGCTGCATGGTCATCCGGGCTGGAAGCAAACGGACCGCGACGCATTCGAAGCCTTCTGGCGGCGGCGCGTTCTGCCGCACACGAAGTTTGTGATGCTACGGAACAACAACTGGGGCGACAATGCGCTGATGGGGGTGCTGGCGGCGGGCATTGTGTTTGAGGACGAGTTCCTCGTGCGGCGCTGCCTCTATCAGCTCAACGATTATTTTTTTGGCAATTGGAAGATCCGCAAGGATGACCGCGGCACCTTTCTGCTCGATGAAGTGGAGCGAAATCAGGGGAGATCGGGCATCACCTATACCGCGTATGCGCTGCAGGCGATCACCCAGGTGTTGGAGATGGCGCGCTCCTTCGGGCCGGAGCTCGACTGGTGGCGGCGCCGCACCACGGCGGACGCCTCGATGCGGGAACTCTGCGAATGGTTTTTCCGGTGGAATATCCTGAAGGAGCCGTTTCCCTGGTATGATGAGAACTTCCGCGAGGGTGAGCCTGCGCACAGTACCGGGAGCCACAACACGCTGGAGACCGCGCATACCCGTCTGCCGGACCTCGATTCGCGTATCGGCGAGTGGCTCGCACGAAACCGTCCGGTGGACGGAGCTGAGGGCGATCCGTACGTCACTCTCCTCAAAGGCACACCATGAGCGCTTCGTTCCACCATCCTTTCGGCAGGTCCGGGAGAGGCAGCCGCCGGTTTCTGCGCAACCTTCCGGGAGTTTTCTTAATCCTCAGTCTGGTCGGCCTCGCCCCGGCGGCCGGCCTGTTCGCCGCCCCTCT
>CAZOXB010000153.1:1461-9544 GCA_964583635.1 uncultured Opitutaceae bacterium | reverse complement strand
ACGCCCAGCGCCACGCCGAGAACCGAGATCGCCGTGAAAAACGGGAATTTTTTCCCGGCCGGGAAGAGCTGCCGAAACGCCAGGTAGAGAAACCAGGGCATGGAGGGAGGTCAGGCCGCAGGCGTCAGCACAAACGCGGCAACAAGGCGCCGCCGAAGAGGCGGATGCGGTCGGGATGCATGGATCAACCTCCCGCTTCCACCGCGGCCGCCACGTGCGAGCGGAGTTGCGGAAAATAGATGACGTCGCGTATGCTCTCCGCGCCCGTGAGCAGGATGCACAGGCGGTCGATGCCGATGCCCATGCCGCCGGCGGGCGGCATGCCGTGCTCAAGCGCGAGCAGGAAGTCGTTGTCGATGTTCTGCCTCTCCTCGCCCGCCTGCGCCTCGAACATGCGGCGTTGCTCGATCGGATCGTTCTGCTCGCTGTACGCCGGAGCGATTTCCATGCCGCCGATGATGAGCTCAAAGACGTCGAGCACGCCGGGATCCTCCCGGTTGAGCTTTGCCAGGGGACACAGCTCCTTGGGGAGGTGCGTGACGAAGGTCGGCTGGATCAGCGTCGGCTCGATCTTCTTGGAGAAGATCTCGTTCGTGATCTCGAAGTCCTCCCACTTGGGATCGACCTTCATGCCCAACGCCTCGGCACCGGCGATCTTTTCCTCCTTCGTGCGGGAAAACCAGCCGGCGTCGCCCGTCGCCTCCCGGAGGAGCTGCTTGTACGGCACCTCGCGCCAGTCTCCGGAAAAGTCGATCTCCTGGCCGCTCGCCGCATGCTTGATCCTCGACGTGCCCAGCACGCCGGTGCAGAGCGACTGCAGCAGCGCCTTCACCAGCTCCATCATGCCCCGGAAGTCACTGTACGCCTGATAAACCTCCAGCATGGTGAACTCCGGGTTGTGACGCCGGGAAATGCCTTCGTTGCGGAAGTTGCGTCCAATCTCAAACACGCGGTCGATGCCTCCGACCAACAGCCGCTTGAGGTACAGTTCGAGGGAAATGCGGAGGAAAAAGTCCATGCCCAGCGCATTGTGATGGGTGGTGAATGGCCGCGCCGCCGCTCCTCCGGCGACATTCTGCAACACCGGCGTTTCCACCTCGATGAAGCTGCGATCCTCAAGGAACCGGCGCACATGCGACACAATCCGGGACCGGAGCAGCAGGCGCTCGCGCGACTCGCGGTTGACGATGAGATCAAGGTAACGCTGCCGGTAGACCTGTTCCGGATCGCTCAAGCCATGCCACTTCTCGGGCAGGGGACGCAGCGCCTTCGACAGCAGGGCATAGCGGTCGACACGAACCGTGACCTCGCCGGTCTTCGTCTTGAACAGCGTGCCCTCGGCACCGATGATGTCGCCCAGATCCAGTTTCTTGAACGCAGTGTACGCCTCGTCGCCAACCACATCCTTCTTCACATAGAGCTGCAGGGGACCGGCGGCCACCCCACCCTGCTGGTCAAAGATCTTCACGAATTGGCTCTTCCCCATATCGCGTATGACCACAAGGCGGCCCGCCACCGCGACGTTGACCACGTTATCCTGCCCATCGACATAGGATTTGCGCGCATCATCCGACAAATGAGTTGTCGTAAAGCTTGCGCGGAACGGGTCCTGGCCCGCGGCGCGCAGCTCTGCGAGCTTGGCCAGCCTCACCGCATGCTGGTCATGGGTATTGTCAATCGGAAGATCACTCATGGAATCAACGACGATGAGAATGGGATGCAGACCGGGCAAATGCATTCTCCCAAACGCATGCGCTTCACGCTCCGAACCCGCAGAGCCAACCCTTGTCACCTGTCCGCATCAGCCCATCCCGCCCGTGCTGGGCCCCAGGTGGCGCCAAAGCTCGACTTTCTGATGTCTTTTGGGAAGCATCCGTGCCAATTGTCCCACCGACTTTCCATGGATCGCATCACCGAAACGTTTGCCAGGGCCCGCCGGGAGAATCGCGCCGCCTTTGTCTCCTACCTTTGCGCGGGCGACCCCGATTTTGACACCAGTCTCGCCGTTTGCCGCACCGTGCTTGCGAATGGGGTCGATATCCTGGAGCTTGGCGTGCCGTTCTCCGATCCCCTGGCGGACGGACCGACAAACCAGCTCGCCGCCCAGCGGGCGTTGGGCGCAGGCATGACCTCCCATCGCGTCTTCGAACTGGTGCGCCGCCTCCGCGCGGAGTTTCCCCGGGTGCCGATCGTCTTCTACACCTATTACAACCTGGTGTTTTCCAATGGCACCGAAGCCTACCTGAAAGCAGCCCGCGAGGCGGGCCTCGATGGGATACTGACGCTCGATCTGCCGCCAGAAGAGGCTCATGAGCTGTCGGAACTGGCCGCCAAACATGGCATTCGCACCGTCTTCATCGTCGCCCCCACCACGCCCCCATCGCGGATCCGCATCATCACGAAGGCGGCAACGGGTTTCATCTATTACGTCTCGCGCGAGGGTGTGACGGGCGTGCGTGACTCCCTGGCCGACAACATCGCCACAGCGGTCGCGCAGATCAAGGCCACGACCACGCTGCCCGTGGTGGTCGGCTTCGGCATCTCCCGCCGCGAGCACGTCGCGACCGTCGCCCGCCATGCCGACGGCGCGGTCGTGGGATCCGCCCTGGTAAACTGCATCCGCGATCATCTGGGGGACCGGGAGGCGACCCTCTCGCGGATTGGCGCGGTCGCGCGGGATCTTGCGGCAGGACTCGGTCGCAGCTGATCAGCCGGCCGCCTATTCTGGCACCTTCACCCGCAGACTCGCCCGGTGCACGGCGACCTTGAGCTGCCGGCCCGTCACATGCACCTCGCCATCGGTATGGATGGGGCCGTCTCCCGAGCGTTCTATCACGAACGAGGATGCCCGCAGGCGTGAGACCAGCGGGCTTCCCTCCACCGTTCGGGTGAACAGGCGTGTCGCCAGCGACGGCAGACGCAGCCAACTGAACTCCTTGATCAGCGTGAGATCCAGCAGTCCGTCGCTCATGCTTGCCCCCGGCGCGACGTAACAGTCGTTGCCGTACTGATCGGAATTCGCCACGGCGACCAGAAAGGCGGTCGCCGTCAGCTCCGATTCCTGCATGCGCACCGTGTAGGTGTCGGATCGATACGAAAGGAAAAGCCTTGCTGCGGTCCGGACATAGGCACGAAGGCCACGCGAGGCCAGGGTGCTGAAGCGCCGGCTGAGTTCTGCGTCAAATCCGACGCCCATCACGTTGATGAAAGGCAATCCATTGACCACTCCCGTGTCGACTTCGAGCGTTCGTCCCACCCGGAGCGTGTCGAACGCGTGCTCGGCACCGTGACGTATGCCCAGATGGCGTCCCAATCCGTTGCCCGATCCCCGCGGAATGATGCCGAGCGTTGCCCGTGTGCCGATCAGGGCGCATCCGACTTCATTGATGGTGCCGTCCCCGCCAACGGCAACGACCAGGTCAAAACCGTCGGCCACCGCCGTCCGCGCCAGTTCACTCGCGTGGAACGGGCGCTCGGTGAGGATCACCCGCCCCTCAAGCTGGTGGGTGCCCAGAAACAGCTTGGCACGGTCCACCATGGACGGATTGTTTGATCGCCGTCCGGAACGGGGATTGATGATGAAGCAGACCTTCACGTTGCGTTGCACGCCCATCACCGCATGCCGGGCCCGCTGGCCGCGAGCGCAATCCGCCGGAAGGCCGGCAGGAGCGATGGGCCCGGAAGCCCGCGCTCGCGGAGGACCGCACGGGTGTTCATGCGTATAACATCGCCGCGCCCGCAACCAGCCCATTCCCTCCGGACATGCCGTTCTCCCTCACGGACCTTTTTCCCGATCAGGACTATCGCTTTCATCTCACGCTCCGGCGCGGTGACCCGCGGACTTTTTTCCGCCCGCAAAATTCCGACGCCCTGGCCGAACGGCGCCGCTGGCTTGACACCGATCCCGCGCCTTATGCCGCCGCGACGCCCGATGCCGGTCCCTTGATGGCGCAGATGGAAGCACTCGTCGCCTCCTGGCAGGAGCCCGCTGCAACCGCACCGCACACCGCAACCGGCTCCGATCTGCGCTCCCGGCTCATCGCCATGGGCAAGTGCCTCGAATCCGACTTCCTCCTGCTCCAACCCAACGCCACGGAAGAATACGTCCTCAAGGCCGGCGTGGTCTGCTTCCCCTCGTCCTGGGCGCTTGCCGACAAGATCGGTTTGACGTTGGGGGAAATTCACGAAGCCGTTCCCGGACTCAATCCGGCGCTCGGAACTTCCATTGGTAACTTTCTCGGCAAACTGAAACCCGGCAGTGCCTACGAGCGCTCCAACTGGGGCGTGGCCGCCACCCCCGAGCTCAACCTTCATCCCTCTTTGCGACGTCCCCGCCTGCGCGCCCCACTCGACCCGTCACAGACCTGGATCCGCGTGGAGGACCAGATTCTCGTCGCTTTACCTGCGGAAAGGGGGCTCCTGTTTGGCATCAATCTTCGGATCATTCCATTGCCGGAAATCCTGCAGGATCCCGTTGTCCGCGACCGCTTTCACCGCGCGCTGGCGACCCTTCCGCCCGACCTCGCCGCGTACAAGGGACTGACGCCGGTGCTGCCGGATCTTCTCGTCGCCAGCGGCCGTTGAGACTTCCAAGCCAATCGAAGGTCGCCTGCCGCGGCCACCGCCCCCGCGAAAGCCACGGCGCCGCATCGCGTATCAGCCAGGAAGAATTCCTCTTTCCCGCCGTCAGGTGGAGTTGGGCCTTGAGAGCAAATCCCACCGCCATGACATCTCCGCGCCAACCCATCATTGAGACAGTATCTCACGTTCTACACGACCACCTAACTTTGCTCAGGACAAACACTCACAAAACACCCACCGGGGTTTGACATCGCAATGCCAATACCTTACCGCCAAGGTGTGTTCGCTCGTTGACAGCACTAGGGAGCACCTCTTGCTTCAGAGTGATCCGCCGCTGCCGCACCACGTAACGCCACATGTCCAAACTGCTCGGCTATTTCTCCAACGACATCGGAATCGATCTCGGAACCGCCAACACCTTGGTTTACGTCAAAGATAAGGGCATCATCCTGCGTGAACCGTCCGTCGTGGCGATCGACACCGTGACCCGGAAAGTCCGTGCGGTGGGCGATGAAGCCAAGCGCATGTTGGGGCGCACGCCCGGCAACATCACTGCGATACGTCCCATGAAGGACGGCGTGATCGCCGACTTCGAAGTCACCGAGGCGATGCTCCGCTACTTCATCCGCAAGGTCCACAACATCGCCTTCCGAGTCGCCCCGCGGGTTGTGATCGCCATCCCGTCGGGAATCACGGAGGTGGAGAAGCGCGCCGTCAAGGACTCCGCGACCCGCGCCGGCGCACGCGACGTGATCACGATACCCGAGCCCATGGCTGCCGCCATCGGCGTTGGCCTGCCCATCGATGAACCCGCCGCAAACATGATCGTCGACGTGGGCGGCGGCACGACGGAGATCGCCATCATCTCACTCTCGGGCATCGTCTTCTCGAAGTCGATCCGCGTGGCGGGCGATGAACTGGACAGCGCCATCATCAATTACATGAAACGCGCCTACAACCTCCTGATCGGGGAACGCACCTCGGAGGAGATCAAGATGCGCGTCGGTTCCGCCTACCCGCTCGACGAGGAACTCACCATGGAGGTGAAGGGCCGCGATTCCGTAGCCGGCCTTCCCAAGACGATCCACATCACCTCGCAGGAAATCCGCGAGGCGCTGGGGGACACCATCGCCGCGATCGTCGACGCCGTCCGCACCACGCTGGAACGCTGCCCCCCGGAACTTTCCGCCGATCTTGTCGACCGCGGCTTTGTCATGGCCGGCGGCGGTTCGTTGATCCGCGGCATTGATCGCCTCCTGAGTGAAAAGACGGGCCTGCCCGTCACGGTCGCGGAGGATCCGCTTTCCGCGGTGGCGAATGGGACCGGCGCCGTGCTCAACGATCTCAACTGGGTGATCTCCAACGTCTAGAACCGCCAGCAGGGTGCCCCCTCAACGCCTTTTCCAGAATCGGCCGTTCCTGACGCTCGCGGTCGTCTTCATCGTCTGGTTGATCCTGCCGCTGTTCGCAAAACGCCTCCTGCGCGTCAGTTTCTTCGAGCTTCAGGCGCCCGTCGATCTCACCGCCTCCTACGTGCGCGACCTCCAGGACTACTGGGCCCTTCGCACGCGCCCGGCCAACGACCTCATCGCCGCGGGGCGCGACCTCGCACGCCTGAACGCGAGCTACGAAATCACCCTGCAACAAAATGCCACCCTGCGACGCGAGGTCGAACGGCTGGAGGCCCTGCTCAAGATCCCGGCGGTGGCCGAATACCGCAGCGAGGTGGCGCGGGTGGCCCGACGCGATTTCAACGGGTGGTGGCAGCGTCTGACCCTGCGCAAGGGACGCAACTTCGGCATTGTCGAAGGCTCCCCGGTGATTTTCACCGGCGGCGTCGTCGGACGGGTGCAGTGGGTCGGACTCTACACCTGCGAGGTTGAAATGATCAGCAGCCCCGGCTTCCGCCTGGCCGCTGTCATCGATGGCGATGCCCGGCCGATCAGCTACCAGGGTGGGGAAAATCCTCCCTTCGCCCCCGCCAAGGGTGTCGCGGAGCATGTGCCGGTCGACATCCTGGCATCGCCCAGCGCGCCCAAGCGCATCATCACCTCCGGACTCGGCGGCGTGTTTCCCGCCGGCCTGGCGATCGGGGAACTGGTGCGTCTCGAAGGCAGCGACGATGGGATGTTCAAGACCGGTGACGTGCGCCTCGATCCGCGCCTTTCCGAAATCAGCGAGGCGACCATCCTGGTCCCGCTCAAACCGGCCGGCACCTGACGGCAACGATGCGCCGCCCACTCACCGTTTTTGCCACGCTCTTCCTGCTTTGGATACTCATCGGCCAGGTCAACCACCTGCTGTCGGCGTGGCGCGTGTCGCTCTTTCCGGGCGGGCTGTACATTGTCTTCGCCGCATTGAAGCTGCGTCGGAGCGAGGGGCTCGGCACGGTGTTTGCCGCCGGCCTTCTCGTCGACGCGCAGGCACCCGTGCCGTTCGGTCTGCACGCCCTGCTGTTCGCCACCGCCTACACCGTCGTCTTCCGCTTCCGCACCCGGATTCCGCGTGACGATTCCCTTCTCTCCATTGTCGTGGCGCTGCTGGCCAACCTCGGCATCTTTCTCGGCCTGTCGTTCTTCGCCCTCCGCAACCTTCCACCCGGCACCAATGCGTGGCCGCGCCTGCTGACGGACCTTGCCCTGTCCCAGGTTGTCCTTGCGTTCGTGGCCCCGTGGTACCTCGCCCTGCAGACGCGCGCACTGGAAATTGTCGGCGCCGACTTGCGGCTGGATCAGCCCGGGATGAGATGACGGTTGTCCGCATGAAAGAGCGCAATACGGAGCGTCCCGGCAGCCTGGTCGAAACCCACAAGGGTTACGACCCGCGCCTGATCCTGTTCTATTTCGCGATCACGGCCCTGCTGTTCACTCTGGCCGGCGGGCTCGCCTACCAGCAGTTGTTCAGGACGGACGCATACCACGACATGGAGCGCGTGCAGAATCAGCGGCGGGTGCTGATGCCCGGCTCCCGCGGCAACATCTATGATCGTGAAGGCAGACTGCTCGTCGGCAACCTGCCGCGCTTTGCGGTCACCCTCAATCTGGTCGAGCTGCGCGGCGAATTCCGGACGGAGTTCATCAGGATTCGCAATGCCTACCGCGAGAGCGGAGACAGGGGCCTCGTCTCCGCCAGCCAGCTCGAGCAGGTTGCGCGCTACACCGTGGTGGAGCGTTACCTTCATCGTGTGAACCACATGCTCGGCATTGATGCGAAGGTCAGCGGCAAGGACCTGCAGCGGCATTTCAACCAGCGCCTGCTGCTGCCCTTCGTGCTGGTGGACGATCTCTCCCCCAACGACTACGCCCGACTCATCGAACAACTGCCGGTCACCTCGCCGCTGCAGATCTACACCACGACGAAGCGCTATTATCCCTACGGTTCGGCCGCCGCGCACAGCCTCGGCTACGTCAGCTCGGTCGAGGTGGATGATGTTGCCCTCGGGAACCTGCCCGGCGATGAGCTCAAGACCTTTCCGATGAAGGAGAGTGTCGGCCGCACCGGC
>CAZOXB010000153.1:0-1451 GCA_964583635.1 uncultured Opitutaceae bacterium | reverse complement strand
GACGAGAAGCTCCAAGGCCAGGCCGGTGGACTCATCTATCGTGTCGACCCGGCAGGCTACCGGGTGAATCCGCCGCTGCAGAAGCTGCCGCCGCTCCAGGGCGGCAACATCGTCACCAGCCTCGACATGGATCTCCAACTCGTGGCCGAGAAACAGCTCGCCCTCAACGAACTCGCCGGCGCCGCCGTCGCCATTGACATCGCCAGCGGCGAAGTGCTCACGCTGGCCAGCAAGCCCGACTTCAATCTCGCCGACACGACTCCGCGCATCAGTTCCGCCAAATACAAGGAGATCGAGGAATCCGGCGGCTGGCTCAACCGCGCCGTCCAGGGCGTTTATCCGCCCGGCTCCACCTTCAAGCTCGTCACCGCGCTCGCGGGCTTGCGGACGGGCGCCATCACGCTCGACACGATTGTCGATTGTCAGGGCGCCCTGATGGTCGGCCGGCGCCCCTTTCCCTGCCATGATGGCCATCAGCACGGCCCGCTGAAGGTCTCCGAGGCGATCGAACAATCGTGCAACGTCTTTTTCTACGACCGCGGGATCGCGATGGGCGCGCAGGCGATTGCGAACGAGGCGCGTCGCTTTCATTTCGACGTGCCGACCGGCATCGAACTGCCGTTTGAAACCACCGGCATGCTCGTTCCCGACGCGGACTGGAAGCGCCGCACCCGCGATGAGAAATGGTTCGACGGCGATACCGCCAACTACGCCATCGGCCAGGGATTCCTCGGAGTCACCCCGCTCCAGATGGCCTGCTTCGTCGCCTCCCTCGCCCGCGGCGAGACCGAGACGCATCCCACGCTCATCCATCAACCCGACCGCCCGCGCATCCAGTCCGAGCCGATAGGTCTTCCCCCCGCGCTCTACAATGCAGTCATCCGCGGGATGGAGCAGTGCGTGCAGAAGGGAACGGGCAGGATCCTCAGCGGCTTGCTGAAAATCAACGGGCTGACGATCGCCGGCAAGACCGGCACCGCCCAGGTGCTCACCCGCAAGGGAAAGCTCAACCTCGCCTGGTTCGTCTGCTTCGCGCCGGTGGAGAACCCCCGGATCGCCATTTCAGTCGTCGTCGAAGGCGACACGCCGAACGAAGAATTTGCCGGCAGCCGCTACGCCGTGCCCGTTGCCCACGGCATTCTCAAGGAGTGGTTCGAAAAGAAAACCCGCCGCGCATCCGCCAAGCTCGCGTCGGCAGCACTGCCACCGGCGTCCCCACCGGCGCCCTGATCGAAATCACCGTCCACGCAACAGTGGACTGCGCCTCGTCCCGTGGATGGGGCTCCTGCGCGCAAACCGACCACGTTGGCAACCGAGCCCCGGTCGCGCTCACCACCGCTCTCTGCCTCCATGGCAAGCCCGCTGAAATGTGTTCGCCGCCCGCGCGTCAAAGTATAATTTCCCGCAATAATGTAACCTGTTAGGTTACGTCCTCGCCGGGGGTTTGAAGC
>CAZOXB010000152.1:0-9687 GCA_964583635.1 uncultured Opitutaceae bacterium | reverse complement strand
TGCGGCTCTTATTCCATCCTCACCCTCATTTGTGACGCCAAACCGGAATACCGTGGCGAAGGCGATCAACGCGCGAAAAACGCGCTTGCATCCATGCAGCGCATCAGGCTCTCTGACCGTTCACTTGTTCGGGCCGTAGCGTAGCCTGGTAGCGCGCTTGCATGGGGTGCAAGAGGTCGCGAGTTCGAATCTCGCCGGCCCGACCATTTGATCATGGCGAAGGGGGGCCGCCCTTGGTCCGCGAATCGGGTAGAATAAATCGATTCCCCTCTGCGATTGCTGATCGGTCATGCGGATTGGCCGCAGAACGGATTGTTTGTGGCGCTCTCCGCGCTCGTCGCCATCGATGCCCTGGAGGCGCGGGCAGCCCCCTTGGCCCGTGCGATTCAGGCGCTCCCTTCGGATGGTCCGGCACCGGACAAACGGTTCCACGAATATCCCCGACGGGTCCTGAAGACGCTGAGGACGCGTTTTCCCGTGAGCCCGCAATCGCTTGCCGCTCCAAGGTGAGGCAATGCGGGTGCCGGCCGTTGGGCCGGCGAATCCTCAAAGCAGACACCGTATCTCGAAAATCCTCGCGAAGGGATCACCGTGAGTCGCGTGGACATGGACACGCAGGGCTTTCACGTCCTCGGGAGGAAATGGGTGCCGCCGCAGGCGTTGATGGTTGCCGGTCACGGAAACCAGCGGGTGCCAATCCTGTTCGCCGGGGCGGCATCCCAGGATATCATAGTCCCGCACGGTCTCGGGCTGCGGGCCGCGGATGATGCCGGTGTTGATGCTGTCCGAAGAAGTGAGCGTCAACTCGCGCTGGAAGCCGGAGTCAAACACCAGTTGAACAGTCCGGATGCGCTGCGGTTCTTCCCAGTTCAGCTCGATCCAGGCTCCGCCTGTTTCCATGCGCCCCGCCCAGTGGTTGGTCGCCCGACCGATCACGTTGCCGGAGCCGCACAATTCCAGCGGCACGTCGAGTTCGGGCAGGCATCTGACGCTCGCTCCGGGAAAGTCGCGCAGCCAGCCGTTCACGATGTTCGCCGCCAGCGCCTCACCTTCTTCGGACGAAGCCGTGATCTTTGCCCGGCGTGCCGCGTCGTTTTCCGGCTCGCTGCGCACGTCCCTGATCGTCTGGTCATCGGAGATGAGGCATTGCTGGAGCTCCCGCAGCCACGACTTTTGCTGGTAAAGTTCGCGCGGCAGAATCCCATGGCGGATGCAGGCGGCAGCGGCGGTGCCGATCGCCTGCCCCATGACACTGCATGTGCCCATCACCCGGGTTGAGGTGAATGCGACATGACTGGCGCTGATGTTCCGGCCTGCCATGAACAGGTTGCCGACGTTCCGGCTGTAAAGCGCGCGCAGGGGAATGTTGAACACCTCCCCAGTCGCCACCTGCCGACCAGGGGAGTCGGTGACGCTGTCGAAGCCGCCTGGAGGATGATCGTCCATCGGCCAGCCTCCGATGGCGACGGCATCGTCGAACTTTCCCCCGTCGATGAGATCCTGCTGCGTCAGGATATGGTCGCCAACCATCCGCCGGCTTTCGCGTTTTCCGGGCACCATGCCCACCCATTCCAACGCCCAGTTGGCGCTCTCCGGGAATCTGCCGCTGTTCTTGATGTGATCCCAAAGGCCCATGACGATGGCCAGCAATTCGAAGCGGATCCGCTCGTTGTCGCTGATGGTGTCGATATGGCCTCCCCATTCGATCCACCAATAGCCGTATTCCCATGACTTGATGGTGCGACGCTGCAGCTGCCCGCTGTCAATCCGGCGGGCCCAGGCCGGGGGTGAAAACGGCACCGGCGTGTCATGTTTCCGCGATGTGAAGAGGATGCTGCTGCCCAGCTTTTCCCCATCGGCATTCTCCGGAGCGAGCGACTCGCCAAATTCGGCACGCGACTCGCGTCCCTGCCGCATGTCGGCGCCCGCCTCCAATCCCAGGCGTGAATCTCCCGTGCAATCACAGAAGAGGTCCGCGCGGATGCGGTAGATTCGTTCCGTCGCATCGCATCGCACCGTTACCTCCCTGATGCGATCACCCGCCATCTCCGCGGACACCAGCGCGCTGTCGAGCAGCAGGGTGATGTTCGGCTCGGTCATCACCTTGTCATAGAGCAACAGGTCCCACATTTCGCGGCAGCGCCGGGGATTGTTCACCGCATCGTCCAGACGCAGCTCCTCCAGGATCCCGCCTTCACGCCAGCCGGGGCGATTCTTGTGCCAGTTGGCGCCGACTATGTGCATCCTCACTTCGCTGGAGGCGTTGCCTCCCAGCCGGGAGCGATTCTGAACCAGTATCACCTTCGCACCGTTTCGCGCCGCTGCGATCGCCGCGCAGACGCCTGCCATGCCGCCGCCGGCCACGAGCACCTCGGTCGACAATGCGACCTCACGCAGGCCGAGCCAGGCGTTGAGCTGTCCGGCCTCGGGATTCAACAACGACAACTTTGATCGAATCTGATCGGCTGGCTGGAAGACGGTGAACATGGCGGAGAAGTCAAGGAGCCGGAGAGGTGCCAACCGTCAGGCAAAAGCGGGAGGTGATGACGAGGGCGCAACATCGGCGAACCGAGCCATGAAGCAATGCTGTGACAGTCGCGAACCAGGCGTTACTGAATGCGTTAACCCCCGGTTCGGTCCGACGCAAAAGATGGAAACGGAGCGAAAGACGAAAGGCGGCGCGCATGCAACTTAACGCTTTAAGTGATCAGCCCATTGGCACACCTTCCGCAGGTTCTAACCTGCCGTCCCGGCTCTCCCCTCCACCCGGCTTCCGGAGGGCTCCATCAACCAATCCCGCGGGTACATTCCCTTCATGATCCAATACCCTTTGCTCTGTGCGGTCTTTGCGTCGGTTGGCATTCTCAGCGCCGCGGCAGCCGACAGCCCGGCGGCGTCCGCCGCGATTGGCTCCCCGCTTCCGCAGTGGTCGGAAGGCTTTCTCGATATCCACCACATCAATACCGGCCGGGGAGAGTCCGCCTTCCTGATCCTGCCCGACGGCACCACGCTGCTCGTGGATGCGGGAGCGGCTCCGCCCGAGGCGGGCTGGAGCACGCCGCCCAAGCCCGACGGCTCACGCGGGGCCGGTGCATGGATTGCGCGCTATATTTCGCACCTGCTCGGGCGCTTTCCGGAGAAGCAGATCGATCAGGCGGTCATTTCACATTTTCACATCGACCACATGGGGGCGATCAATGCCCAGTCGCCCGTCTCGTCGTCAGGAGCCTATCAATTGGGCGGCTTGACCGAGATCGCCGAGTACATCCCGATCCGCCGGCTGTTCGACAGGAATTGGCCCGATTACAACTGGCCTCTTCCGCTGGTGGATCTGAAGATGGAGAATTACCGGAAGTTCATCGCATGGGAGCGCGCCAACCGGGGAATGCGTGTCGAGCGCGTCGAGGCCGGACGCAACGATCAGCTCGGGCTCCTCCACAACAAGGCACGCTATCCCGAATTCGAAATTCGCAATATCGCGGTGAACGGCCATGTCTGGACCGGTGTCGGATCGGTCACGCGCAATCATTTTCCGGAACTGTCCGCCCTGCCCAGGACAAACTATCCGGCCGAGAACAAGTGCAGCATCGCCCTCCGGATTTCGTATGGGAAATTCGACTACTTTACGGGTGGCGACCTTGACGTGAGGGATGTGGAGATCGCGAGTCCCGCCGACCAATGGAAGGACATCGAGCGCCCGGTGGCGTTGGCGACCGGGCCGGTCGAGGTCTTCAAGGTCAACCACCACGCCAATTATGATGCCAACAGTCCCTTCCTCCTGAGCGTCCTGCGGCCGAAGGCGAGCATCGCCTCAACGTGGGGTGCCAGCCAGCCGGCCATGAGTGTGCACCGCCGGCTGCTTTCGACCGCGACTTATCCCGGGCACCGCGACGTTTTCTACACCAACATGATGGCAAGCACTTTGTCCGCCCTGCACATCGATCGCACAAAAACGCCCGCCGGGCACATTGTCGTGCGTGTCAATCCAGGTGGCGGGGAGTTTTCGATCTATGTGCTCGACGACGGCAATGAAAGTTATCGGATCAAGGCGGTGTTTGGACCCTATCGTTCGGATTGAACCGTCTGACAAAGCGACACATTTCCCATGCCCAAACTTCTCGGCGTAACTCTCGCCGATGTCGCGCGAGCGGCCGGATTGAGCATTGGTGGCGTGTCCTACGCGCTTCGCGGCCATCCCAGCATCCCGGCCCGCACCGTCGAGCGGGTCCGTCAGGTCGCGGCGAAGATGAATTACCGTCCCGATCTGCGCGTCAGCTCCCTGATGGCGACCATCCGGCGGGGGCGTCCGCTCGCACGACCAGAAACACTGGCTCTCGTCTGGGTGAATACGCCGAAGCAGACGGACACCCTGCCGATCCACCTGCAGCACTACGTGCAGGTGCTGCTCCAGGCCGCCCGGCAGCGCGCGGAGCAACTCGGATCCGGCATTGAGGAATTCTGGTTGGGCCGGGATGGCCTGACACCGCGACGCCTCCACTCGATCCTGCGCGCACGGGGAATCTCAGGGGTCCTTATCTCCCCCGCCGCCAGCAACCAGGGGGTCGCGATCGACTGGGACTGGCATGCACTGGCCCCGGTCATCATCGGCAGCACCGAGATCACACCGGTGATCAACCGCACGGCCCATTACCATTTCCGCAGCGTCTGGCAGACACTGGACCGGCTGCGCAGGGAGGGACGAACGCGTCCTGCCGCGATTTTCAGTGAAACCGTGCAGGGCAGGATCCACCGCATGCAGCACGCCGCGTTCATCACCCACCATCCCGCGCCTGCCATGGCACACAACGCCGTGCGTTTCGGCGAGCCTGGGGATTTTCGGAAACTGGGCCCCTGGTTGAAGAAGATCCGCCCCGATGCCTTGATGCTCGGCTGGCAGGTGGACGGCAATGGCCTGGAACAACTGCGCGGGTTGGCCCCGCAGGCGCAACGTATCGTAACCCTGGATTGGCATCCGCACGGCGTTCTTCCGGGCATTGATCCGTGCAACGAGGTCATCGCCTCCCATGCGGTGGATCTTGTCATCGCGCAACTTCACCGCCACGAATCCGGCGTGGTTCCCCATCCGACCACGCTGCTTCTGGACGGAGTGTGGCGGGAGTCCTGGTGACCGGAGGAAAAACGCGAAGGCGCAAAAGGCGCGAAGGTGCAGGCGGGGAAGAAGGTAGGGGCAGCCCAGCAAGTATTTGTCAGAAGGCCGCAAGCGTCAGACGGATGCTCCTGATCTCGCACGGCTGGGTGGCGATGATTTCAAAGGCAGGCGCGGTTTGGTAGACCATCAATTGATGCCGGCAGCGTTCCATCCGGGGACTCTTCAGCACAAATTCCTGGTTTGCCAGGCGGACCGTGGCCTCGCCCCGAATCTCCATGTCCAGATAGATCCCTCCAAAGGAAACCTCCGGCAAGGCGACACGGGTGCGTACCGTCGCGTGTTCGGGCAGGCTCCACCCGCCGTCCCGGACTTGTCCATCAAGGCTGAAGTCGTCGATGCGGAGGCAGCGGCGCAGAATGCGCGCCTCCGGAGGGAGATCAGGCGCCAGAAGATCCGTGGAAACATAGTTCACGGGATGGCGATCGATGATCGCGAAACGAGGGTAATCGTCCGCATGTGATTCGATGGGAATGCCGGCGGCAACCGCACGGGCTGCGTGGGAGCCAAACGCCGCCGCCGTAAAGCGCGAGGTGCTGATCGCCATGATGGTGTTCCCCAAACCGGCAATTTCCTCGAAGGTGGTCTGATAGAGGATGCCCATCAAACGCACCTCCTTCAATCCGATGTCCCGGATCACCCGATTGGCCTTGTTGTTGGAGGTGATGACATAGTTGCCAGGCCCCAGGATTTCATCAGCCACCCGGATAATGTCCCGATAGTGATTGCCGCTCGCATCGTACAGTTTCGGTTCGATGAACGGCAGCAACCCCTGCTTACTGCACTCCTCGAGATATTCCCTGAGGGTGGGGATGGGAACGCGGTTCCGCCGCGCGTCTGCTTTCAGGACATACTTCGTCCTCAGCTCGGCGAAGGGCACCAATGCGACGGGAACCGAGTCCTTCAGTTTCGTCCCATCAGCGCTCAGGCAGGTCCGGTTCAAGGTTTCATCATGCATGATGATGAGGTGTCCATCCGCCGTCAGCCTGACGTCCGTCTCGACGGCGGTGAACCCCGCCCTACGGGCATAGCGGATGGCCTGCAGCGAATTCTCCCCGGCGAGGGTGGAGCGCAGATGGGCCCCGCGATGGGCGATGAAGTGCCGCGGGTGCAAAGTGGGCCCGGGTACTGACACCTGCCCCAAGGCCGGAGACAGTATCAGGCATCCCACGGCCAGCATCCGCAGCCACCATGTCTTCCAAGCGAGCAAGCGGATGCCGATACACCTCATGATGATCCGGATAGAGTTCTTGAATCCGGCAATTCGTGGTGAACAGATCAAGTTTACCGTTCAGGTTGAACAGCGGAAAGAAATCTCACGCGAAGCCGCGAAGTGCGCGAAGGCAGGGTGTTGGTCTTTCTTCGCGTTCTTCGCGGCTTCGCGTGAGTTCCTGGTCTGAGCCGCAGCCTCCTTAGAACTTGTAGGTGAGATCGAGCGCGTAAGTCCGGTCCTGATCCATCACATAGCGGTTCATCTCAAAGGGCGCGAGATAGCCCTGCTTCACCCCCTGATTGGTCAGGTTCCTGGCCTGCAGCTTCAAAATGAAGTTCTTTGTAAGCGAATATCGGATACCCACGTCGAGGCGCTCCGACTCGCGCAGCCAGTAGGTCGTCCATGGATAGAGGCCGAGCGAAATCGGGCTCTTGCCCTTCCAGTTGTAGGAGATGCGGATTTCGCCCTTCTTGCGCGGCAACGTGTAGAAGATCGTCGCGTTGGCCATGTAGTCAGGCTGGTATTGGAGCGACTTCAGGCGCACATAGGTGCTGCCGGAGAGATAGTTCATCTCGCCCCAGAGCTTGGTGTAGTTGAGTGCGACGCCCACGCGCTTCTCCAGGACGCCCGGCAGACCCGGGATTGCGTTGTGCATCAGCGCGACTTCCACCCCGCGCATCTTCGATTGCGAGGAATTGTATGGCTGCGTCGCCCTGTAAACCACTCCATCGATTTCCTCGTCAACGGCCTGGGTGTAGATGTCGTCCTTGATGTCCTTGGCGAATCCGCTCAGCGACGCCACGCCGTCCCTGCTGAAGAAGTATTCCAGGGAGAGGTCGTAGTTGTCGGAGCGGCGCGGCTTCAGGTTCGGATTGCCGCGCGTGATGGTCAGGTTCTCATCATTACGGATCACCGCCTGGGCGATGTCGTCGAACTGGGGGCGCCCGAGCGATTTGCTGATGGCGGCCTTGGCGCGAAGGTTGGGCGTGAAATAGTGGGTCAGGATGGCGGAGGGCAGCAGGTTTTCCCAGGTGCCGCCGGAGGGAGTGAACGTCCCGTCATACGTGCCACCGGATTTGGCGAGCGGGGATCGCGCGTCGTAGTCGACCTTGTCATAGCGTGCACCCGCGATGAGCTTGGTCTTTTCCCAGCTATACATCGCCGAGACGTACGCCGCGAGCAACTGCTCCTTGTAAAAGTAGTCTTCCGACCATGAGGCGTTCCTGCTGCTGTTCTCGTTGACCGCCAGGTTGGGCAGCACGGTCTCGGCAAACTTGGTGTAATCAACCCACACCACGGGATAGGGGTAGTTCACCGAGCGGAAGTCGGGTACAAATCCCATGCCGGTCAATGGGGCGCTGTTGTTGACATAGTTTGTGGTGGTGCTGTCCCGGCTGACCTCCGTCCTGCGCCAATCGGCGCCGGTCGTGTATCCAAAGCCGGTACTGCGGGTGGAATAATTCTTCCGGTAGTCGATCCTGACCTGCTTGGAGTCCACGTTGGAATCGATGATGTTGACCGGCGCCGAGCTCAGGCGGAAACCCGAGATGTTGGCCATGGCATCCGCGTTTTCGACCGTGGTCTTGGGAAACAGGCTGCTGCTGTAGTCGAACGTCACGAAGGAGGCCGGCGGACTGTAAAGGAAGGTGACGGTCTCATCCTTGTCATAGAAGTCGTTCTGGTAGGCCCCGGCCCGCAGCTCGAGCGAGGAGTCGCGGCTGAGCTTCCCCTCCACCTTGAAAATCATCCCGCGGGTTTCCTGCGCAAAACGGTCATAGCTGTAGATGGTGCGAACGCGGCCGATCTTGAATCGGCCGACGTCGGTGCTTGGCCGGGTCAGGGCGGTGAAGGTCTCGAGATAGAACTGGTCGAGGTCCTGATCCTCGAACTTCTTGTAGGCGAATCCCAGCAGCGACACCGACCAGGTGTCGGAGATGCGATACTCGAACTTGGCCGAACCGCCGTGCATTTCGGAGTACTTGGTGTAGTCCATCGGACGGTAGATGCTCGAGAACGGATGCAGGCCGTCCCAATTCGAGAGGTTGGCCGCCGCCGTCGCGCCGGTGGGGGTGTAGTACACGCGGCCGTTGGGGTTGGTCTTGGTATAGCTGTAGTCGCGCTGACGGTAAACGCCGCTGAGCACCACGCCGAACCGGCCGTCGCGGCCGAAACGATTCACATACAGGCCCGACAGGGCGCCGCCCATCGGCCTGTTCTTGTAATTGCCGGTGCGGGTATAGAAGTCGGAAATGTACTTTCCCTGGCCGGTTTCGCCGGTCAGTTGAAGCCGGATGTTGGCGGTGCGCCGATCCGTGAGGGCGCTGTAGGGCTCGATGTTGGTGACGCCACCGATGGCTCCCCCATCCAGATCCGCCGTGAAGGTCTTGTACACGCGGGTGGTGCGTGAAATCTGCGTGGGAATCAGGTTCAAATCCACGCGGCGCAGACCGTCGCCATTGTTGGCGGTGGAAAACATGGTGATGCCGTCGAACGAGGTGTAGCTCAGGTCGGCGGGGATGCCGCGCACCGAAACATAGGACGCCTCCTGCTCGCCGTAGAGCGTCTGCATCGCGCTGATGCCAGGCAGCCGGATCAGCGCATCGGCCAGGTTTTCGTCGGCCAGGTTCCCGAGTTCGTCCATGGCCAGGGTGTCGGCAAAGTTCAGGGTCTCACGGCGGTTCTCCACCTCCTCCTGGCTTCGCAGCGCCGTGCCGGTCACCTGCAATGCATCCAGGCTGATGACGTCATCCCTGACGGGCTGCCGGGCGGGAGGGGTGGTGGATTGGGAGTATCCGCAACTCAAGCAGAGAAGGGCGGAAGTGATGCCAGTGAGTCGGTGCCAGGCGGATTTGGATGTCGGATTCATTGCTTGATGATGCGCGGAGGTGGGTCTTGAGATCTGGGTGGGTCTGTGAACGGCAAATCCCCGAGTTCAGTCGACGCCATGGCGGTCTGAGGCCCGGGAGTGGAAGAACCTCCCGGCGCGGACGCGAACCATATGCCACTGAATGCGTTAAGCATGAACCGGCGGGGCGGGGGGGAGTAAATGGAGGGACGCCAAGGGAAATGGCCTAGCGTCATGGCATAAATATGCAGCATGGCGATGCGAATTACAGAATGGTGGATGGATCGTCCTGTCAATTCATTCCGGGGTCCTTCGCTTCACGCCGCGTTGGGCGGCAAGCCGGATCGTCTGGAGTGCATCGCCCGGGCCACCACCGCAAAGGCAGTCACGTGCAGCACGCTCATGGTGGTGAAAACCGGCACATAGCCGTAACTCGCCACGGCCCGGCCGGTGAGCACCGTC
>CAZOXB010000151.1:0-9724 GCA_964583635.1 uncultured Opitutaceae bacterium | reverse complement strand
CCCGTCACCGCCGATCTCGCCCAAGCCGCTTGGGAATTGCGCGAAAAGGCCGGCAGCCGCCTGCCGATGGCCGACGCCATCATCGCGGCCACCGCGCAATCCCTCGGCGCCACCCTCGTCCACCGCGACTCGCACCTCGCTTCCATCCCCGAATCGCTCATCCCGCAATTTCGGCTGCCCGCCGAATGACGTCCCGCAAGAAACTCATAGTAGACCTCGTGCAATGGGAAAACACGACCAACGAAACCGTGCTCCAGGCCGTGCGCATCCGTCAGGATGCCCTTGGCTGACCGGTGGCGCCCGTCTCCGGAAAACAAATACGGCTGACCGCCTCGTCGAAGTCCGCGGCGCCCCGGATGATTTCAATTTCAAGGCGCAGGTAGTACAGCGGTACCGGGCACGGCAGATCCTCGGGGATGCGCACCGCGTCCTTTTCGGTGGTGACCAGCATCTCCACACGCTTTTCCAACGCCTCGCTGAACAGGGAGACGAAGTCCTCGTAGGCAAAGCGGTAATGATCGAGGTAACGTCGGGAAAACCGGACATCCGCCCCCAATTCGCGCAGGAATTTCTCAAAGCTCTCCGGCGCCGCGATTCCGCAAAATGCGCCAATTTTCCTGCCCTTCAGGAACGACAGCGGTGAGCGGAGGTCCGGGGCATTGGCCGCCGCCCCGAACCGTTGCAGGTACTTGGGGCGGTGCGCGCATTCGATGATGTCCACCCCGGGATTGTGTTCCTTGATGATCGATTCGATCTCGATGTCCCGCCGTCCATCCGACTTGGTCAGAAACACATAGCTCGCACGGCGCAGGTGCTTGATGGGCTCGCGCAGGATTCCGCGCGGAAGCAAGTGCCCGTTGCCAAAGGGATTGGTCTTGTCGACCAGCAGCAGGTTGAGGCTCCCCTTTAGCGGAAGGTATTGAAATCCGTCATCCAGCACGAGCGTGTCGCAACCAAAGCGCTTGATCGCATAGGTTCCCGCCTTCACCCGATCCTTGTCCACCAGGACCACGACGCCGGGCAGGTTCCGCGCCAGCATGTACGGCTCGTCACCCGCCTTCTCGCTGTCGAGCAGCACGGTGACACCGTTGCTCACGATGCGGGGCGGAGGCGTCGACGCATGCGTCAGCCAGTTCCATCCCCGACGCCAGAGCGGTGGAGCCTTGCTCTTGTAGCCGCGCGAGAGGATCGCGACTCTCCGCCCCTGGTCATGCAGCGCCCGTGCAAATTTCTCGACCACCGGCGTCTTGCCCGTTCCTCCCACGGTCAGGTTGCCGACAACCACCACGAGGCATCCCAAGGGTTGGTCATGAAAGATGCGTTGGCGATAGAGCCAGAATCGCGCCTGGACGATTCCGTTGAACAAGGCGGACAATGCCTGCAGAAAACCGGCAAAGATCGTCGCTCCGGCGCCTTCCCGACGCCCAAAGATCACCTCGATCGTATATTCCTCGAACGCTGTGAGCTTCTTCTTCAGCCAGGACGACATGCAAAGGGGCGGGGAGAAACGAGGTTGACGGGCTTTTCGCGCAGGGAATTGTCTGGCGGTTCTGCCCGTCTCTTTGCCCGCATGCAACTCCATCTCCACATCATCGCATCGTGTTCGGGGATTGCCTCATGCCGCTGAGCACGGTCCAATGGATCCATTTTCCATGAGCTACAAACTGTTCATTCCCGGCCCCATCGCCGTATCGACCAAGACGCTGCAGGCCATGGCCCAGCCCATGATCGGGCACCGCAGCACCGATTTTGTGGCGCTCTACAACTCCCTGCAGCCCAAATTGCAGAAGCTTTTCGCAAGTCGGGATCCCGTCTACCTCTCCACCAGCTCGGCGTGGGGCGCCATGGAGGGCGCGGTTCGCAGTCTGGCCAAGACCAAGGTGCTGAACTGCATGAACGGTGCATTTTCCGACAAGTGGAACGATGTCGCCCTGCGCTGTGGCAAGAGCGCCGGCGCCCTCAGGTTCGATTGGGGAAAACCCGTCGATCCGGCGGCGCTCCGCCGGGAGCTGTCGACCGGGGACTACGACACGGTGACTCTCATCCACAACGAAACTTCAACGGGAACGATGAGCGACCTTCCCGCCATCGCCGCGGTCTTGCGCGAATTTCCCCAGGTCATTTCCGTCGTGGACACGGTCAGTTCGTTCAGCGCGGTCGCCATCGAAAAGGATGCCCTGGGCATCGACGTGATCATCACGGGCTCGCAGAAGGCCCTCGCGCTCCCGCCCGGCCTCTCGCTGATCTCCGTGTCCAAACGTGCCCTTGAACGCGCCGCCCAAGTCGGTGAACGGGGCTATTATTTCGATCTGCTCGAATTTCAAAAGAATCACGAACAGGGCATGACTCCGAGCACACCGGTGATCCCGCTCATCTATGCACTGAAGTCCAAGCTCGAGGACATCGAGAGCGAGACGATTCCGGTGCGGCACGCCCGCCATCTGCGGCTCAACGAAAAAGTTCGCGCCTGGGGCATGGCCAAGGGCTTCAAGCTCTTTCCGGCGGAAGAATTCGGCTCCCGCACGCTCAACTGCTTCGCAAACACCCTGAATTACGATCTGGGCGCGTTGAACAAGATCCTGAAATCCAAGCACGCGCTCGTGATCGACGGCGGTTACGGGAAGCTGAAGGGCAAAACCTTCCGGATTTCCAATATGGGCGACGAAACTGACGAGACGATCGCCCAGCTCCTGGCGGCTCTCGACAGTGCGCTCGCCGAAACCCCGAAGCTGGCCGCGGCCTGATTGCCAACCGACAGTCGTGGGGGGCGCCTGCGGGCGCCCTTTTTGGCATCTCCCGTGCCGTCGCCGACACGGGAGGTACCTCCGAATATTCAGCAAATCGCCGCATCCTGAGTGATATTTCCCCGAGCTCCGAGGAAACTAAACCTTGAAATTCGCGTCGACGGTGCCTAACGCCTCGCAGCCTCATGAAGTCTCTTGTCATTGCCGAGAAGCCCTCCGTCGCGGCCGACCTAGCCCGCGCGCTCGGTAAAGTTCCCAAGAAGGGGGATGTCTACGAAAACGACGATTACGTGATCGCGTCCGCGATCGGGCACCTCGTCGAACTCGAAATGCCCGAGGACATCGACAAGAAGAAATACGGGTTCTGGCGGCTGGAGACGCTCCCGATCATTCCGGAACAATTCGGCCTCAAACCCATCGCCGATTCCAAGGAGCGCTTCAACCTCCTGAAAAAACTCCTCTCGCGAAAGGATATCGACCAGGTCATCAATGCCTGTGATGCCGGGCGCGAGGGTGAACTGATCTTTGTCTACATCTACCAGTTGGCCAAATCAAAGCTGCCCGTGAAACGCGCCTGGATGCAGACGATGACAACCGGCGGCATTCGCGGCGCGTTCCAGCATTTGCGGGAAGCCTCCCAATTGGCCGGGCTGGCCGATGCCGCCCGATGCCGCTCCGAGAGCGACTGGTTGATCGGCATCAACGGCACCCGCGCGATCACCAAACGCATGTTCGGTTCGCGCGCCGGCCACGTCGCCTCGGTCGGTCGGGTGCAGACTCCCACCCTCGCCATCGTTTTCGCCCGCGAACTGGAGATCCGGAACTTTCGCGCCCGGCCGTTCTGGCGGGTCACCGCGCAATTCAAGGTGGACAAGGGGTCCTACGAAGGCGTCTACCAGCGTCCGGATTTCAAGCGGTCCGAAAACGATGAGCACGATCGCGTTGATCGCATCTGGAACCAGGCCTCCGCCGATGCCGTGGTCGCCGCCTGTCAGGGACATCCTGCCGCCATCGTCACTGAGGAAAAGAAATCGTCGAGCCAGGCCAGCCCGCGGCTTTATGATCTGACGACATTGCAACGCGAGGCGAACAACCGCTTTGGCCTGCCCGCCCGCCGGACTCTCCAGATCGCGCAGGCGCTTTACGAACGCCACAAGGTCATCACCTACCCGCGCACCGATTCGCGGGCACTGCCGGAGGATTATATCCCCACTTGTCGCGAAACCCTGAACGCTCTGAGCGGCGACCTGGCCCGGCATGCGAAGAGTGTCCTTGAACAGGGTTGGCTCCGCCCCAACAAGCGCATTTTCAACAATGCGCAGATCTCCGACCACTTCGCCATCATCCCGACCACCACCGAGCCGCAGTCACTCGACGAGATGGAGTCCAAGGTCTACGACATGATCGCCCGGCGGTTCGTGGCGACCTTCCATCCGGCCGCCGAATTCGACGTCACAACCCGCATCAGCCTGGTCGCTGGAGTTCACGCCTTCAAAACCGAAGGCAAGGTCCTCACCTCCCCCGGCTGGCTGGCCGTCTACGGCAAGAACACCGTTGACGAAGATTCCCCCGACTCCAAGGCGTTGCCGGCGCTCTCTCCCACCGACGACGGCCGGGCGAAGACGCTCGAGGCCAAACTGCACGCCGAGACCACCAAGCCCCCTCCCCGCTACACCGAAGCCACCCTGCTCTCGGCGATGGAAGGCGCGGGGAAATTGATCGACGACGAGGACTTCGCCGAAGCCATGAAGGAACGCGGGCTCGGCACACCCGCCACCCGCGCCGACACCATCGACGGGCTGATCAATCAGAAATACATCGAACGCAATCAACGGGAACTCGTCCCGACCGCCAAGGCGGAGTCGTTGCTGGAGTTTCTCGCCGCCGTCAAGGCCGACGCACTCACCAAGCCCGACATGACGGGGCAGTGGGAATACAAGCTGCGGCAGATGGAACACGGCAAGTTTCTGCGGGACACGTTCATGACCGAAATCGTCGAGGTCACGAAGGGCATTGTCGATCGCACGAAAAACTTCGAGGAGGACGAAACCAATTCCCGCCTGACCGGAATTGTTTCACCCACTGATGGCAAGCCGCTGTTCGAAACCCTGCGCGGTTACAAGTCGCAGGATGGTTCCCTCATGATCTACAAGGTCATGAGCGGACGCAAACTTGAGGAGCCCGAGGTGGCTGAACTGGTGACCAAGGGTGAAATCGGTCCGCTCGACGGCTTTGTTTCCGCCAAGACCGGCAATCGCTTTCCCTCAAAAATCCGGATCGTCGATGACGAAAAGAATCCCGGTCGCAAGAAGGCTGAGCTCGATTTTGGCAACAAGGTGGACGTAAACAGCCTTGAGCCGTTCTGGAGCGATCCGAAGTCCGGTGCCCAGCTCTGCGAAGCGCCCACCAGCTACATCCTGCGCGAGCGGGATGGAGACGGCTGGAAGGAGGCCTTCAAGGTCGGCCGCCTGATGTGCCAGAAGCCCATCACCCGCGATCAGGCCATTCAATTGGTGGCGAAACAGAAGACTGAACTCATCCAGGGCTTTACCTCCAAGAAGGGTCGTCCGTTCGACGCCTACCTCCTGCGTCAGGGTGCGCGAATCGCGTGGGAATTCCCGCCGCGCAAGCCGCGCGAGGGAGCCAAGAACGCTGACGGCACACCCCGTGCCCCGCGCAAGCGGACGCCGCTGGACCTCACCAAGGCCCGCAAGGTGGGCGAAAGCAAAGTCCACGATGGCGACCTGCTGGAGACGGCCGACGCGTTCATCGTCGCCAAGACCAATGCCGACGGGACGCCCCGCGCTGTCTTCGAAATGAAGAAGCAAGTCTGCGGAAAGGAAATCCCGCTGGAGGAGGTCGAACGCCTCGTCGAGACCGGCCGAACCGGACTCATTGAAGGACTGATGTCCAAGCGAGGCACAACCTTCAGTGCCTACTTTGTCCTCTCCAAGGACAAGAAGAAGACCGAGTTCGAGTTCCCAGCGCGCTAGGCAATTTGCGCCTTCGCTCTATCAAGGAAGGATGCATCCTTGCGCAATCTCCAGTAAATGGATGTTTCAGGCTGCGGGATAATCCCCTTGTCGGTTCGCCGCCGATTGCGATAAGATTGACCTCTCTGTCACGCCACCGCCCATGATTGTCACCACCGCACAACTGTTCAAGCACGCCTACGGCAAATACGCCGTCGGCGCCTACAACATCAACAACGCCGAGCAGGCCATGGGTCTGTTCAAGGGAGCGATCCTCTCGAAGGCGCCCTTCATCATCCAGATTTCCAAAGGCGCGCGCAACTACACCGACAAGCGCATGCTCGAGGCGATCATCCGCGCCGCGGGGGAAATCTTTCCGGATGCGATTTTTGCCGTCCACCTTGATCATGGCGATGAGGCGACCTGTTACGATTGCATCAATTCAGGCTTTTTCAGCTCGGTGATGATCGATGCATCGCACGATCCGTTTGCAAAGAACGTTGAAATCACCAAGCGCGTCGTCACTGCCGCCCACGCCAAGGGTATCTCCGTGGAGGCGGAGCTCGGCATGCTCGGCGGAGTCGAAGAGGACATCAAGGTCGAGGACGGTCATGCCACCCTCACCAATCCGGCGGAAGCCGAGGAATTCGTGAAGCAGACCCAGTGCGACTCCCTCGCGTGTGCGATCGGCACGTCCCACGGCGCGTTCAAGTTCAAGGGCAAGCAATCGCTGCATTTCGACGTGCTCGAAAAGATCAAGGCTCGCCTGCCCGGTTTCCCTTTGGTCATGCACGGATCGTCGTCGGTCCCCCAGGACGAAGTTGCCCGCATCAACGCCGCCGGCGGCGCGATCAAGGATTCCGTGGGGGTCGACACCGCGGAATACCTGCCTGCCGCCAAGCTCGGTGTCACCAAGATCAACATCGACACCGATGGCCGCCTGGTCTGGACCCGCGTGCACCGCGAGTTCTTCCGCGACAAGCCCGCGGAGTTCGATTTCCGGCCGCCGGGCAAGATCTTCATCGAGGAATACGCGAAGTTCATCGCCAGCCGCAACCACCTGCTCGGCTCCGCCAACCAGCTCGACGACTTGCGCGCGTTCCTGAAGAAATAAGCGACTCGCACAAGCTGAACGCGGAGGAGCGAAGAAGCGAAGGAACGCGAGGAAGAAGAGGGAGGGCCTTTTAAGGCTCTCTCCGCGTTTCTTGGCGGCTTCGCGCCTTCGCGTTTTTTACCGCCCCTGCAGCAACTCGTCCGCGTGCGCCAGCGCACTTCTGGCCGTACGATCCCCCAGCATGCGGGCCAGTTCGCTGACGCGCGCCTTCCGATCCTCCTCGATGGGAACGATCGTCACGATCGCCCGGTCCTTGCTCTGATCCTTCGTCACCACAAGATGGCGGTCTCCCTGGGCCGCGACCTGGGGGAGATGCGTGACGCATACCACCTGGTGCGACTTCGCGATCGCCGCCATTTTCTCGCCGACGACACGCCCGATTTCGCCGCCGACGTTGGCATCGACCTCGTCAAACACCAGCACCGGCACACCGTCGAGCTCTGCCAGCACGGCCTTCAGGGCGAGCATCACCCGCGCCAGTTCACCGCTTGAGGCGATTCGGTTCAGCGGAAGCGGCGCCTCTCCCACATTGGGCGAAAACAGGAACTCCACGCGGCAATCGCCATCAGGGCCCAGTTCCTCCAGTGCCACCAGCCGGATCTGAAAATCCGCCTTCTTGAAACCGAGTTGGGCGATGCCTCTGGCTGCGATCTTTGCCAGGTCGCGGGCAGCCTTTTCACGGATTCCCCGCAATTCGGCCGCCTCTTCGCGGGCGGCGCGGTGAAGCCTTTCAATATCCCCCTCGAGGCGGGTGAGTGCGCCTTCAAGATCTCCCTGGAGTTCCAGCCGTCGTCTGAGATCGTCGCGCGCCGCCATCACGGCCGCGGCGTCTCCGCCATATTTGCGCCGGGCCTCGAGCCAGGCATTCATCCGGTTTGTCACGTCCTCAATCTGTTCGGGCTCAAAACTGAGTGCCTGCGTCAGTCGCTCAAACTCGCCCCCCAAATCGGCCAGATCCATCGAGACCGCCTCCAATCGCTCGACCAACGCCTTGCTGGCGGGATCAATCGACTCCAAGGTGCGCGCCTCGCGCACCAGCGCGGCGATCCGCAGGTTGACTCCCTCCTCGCCCGCGAGTCCCCCGGCAATGATCGAGGCCAGTTCGGTCAGTTCCTGCGCACGGCTGAGCCGCTGGTGATCACGTTCCAGCGTTTCGATCGCCTCGTCGGTGAGATCAAGGACGTCCAGGCGCGCCAGCTGGTTTTGAAGAAACGTGAGCTGATCGGGCGAGAGGTGGGTTTCCCGGGCAATGCGTTCCCTTTCGCTTACGGCATCCCTCCATGAACGGTACCGGGCACGATACGACTCCAGCGAAGCACCGCTCTTGCCAAAGAGATCGAGCAGATCGAGCTGACAGCCTTCCTTCAACAGGCGGCGTGGTTCGTTCGGGCCATGAAAGTCGATCCACTGCTCCCCCAGCCTCTGCAGGTCCGATAGCGTTGCCAGACTTCCATTGACCGTCAGTTTGGGAGCCTTTTCGCGCGGGACACTGCGTTTGAGGACGAGCCTGCCCTCCTCCGTCGGTGGAAGCCCCAGCGTTTCGAGCAGGGTGTCGATCCGCTTCGGATTCCTGAAAAACAACGATGCCTCGACCTCACAGGCCGCAGCCCCCTGGCGAATGATTGTCTTGTCGGCCCGCTCTCCGGCCAGAAGGCTCAGCGCACCCAGGAGGATGCTCTTGCCGGCACCGGTCTCCCCGGTCACGACGGTGAACCCCCCTTCAAAATCCAGCGAAACCGCCTCGAGCAGGGCCAGATTCCGGATGTGAAGTGACTGGAGCATGTGCCAAACCCGCAAAAATACGGACGTCTTTCAAGCGTTCCCGGATGGCGCGAAATCCGATTTGAAGACACGGATTCATTCCCCCAGGCGCGAATGACAGCAATCCCGTTGGCTGGCCAGAAATGAAGGGGCAGTCAGGTCAATCTTCGAGCGCGTTTCTGATTGCCCGCAGCCGCGCGTTTCCCTCCGCAATGGTGGGAACCAGCCAGCCGCCTTCATCGCTTTCATTCCAGGAATAAATCAATATGGTCTGTGCCTTGGCAGACTCGGGATGGGATTGGATCCAAACAATTGCGGTTTGCAGATACTGCTGAAGTTCGGCCGGAGTCGGAGGCAGGTAGTAAGGCATCTCGGATCCATTATATAGCTTCATTAGCTTGTCATCTTTCCACCGCGGGCGGACATCCCAGCCGGCCGTCATGATCGGAACGACCTCCTTGCCTGTCTCCTTGCACCGTTCCCAATAGTCGGCATTGATTTTCATGAGATCGCGGAAAGGATAGCCTCGTCTCTCTTTGTGTGCACTGTCAGAAGGCATGGCATAGGCGCCGCTTGCGTCCAATCCGAGCTTATCCACAACGTCGGCGGCGTCTTCTGCCGAAAACATTTGGGCAACAATATACGGACTGCCCAATCCCGCGACTTCGACCTTTTGGCGCAGGGCAGCGATGGCTTCCCTTGCCTTCTGGTTCGTTCCAAACTTGACGAGGAATTCTTCCGCATAAAAAAGATAAACCAGCGGCCGATTCCCCAGAACCTTTTGATAGGTCGGCATCCGGAAGAAGTCGACCAGCACATCGGCGGTTTGCGGCCAATCTGCTTCGCTCCCGAGATGCGGGCCTTGAAGGTTGAGGCAGAAGTTCAATCTGCCCCGCAGTGCACTCGCCAGGTAGCGACGAAGGCCGTAATTATATACGTTCAGACTGGTCTCAGGTTTGCCTTTGTCCTGATGGTAATAAACAAATGCCCAGTATGCAAGGCCAGCGTGCGTGGCCAGCATGATCTCCTGGTCCATGACTCCTTGATCATCCGCATTGATCACCGGCTTGCCATTCTCGGTTCTTCCGGTTTCTTAGTGGCAAGCCGCCAGAGGCAAATCGGGGGCGAGATTG
>CAZOXB010000150.1:0-9730 GCA_964583635.1 uncultured Opitutaceae bacterium | reverse complement strand
AGCGGCGCCACCACCGCCAGACTAAATCTGACCTCAATGCGCTTCATCGGCTTCGAGAATGGCCGTCAGGTGCCAGTGCTGCAAGGTGAAGACGTAATGTTCCGCACGCTCGCGCACGCCGCTCCACACCACCGAACGTCCATCCTCATGCACCTCCATCATGTGTTTCCGGGCCGTCGTTTCATCGAATCCAAAGACCTT
Source organism: uncultured Opitutaceae bacterium (assembly GCA_964583635.1). Classification (GTDB taxonomy): domain Bacteria; phylum Verrucomicrobiota; class Verrucomicrobiia; order Opitutales; family Opitutaceae; genus UBA6669. The sequence continues at coordinate 9,529 of CAZOXB010000150.1, read as the reverse complement.
CTTGAACACGAGCACGACGTACGACATCAGGTTCACTGGATCATTCAGCACGACGACATTCCAGCGCCCCTCCCACTCCGTTGCCGTCGCCGTGCGGGAATCCGGCTGCGTGCGGGTCTTGGTGACGGGAGGCATGAGGGTGAACGGAATCTCCGGTGCGCGCCGGCGTCAGGTGCGGGACGCCCCCGGGTGCCCATTGACCAATTCAGCCAGTTTCTTGGCGGCGTCCGCCAATGGAACCTTCTGGACTTCCTTCGCCGCGCGTGACTTGAACTCAACCAATCCTTCCTTCAGTCCCTTGCCACCGACGGTGACGCGAAGGGGAATGCCGATCAGGTCGGCATCCTTGAACTTGACTCCCGGTCGCTCGGCGCGGTCGTCGATCAGGACCTCCGCTCCATGGCGTTCGGCCTCTGCCGCCAGGTTCAGGGCGAGATCCATCGCCTCCGGCAACTGGGGATCGAGCACACAGACCAACACATGAAACGGCGCAACCGACCACGGCCAGATGATGCCATCGGCATCGTGGCTCTGCTCGATGATCGCCTGCAGGGTGCGACTGATGCCGATGCCGTAACAGCCCATGACCATGGGGTGCGATTGTTTCTGATCGTCCGTGTAGACCGCGCCGTACTTCTCCGAATATTTCGTTCCCAACTTGAAGATGTGTCCGACCTCAATGCCGCGCCGGCTCTTGAGCGGCCGACCCGACCGGGGGCAGGGTTCGCCCGCCCGCACCTTGCGGAAATCCGCGAAGCGGTCGATCGCGAGATCGCGCGTCACGTTCACGTTCCGCAGGTGAACGCCATCTCGGTTGGCGCCGGTGGTTCCGTTGCCGATCAGGCGGATGGCGTGGTCTGCAAAGATCCCGGCCAGCGCGGCGGGATTTGCAATCGTGCCACGCACAGCCCCGAGGCTTCCGGGCTTCGCCCCCATGACCGGCTCGATTTCCTCCGGCGTGGCCGGTCGGAACAAACTGAACCCCAACTGGCCAAGCTTGGCCTCCTCCAGTTCGTCGCTGCCGCGAAGCACGACGACGAAGGGTTTCCCATCGCCGATGAATACGAGGGTCTTGAATTGCCGGTCAGACGGTACGGCATAGGGCTCCGCCTCGAGCGCCGCGATGGTCACCACTCCCGGCGTGTCGAAGGCTTCCACCACCGCCCCCGCCGCCGCATCGGCGAAGCCCGGCGGCACCAGCGCGCTGGTGGCCTTCTCGCGATTCGCCGCATAACCGCTTTCCTCGCAATAGATGATATCGTCGTCACCGACTTCCGCGGGCACCATGAATTCATGGGAGTAGCTTCCGCCCATCACTCCCGTGTCCGCCTCGACGGAGATGGCAAGAATGCCGAGGCGCCGGAAAAACGATTCGTAGGCCGCCTTCATGCCGAAGTAACTTTTTACCGCGGCATCATCGTTCACATCGAAGGAATAGGCATCCATCATCACGAACTCCCGCGCGCGCATCAGGCCGTATCTCGGACGTATCTCATTGCGGAACTTGGTGCCGATCTGGTAAAAATTCTTCGGCAGGTCGCGGTAGCTGGTAATTTCGGCTTTGACGAGCGGCGTGATGATCTCCTCGTGCGTCGGGCCCAGCACAAATTCCGGTTCACGCGGACTGCGCCTGCCCTCGCCGGCACTGTCCACCCGGAACATGATCTCCCGCGCCGCCGCCCAACGCGGCCCGTCCTGCCAATTCTCCACCGGATGCACATGCGGCATCAACAGCTCGATTGCAGATGCCGCGTTCATCTCCTCGCGACAGATCTGGCCAAGCTTCTGCATGACGCGAAGACCCAATGGCATGAAGGTGTAGAGTCCTCCGCTCAGTTTCCTCACAAGGCCGGCGCGCACCAGCAACTTGTGGGATGCTATTTCCGCATCGGCGGGGCTTTCCTTGAGTGTGGGTATGAAAAATCGGGACCAGAGTGTCATGGACGAAGCAACGAAACCGCCGGCGGGGACCGGAGCAAATGTTTAGTGGCTGACAGCGTCCCCGCCTTTTCAAGGAAAGGTTGCAGGCCCACCCGGGCTCCGGCATGAATCGACATTCATGTGCGCCCGCCATGCTTCCAAACCCTGGCCAATGTGGTGGATCATAGTCGCCATCGTCGTCACGCTCGTTCCCTACACATGGATCTCCCTTCGCTACCGCAAGGAAGGCCGTGCCTTCGAACCGTACGGCGACATGAAACGCCAGGCCAACGTGCGCCGTCTGCTGACGGCCGGATTTCATCGCATCCCCCTCACAGCCGAGCGCCCCGCGGATAAACCTTTCCAGGGATCATCGCCTCTGCCCTTCGCCACGCCGCAACCTGCCGCACCCGGTATCCCCGCCGCGCTCAAGGATACCTTGATCGAGAGCCCCAATCTGCCAGAGGAGATTCTCTCGGTGAAGGCAGCCACCACCGCCAGCACGTTGCTGCCCTACACCATCGAGATCGACTGCACCGTGGCTGATGCAGGCTATGGACTCTCATCGGCCTATCTTTATCTGAAAGACAATGCCCTCTACCTGCTGATTGATTGCGAAAGGTTTGCTGGCGAGCTCCGCTCCCGTTCGCAGGAGATGCCTTTACGACTGACCGCGCCAGCGGGCTCCCTACCCGTAGGAAACTACCTCGTGGTGGCCTCGGGTGCGAAATTGTCAAAACAGTGGGCGTTAACCGTGCAGTAGCCCGCCCCACCGGCAAACCTGCGTTCAGGCATCCGGGGTTTCCCCAGTGGAAAGCCATTCGCATACGGGTCGCAAGCTTCACCTTCACCGAACGGCCGCAGGTGACGATGACACGGCTACATGGCGAAGCTATGCGCATATCCAGCACCGAGGCAGGATGACGCTCCCTGCCGGAAATTCCGCACGTTGCCATGCGTGTTCATGTCCTGTGTCCTGGTTGCACCCATCCTCCGCGCTCAGGGCATTCAAGACCTCCCGGGCACAGCACTGGCACAAGGATCCGGAGGAATTGGGCACGCCTTCGCGATTGAACCCTTGGTTTTCCCGTTGTGGATCGCCCTCATTGGTGCCGTGGCAGCGTGGATCTGGGAACGGCGGACCGTCTCGCGGTTGAACCGCCAGTCTGCCGCCCTTGCCGCCAGCCAACAGCGCCTCTCCCATGTGCTGGAGGCCAGTCAGGACGGATTCTGGGATTACGACATCACCACGGGCCATGTCGAACGCTGCGGACGATGGCGCGAGATGCTCGGCTACGCGCCCTCGGACGATTTCAGCAGCGAGGCCCGATTTCTCGCCATCGTCCATCCGGACGACGTCACCTACGTCCAGGGCCGTCTGGAGGCCATGAGGCAACCGGAGCATCCGACGTATGCTCGTTTTGAATACCGGATCCGGAGCAGGCACGGCACCTGGCGCTGGTTTCTCGACCGGGCAAAGATCGTTTCCCGCGACGCCCGGCAGCATCCGCTGCGGATTGTCGGCACGGGGAGCGACATCACGGATCGCCGGCGCACGGAGAACGAACTCAAACGGAGCGAGATGCTGTTCCGGCAAAGCCAGGAGATTTCGGGTGTGGGCGGCTGGGAACTCGACGTTGCCCAGCGGTCGCTCTTCTGGACGCATGAGACATTTCGAATCCACGATCTGGATCCATCCGAACCGTATCCGCATGTCGAGCAGGCACTCGGCTATTACCTCCCAAAGCACCGGGCGATCCTGCGTTCGGCGGTTGAGAAGGCACTGGAAACTGGCGAGCCCTACGATCTCGAACTGCAACTGCGGACAGCCAAGGATCGTGTGCTGTGGGTACGGACGATTGGGCGTACGGATCGCGACGCGAGCGGACGCATTGTGCGTCTGTACGGTTCCTTTCAGGACATCACGGCGCGCAAGGAGGACGAAGCAGCCCGTGAGGAGTTCCAGGGCAAACTGCTGGAGACCCAGAAGCTCGAGAGCCTCGGTGTGCTGGCGGGCGGCGTCGCCCATGACTTCAACAACCTGTTGACCGCGGTGCTGGCCAACGCCCAGCTCTGCCGCCTTTCCACCGTCCCGGGCTCCGATTTGGATTCGCATCTGGGTGCCATCGAAAAGGCGTCACTCCGTGCCGCCGATTTGTGCCACCAATTGCTGGCTTACGCCGGCCGCAACAGCCTCAGCCGGCAGAAGGCCGAGTTGAACGACCTCGTGCGCGAAACCGTGCAGTTGCTCGAACTCTCCGTCGGAAAACAGGCCCAGCTGGAACTGGAACTCTCACCGAAGTCACCCGTCATCGTGGCGGATCGCGCGCAGATGAGCCAGGTGATGATGAACCTGGTGATCAATGCATCGGAAGCCCTGCCGCCGCACGGCGGCGTGATCCGCATTCGCACCGGCACCACCTGGCTGACCGAGGACATGCTCTCCCGCGCCTACATTGGCCAGCAGCTGCCACCAGCGCAGTTTGCGTTCATGGAGGTGAGCGACACCGGTTGTGGGATGTCCGCGGAAACACTCGCCCGGATCTTTGACCCCTTCTTCACCACCAAGTTTACCGGGCGGGGCCTCGGTCTGGCGGCAGTCATCGGCATCGTCCGCGCACATGAGGGCGGATTCTTCGTCGAGAGCGTTCCCGGTGAAGGCTCGACCTTCCGGATGTGCCTGCCTTTGTCCGACCTCGCCACCGGCGTCACGCCCCCATTCGCGTCGGCGGCCACCACCGCTCCCCCGGTTCATTGGAAAGGGATCCATGTCCTCGTGGTGGACGACGAGTCGTCCGTGCGCCGCGTCACCGCAGACCTGCTCACACGCGAGGGCTGCGTGGTCGAAACCGCGGAGGACGGAATCGAAGCCGTGGAAACGTTCCATGCCCACGCCGGCAAATTCGATCTGGTGATTCTCGATCTCACGATGCCCGGACTCGATGGCGTCGGTGCCCTGAAGCAGATTCGTGAACTTGCCTCCCGCACCTGCGTCCTCCTGATGAGCGGTTACACGGACCGGGAGCCCGCCCTCGCCGCCCTCCTCAATGATACAACGCTCTTCCTGCGCAAGCCCTTCACGCGCGAGCAGCTGATGGAGAAGGCGGCCGCGCTCCTCGCCCGCGATGCGGCAGCCATCTCTTCAAAATGATGTAAACTTCTCGGGTTTCATCCGCCGGCCGGTCATTCGGGTAGACTTCGCCGCCCGCATTCCGCATGAACCTGCACGTGCCCCCCGTGCCAGCCGCCCAGCGAAAGACTGCGCTCATGTTCATGCTGGCATTCGCGCTGGCCGGGACGCTGGGCGTCATGATCGCACGGGAGGCCGTCCAGCCTCGACAGGGCGTCGCCTTCTATGTCGCAGGGCTTTCCCTGATTGCCTGCATCCTTCTGATCCTGGCCGGCTCTGCCTGGGACCGCGCCCTTTTCCGCAGCCTGCGTGAAATTCGCGACCGTTTCCGTGATTCCGCCCACGAGCCGCAATCGGATGCCCATGGCAGCATCCTTGATGGCAACGACGCAATTCTCCACCTCACGCGCCGCTTCGAACACATGGACCGTTCGCTGCAAAAGGCGGAGGCTGCTTGTCGCGCCAAGGGAAACCTGCTCGCCGTGGTCAGCCATGAGATGCGCACCCCGCTCAATGGCATGCTCGGCTTTGCACGCTTGCTTCAGGATTCCGCCCTGGATTCCAGCCAGCGGGAACTCGTGGGAATGATTGTTTCTTCCGGCCGGATGATGGAACGGCTGCTCGGCGATCTGCTCGACCTCTCCAGGATCGAAGCCGGACGCATTCATCTGGAGCGTGATGCCTTCAATCTCCGCGAGTGTGTGGAAACGGTTATCCATGTATTCATGCCATCGGCCCGCGCCTCGGGGATCCGCCTGACGTGGACAGTCAATCCGAACGTCCCCGAAATCCTGATCGGCGATTCCCACCGTATCCGGCAGATCCTCATCAACCTCATCGGCAATGGTCTCAAGTTCACGAAGGAAGGCAGCGTTTCCGTCACCGTGGAGATGGCCCCGCCGACCAGGGGAATCCAGGAGTCCGCACCCGCCCATGTGGCATTTGCCATCACTGACACCGGGATCGGCATTCCCGCCGACAAGCTGCCCCTGCTCTTTCTTCCGTTCAGCCAGATAGACGCATCCGCCTGCAGCCGAAGCGGAGGCTCGGGACTCGGCCTCGCCATTTCAAAGCGCCTCTGCGAATTGATGGGTGGTTCGATGAGCGTCCGGAGCGTTCCCGGTCAGGGATCAACCTTCACCTTCACGCTCCTTGCCAATGCGGAGCCCAGGACAATTTCTCCGGACGAACTCCTGCCGCTGGAAACCGTGATCGGATAGGCCGGTGCGCGGGCACCAGGCCCATCTCCAATCCGGGTTCCCCTTCACGCAACCGGGTTGTGCAGCTAGTGCCTTGGGAGGGCGAATGCCATCAGCATCCCGCCGGCGGGCTGACCCGACTTCGCACCACCGGCGGAGACCACGACGAATTGTCGCCCATCCACCATGTAGGTGCTCGGTGTCGCATTTCCGCCGAACGGAAGGTTGCCCTGCCAGAGCAGGCGCCCCGTCTCCTTGTCAAACGCGCGGATCTTCCGGTCGGCCGTCGCCGCAATGAAGACCAGCCCACCCGCGGTGACCACCGGCCCGCCATAGTTTTCGGTGCCAGTCGGTGGAATGCCGCGCGCGCTGAGTTCGGCGTATTCCCCGAGGGGCACCTTCCATTTGATTTCTCCCGTATTGAGGTCGACTGCGTTGAGTGTTCCCCACGGTGGCTTGATGGCGGGATACCCTTCGGCATCCTGCCAGCGACGGAAGCCGGTGAAGGCATAGGGCAACACCGCCCGTGCCGGTTTTCGAGCATTGTCCTCATCGGGTCGGCCACCCATCGGCGGACTCGCAACGTCAAGGATGTAATCGATGACCGCGTTCCGCTCGCGCTCCGTCAAGGTATCGAACGCCGGCATCCTTCCCGCACCCTGCCGGGTGATCCGTTCCACTTCCGCCCGGGGCCGCCGTCCGGCAAGATCGCGCAGCGCTGGAAATCCACCGGCCGGGTTTCCAGTTCGATCCAGTCCGTGACAGGCGGCACAAAGGCTCAGGTACTCGCGCTCTCCGCGCAAAAAGGCGCTGCCATCAGAACGACGCGTCTCCACCATTCGCAGAAACCAGGGGATCTCGTTCACGTTGACATAATAGACGCCATCCGGATCAGCGGCTCCGCCACCCCACTCCATGCCGCCGTCAAATCCGGGAAACATGATCGATTCCTGCAAGCCCGGCGCAGGGAATGGTCCATGGTTCGGGGAACGGCGGATCCTCTCGAGCGTGGCCGCCCGAGCTTCAGGCGAGATCGTCGAAACCTCCGACTCATCGTACTGCTGCCGCATGAGCGGTTGCGGTTTGGAGGGAAACGGCTGGGTCGGCCATGCCTGTTCGCCGCGAAGTTCCGACGCCGGCACGGCACGCTCCTCGATCGGCCAAAGCGGCTCGCCCGTGACCCGGTTGAAGACGAACAGGTGACCGGTTTTTGTTCCCTGGGCCACCGCATCGATCCGCCGGCCCCGATGCGTGACCGTGATCAACACCGGTGGACAAGGCAGATCCCGATCGAGCAGGTCATGGTGGACAATCTGAAAGTGCCAGAGGCGCTTGCCGGTCGCAGCATCAAGGGCGACCAGGCAATTGGCGAACAGGTTCATGCCATGCCGGCTTCCTCCGAAAAAATCCGGCTCGGCGGTCTTTGTCGCCACATAGACGATCCCGCGCACCTCATCGAGCGCCTGCCCGGGCCACGGCATCACGCCGGTCGCGGTTTTATAGGCCTCCGGTGGCCACGTGTCATGCCCCACTTCGCCCGGCCGGGGGATCAGGTGAAATATCCAGCGCCGCTCTCCCGTACGCACGTCAAAGGCACGGACCGCACCCGGCCCGCCATGACCGCCGATGATCAGCAGATCGCGATAGATCACGCCCGGCGTATTGAGGCCCACGTTGGGTTCACCCTCCACGTCGAGTCCTCCGCCAAGATGCAGGGCGCCGTCCCGGCCAAACGTACGGATGGTTTGGCCGCTGTCGGCGTCGAGGGCAAAGAGATGATTGCCCACCGCCGTGAACAGCCTGCGTTCTCCGCCCCGTTCATTCTGCCAGAAGACCAGTCCACGCTGTCGCGCACGACCCGGCCCGAATCGGGTCGCGTCATGCGTCCATGCCCATCGTTCACGGCCGGTGGCCGCATCGAGCGCAAGCACCCGGCGCTGGGGCGTCGCAGTATAGAGCACGCCGTCCACAATCAGGTTGTTGGCCTGATACTCGCCACGCTCTCCCGTGTCGCGGCTCCAGGCAACCTCAAGGGAGGCGACATTTTCGCGATTGATCTGGGACAGCGGTGAATAGAGCGTGCGGCCCTTGTCACCAAGGTAGTCCCGCCAGTCTACGTTCCCATTTCCATGTTCCGAACAAAGCGCTGTAGCAACAGCCAGCAGGGCACTGGAGACGATGGAAACGGGTGCTGGGATCCTGATGAACTTCATGCGAGGAAAAGCATGGTGCCTGTGGGTTCGAACCGTGGAAGACAATGCATCTTTGCCGAAATCAAATGACATTCCGAAGAAATCCCTCGATTTGACGAAAGTTGTTTGCGCCCATCCTCAATGAACATCCTGACGATCCCTTTTTCTTTGCATTGACGCCGCCATCAGCCCCCGCCTAGGTACAGCCCCTTTGCCAGACGGCTTGTTGAATGATGGTGCGTTGCAGGCGATCCGCGGTTGACAGGATTTTTGAAACGCGGGTTGCCAAGATGCGACAAACCATGACTAGATGAGCCGAAACCGACCCTTCGCGGGTTGGTCTGCAGTTTCGTCAGGCGCGGTAGCCAAGTGGTAAGGCCGAGCTCTGCAAAAGCTCTATGCGACGGTTCGATTCCGTCCCGCGCCTCCACATCCTATTCTCTGGTGAATTGGGGGTTGCATAGAGCGGAAGGGCCACTGTCAGACAAAGTGTCAGCAACAAGATGACGGGAAATTGTTCCCTTCCAGGAATTGCAGATACTCGGCTGAAACTCGCCCACTGCCCCCCGGCGTCAGTCATCGCTCCCTGGCGTGTTTCCCGAGTTTCATTAGCAACGCGTCGCGCTTCGGTCTCATCCGCACGAGTTCCTGCAACCGGTCGCGCAACCAGCGCATCTGTCGGCGGCGCATGGCGCGTTCCTTGCTTACCCGGTCGCGACTCTGCGCGAAGAGATATACTTCGCCCGACTCTGCCAGAAGCTTCACGTCCACCCCTTCGCGGGCCTGCGCCCAGGGCAGGGCGGCGAGTATTCCTTCGAGCTGCGTCAGCCGGCCCTTCGGCGTGCCCACGAGGTAGAGCACGGGCGGAGCGCTCTGGCGCATCTGCTGCAATGCTTCCTCTGTCGGGATGCCGCGATCCATCACCCAGATCCGCTGCGCCTGACCGTATTGTTTTTCGATCTTCGCCAGAAAATCCGTCAGCGTGCTCTTGTCGCTGGTGTTGCCCAGCATCACTTCATAGGCGAGCGGAAAGCCCTCCGGCGTGACGACCAGCGCGATGACCACCTGCACGCAATCGGGCCGCTTGT
>CAZOXB010000149.1:0-9742 GCA_964583635.1 uncultured Opitutaceae bacterium | reverse complement strand
CCCTCCTGCTGGCGAGCGGATCCGAGCTTCAATACGCGCTGGCGGCGGCGAAGATTCTGGGTGCCGGCACGCGGGTCGTTTCCGTGCCCTGCTTCGAGCGCTTCAATCGTCAGCCTCAGGAATATCGCGACGCGGTGCTCCCCCCGGCGATCCGCCGGCGCGTATCCATCGAAGCGGGGGTCACGCCCCTCTGGCGCCAGTATGTCGGTCTGGATGGCGCCTGCCTCGGCATCGACCGATTCGGCCTGAGTGCGCCAGGCGCAACTGCCTTCAAGGAACTCGGCATCACCACCGAAGCTCTGGTCGCCGCGATCAACCGGTTGTCCTGACTCCTGCCGGTCCGTCCCTCCGGACGTATTCCTGCCGGCAGAATTTTCGCAGCCGCGGCTTGCTTTTTAATTAGGAGCCTAATTACTTTCCGCTCCATTTTATTCCCGTCATGCCGCATCTGATGCTCAAGGACCTTCCCCGCTACGAGTGCCTTCTCGAAGGCGCCAGGCGGTTTCCGGACCTGGATCCTTCGGCGGTGAACGTCTATCTCCAATTGTTGAGGACGGGCGACGAGGTGTTTCGGGTGACGGATGCATTCCTGTCGGCAAACAACATCTCCCAGGGACGTTTTGGGGTTCTCATGCTGCTGCTCCATACCAGTGACGGTTGCCCGGGCCCCCGCACACCGGCGGAACTTGCGAAGATGGCGGGAGTGACCCGCGCAACGATGACGGGACTTTTGGACACCTTGGAGCGGGATGGCTTTGTGAGGCGGGAGCCCGACCCGAAGGATCGCCGGATGATGTCCGTGCGCCTGACCCGGGCGGGCCAGGAGTTCCTCTCAAAATTCCTCCCTGAACATTTCCGCCGGACATCGGCCCTGATGGCGGGTCTTACGGAACAGGAACGAAAAGTTCTCGTCCATCTCCTCGTCAAGATTCTGCAGGGTACCGCGGCGGTGGCCGCACCGCAGACGCGCCCGACGGCGTCCGCGGCGAAGCGAGCCCTGGCCTGATCCGGATTTTTCCCCAACACCACAATGCTAAAGAAGTTTCTCTTGCTCACCGGTGGAGTCGCGCTGGTGATCGTTTCCCTGGGCGCAGTCAAGGTGTCGCAGATCAAGACAATGTCGTCGCAGCCCCACGTGATGCCGGCGGCATCCGTCACCTCGATCAAGGCGGTGGAAGCCACCTGGCAGGAATCCCTGCATTCGGTGGCCACCCTGGCCCCGGTGGAAGGCGTGATGCTGGGTGCCGATTCAGAAGGCACCATCACGCGGATTGCCGTCGAGAACGGCGCTGCCGTGAAGGCGGGCGATGTGCTGGTCGAGTTTGACACCACGGTGGAGGCCGCACAGCTGGCCGCCGCGGAGGCGCGGCGAAACATTGCCCGGCTCGACCGGAAGCGCGCCGAGGAGCTGCTGGCAAAGAACACCATCAGCCAGGCCGAACTGGACGCGGCGGACGCGCAGTTGAAGCAGACCGAGGCGGATGCCGCCGCGCTGCGGGCGCTGCTCGCCAAGAAGATCGTCAGGGCGCCATTCGACGGTCGTGTGGGCATCCGGCTGATCAATCTCGGCCAGTTTGTCGCACGCGGTGCACCCTTGATGCCGCTGCAGCGACTGGACCCCATGTTTGTCAACCTCCAGATTCCGCAGCGCCAGCTTCCCCAGGTTGCGGTTGGCCAGAAGGTCCTGGTCCACATCGATGCCTTCAAGGATCGGGCTTTTGAGGGCAAGGTCAGCGCCATCAATCCTTCGGTGGATGCAGCGTCGCGCAATGTCACGATCCAGGCGACGATCCGCAATCCGGATGAACTGCTGCGCTCGGGCATGTTTGCCCGTGCCGAGATCGAACTGCCCGTTGGCGATCCCACCGTGGTTCTTCCGGCCACGGCGATCTCCTATGCCTCCTATGGCAACTCCGTCTTCATTATCGAAAAGATGAAGCATCCCGATGGCGCGGAATACCTGGGGGTTCGCCAGGAGTTCGTGAAGCTGGGAGCCTCCCGGGGGGACCAGATTTCGGTCGTGCAAGGGGTCAAGCCGGGCGAGGAGGTCGTCACCTCCGGCGTATTCAAGCTGCGCAACCGGCTCGAGGTCCAGGTGAACAACACCGTCCAGCCGAGCAACCAGGTCGCTCCGAAGCCGGCGAACAGCTGAACCACCGCTGCTTGCCGGGAGCCGAATACGGTTCCGGCCGCGATGACTCCAAATTCCAAGATTCCGACTTGAAGGAAACTCCATGAAATCGAGTTTTACCGACCTCTTTATCCGCAAGCCGGTGATCGCGCTGGTCGTGAACATCGTGATCCTCGTCGTGGGGATCGTATCGTATTTCTCGCTCAACGTGCGCCAGTACCCGCGGAGCGACAGTGCGGTCGTCAAGGTCACGACGATCTACTTCGGCGCCAGCGCCGAAACGGTGCGCGGCTACATCACGACGCAGTTGGAGCGTGTCATTGCGAGCGCCGACGGCATCGACTACATCGAGTCGGAAAGCCGGGCCGGGATGAGCACGATCAGCGTGTATTTAAGACTCAACTACGACACCAATGCCGCGCTTGCCCAGATCGGGTCGAAGATCGACCAGGTGCGCAGCGAGCTGCCTCCGGAGTCGGAGGCGCCGTCGATCTCCGTCGAGTCGAGCGACAGCCAGTTCGCCTCGATGTACCTCAGTTTCTATTCCGACCAGTTGGAGTCCAATCAGGTCACCGACTACCTCAACCGCGTCGTTCAGCCGCAACTGGCATCCCTCCAGGGTGTGCAGCGGGCCGACGTCCTCGGCGGACGCATCTTTGCCATGCGCATCTGGCTGAAGCCGGATGAACTCGCGGCACGCGGCCTCAGCCCGTCCGAGGTGCGCCAAGCCCTGGCCAGCAACAATGCGTTGGCGGCGGTGGGGGCAACCAAGGGTACCATGATGACGGTGAGCTTGGTGGCCGACACGGACCTCAAAAGCGCCGAGGAGTTCGCCCGGCTTGTGGTGGCCGAACGCAACGGTGCCATCATCCGCCTGTCGGACGTCGCCGAAGTCGCCTTGGGCGCGGAGAGCTACGATGAGGAAGTCCGGTTCGGTGGTGAGCGCGCCACCTTCATGGGCATCTGGGTCCTGCCGACGGAGTCGACCCTGGAGGTCATCAAGCGGGTGCGCGATGCCTTGCCGGGGATCGAAGGCAGCCTGCCCTCGGGCCTGAAGATGAAGGTCGGTTATGATTCCACCGAGTACATCAACGATGCCCTCAAGGAGATCGTGAAGACCCTGGTCGAGACGCTCATGATCGTCGCGCTGGTGATCTTCCTTTTTCTTGGATCGTTCCGCTCGGTGGCGATACCGCTGGTTTCGATGCCGCTTTCGCTGATCGGCGCCATCTTCATCATGCTCCTGCTGGGGTTTACGATCAACCTGCTCACGTTGCTGGCGATCGTGCTCGCGGTCGGAATCGTGGTCGACGATGCAATCGTGATCGTCGAGAACGTGGAGCGGCATGTCCGCGAGGGGAAGTCCCCGTTCGATGCGGCCGTGCTGGGCGCGCGCGAACTGGTCGGCCCCGTCATTTCCATGACGATCACCCTCGCCGCCGTCTATGCGCCGATCGGCTTCCAGGGCGGCCTCACGGGTGCGCTCTTCCGCGAATTTGCGTTCACTCTCGCGGGTGCCGTGACCGTCTCCGGCTTCGTGGCGCTCACCCTGTCGCCGATGATGAGTGCGCGGCTTCTGAAGGACCGGGAGCATGAGAACCAAGGATTGTCGGGAATCACCAACCGGCTGTTTGACCGGCTTCGGGACGGCTATGATCACGTGGTGGGCGTCATGCTCGCACCGCGGGAGAATCGATCAATCGCCTGGGGTGTCATCCCGATGGGGCTGGTCGTGTCCGTGATCTTTATCCTGGCCGGGTCTGTCGTCATGATGGCGATCCACGGAACCGGCGTGCTCAAGGATGCGATCGGTCCGATTGCCGGCGTCGGCCTGGCGCTCGGAGTGCTTTCGATCGTGCTCAGCATCACGTTCGATCTCCTCTTTGGCCGGCGATTCAAGATGGTGCATTATGTGATGACCACGGGGGTGCTGCTCGCGCTGCTGCTGATGCCGTTTTTCCAATTCGCCCAGAAGGAACTGGCGCCGAAAGAGGATCAGGGATTTGTCATGACCTACCTCATTCCTTCGCCGACCTCGACGATCGAACACAACGTTCTCTATGCGGACGAGCTGCAGAAGCTATATCGAAGCGTGCCGGAGTACGACAATTCGTTTCAACTCACGACGCCCAATTTCGGCTTCGGCGGACTGATCACCAAGCCTTGGTCGGAACGCAAGCGGACCACTATCCAGATCGAGCAATCGTTGCATGCCGAGGCGGCAAGGATCACCGGCATGAACGTGGTGATGAACACGCCCGATGCGCTCCCGTCCGGCGGCCAGTATCCGATCGAGTTCGTCGTCCGCTCCACGGCCGACCACAAGCAGATGATGGAGATTGCCAACCAGCTGGCGTTGTATGCGAACACCGAGGCCAACACGCCGGGCCAGACGCCGGTCTTTTATTTCGCGGACACGGATCTGAAGTTTGACCTGCCGCAGTACGAGATAGAGATCGACAAGGACAAGGTTGCCTCGATGGGACTGAGTCTTACGGACGTCGCCCGCGACCTTGGATCGATGCTGGGCGGAGGCTATGTCAACCGTTTCGTCAGCGACGGGCGCAGCTACCGGGTCATTCCCCAGGTGGAGCGTTCGCAGCGGCTCACCGCCGGGCAGATCCTCGACTATCATGTGAGGGGCCCGAACGGGCAGCTCATCCCGCTGTCCACCATCGCCACGCTCCGTGAAACCGTGCAGCCGCGCACCCTCAACCGCTTCCAGCAGCTCAACTCGGTGAAGATCGTGGGCGTTGGGCCGAGTCCGGACCAGGCGCTGAAGAAGCTCGAAGCGAAGGCCGCCGAGATTCTTCCGCCGGACTATTCCATCGACTATGCCGGGCAGTCGCGCCAATTGCGCCACGAAGGCAACGCCCTCGTGCTGTCGGGCGTCCTCGCCCTGGTGCTGATTTTTCTCGTGCTGGCAGCGCAGTTCAACAGTTTCCGCGATCCGTTCATCATCCTGCTCGGCTCCGTGCCGCTGGCACTCGTCGGGGCCGCGCTGCCGATCTTCCTGTGGAAGACATCGCTGAACATCTATTCGCAGATCGGCATGATCACCCTGGTGGGCCTTGTGGCGAAGAACGGAATCCTGATCGTCGAGTTCGCGAACTCGCTTCAGGAGAAGGGCGTCGCCAAACTTGAGGCGACCCGGCGCGCGGCCGCCACGCGCCTCCGTCCCGTGCTCATGACCTCCGCGGCAACCGTGTTCGGCCACCTGATGCTGATCTTCGTGACCGGTCCCGGTGCCGCGGCGCGCAACAGCATCGGCTGGGTGCTGGTCGTCGGCATGACGGTCGGTTCGTTCTTCACACTCTTCATAGTCCCTGCCTTCTATGCACTGATTGCCCGCGATCACTCGAAGGATCGTCATATCGAGCGCGAATCGACCCTGCTCGTCCCACAGAATCATGAAATTGTCGTCAAGTAACATGCATCCTATTCTTTCACGTGTCGCGCTGACCGGCGCATTCATGGCGGGAGCGCTTGGGTTGTCCGGACAATCCGGCCAGGCGCCCCAGATGCCCGACCGGCTGGATCTGCCCACGGCCATTCGCTTCGCCCTGGACAACAACTTCGCCATCCGCCAGGCCCGCGAGCGCATCCGCCAGCAGGAGGGTGTCGTGCTCGAGGTCACGGCACAGCGCCTGCCGCACCTGTCGGCCGGGGCGAATTATCAGCGCAATGACCGCGACATCGCGCTGACTTTTCCTCAGGACGACTCGGCCTGGAACATTCAGATCCAGGCGTCGCAGGCGTTGTACGCAGGAGGTGCCATCGATGCCTCCCTGTCCGGAGCCAAGCTGGTCCGCGAGGCCGCCATCCTCGAGTTGCAGGGCGTGGTCAATGACGCGCTGCTGACGGTGCGGACGCGCTTTTACGACGTCCTGCTGGCGCGCGAAAGCATCAAGGTCCGCGAGCAGTCCGTCGCGCTCCTGGAGGAGCAACTGCAGAATGCCAAGAACCGTTTCGAAGCGGGCGCTTCATCGAACTTCGAGGTCCTGCGCGCCAAGGTTGCCCTCGCCAATGCGCAGCCGGCGCTGATCCAGGCACGCAACGGATTCCGCCTCGCAATCGAGGAACTTCGCCAGGCGCTTGGTTTCACGAACGCCCAGGGGGAAAGTCTGCGCAAGGTCCCGGAATTCGTGGGAGACCTGAATTTCGAGCGGACCACCTTCGACCTGCAATCCTCGTTGGATGCCGCCCGCCTGAACCGCCCGGAACTTGCCCGTCTGGCCAAGCTGGAGGAGGCGCGCGAGCAGGGCATCAAGGCCGCGCGTTCGGGCTCCCTGCCGACGGTGGGCGCGATCGCCGGCTACCAGTTCCGGAAGACTGGCACCAGCGACCGGTTCAGTGATGCTTCGCACGGATGGCTGGTGGGGGTGCAATCCCAGTGGAACGTGTTCGACGGCCGCGCCACGGCGGGCCGTGTCGCCCAGGCGCGATCCCAGCTCGCCCAGGTGCAGCTGTCGCTGGAGGAGACGCGACTGGCGATCGAGGTGGATGTGCGCCGTGCGATTTCGTGGCTGCAGGAAGCGTGGGAGTTGGCCGAGGCGTCGCAGATGGTCGTTGAACAGGCTGCCGAAGCCCTCCGGCTGGCGACGGTGCGACAGACCGCGGGAACCGCCACCCAACTCGACGTGTTGACCTCCCATGTCGACCTGACGCAGGCCCGCAACAATCAGCTTCAGGCGAATTACAACTACCTCGTGGCGCTGGCCAGCCTCCGCAAGGCCATGGGGCAGGCCGACACCTTCTCCGCCCGCAACTGAAGGGTCCGTCTTGATCCGGATGTGCAGGCAGCGGGATGAAGACGGAGCAAAAAGGTTGGCCGCGCATTGGGGGGGAAAGCATGCGACCGGCGGTATTTTGGGTGAAATCCACCGGCTTCACTCGCATTTTTCCCTGAGTCTCCTTGAGTCGCCTGCATGAAATTCCTGCGCATCCTGCTGTTTGCGTCCCTCGGATTGGTGGTGTTGCTGCTGATCGGTGCGGGCATCGGAATGACTCCCGGATTTCAAACCTGGCTGGCTCGCCGGGTGATCGCGAAGCAACCGGACATGAAGGCGGACATCGGCCGCGTGGCGATAGGGCTCAGCCAGGTTGAGCTGACCGCCATTCGCATCGCGCGGCCGGGGTTGCTCCTGACACTTCCGGCGGCGACCGTGGATGTTTCTGTCATGCAGGCGGCGGCGGGGAAGATTGCCGTGAAGCGCCTGAAGGCGCACGGCTTCACGCTCGACCTGACCGCCCCGCAGAAACTCAGCGGCCTGACAGCACCGGGGCGTCGCGATCTGGCCGGATACTTTGCGGTCTTGTCGACGACGCATGCGGCGCCCGGGGAGAAATCGGCGGCCTTCAAGGGGATTTTTGATCAGCTCAAGCTGCCGGTTGAACTCTCGGTCGGCGAGTTGGACCTTGCGGGGGATGTGATCTTCCCCGCCGCGGGAGGGAAGCCCGCCAGAGCGAAAATTGTCCTCACGGGCGGCCAGCTTGCCGCGGGGCAGGACGGAAAACTCACCCTGCAGGCCGAGGCCGCGCTGAGTGGCGCCGTCACCTCGCTGAGCAGCAAGGGCACCATCGGGATCCACATGGACACACCATCGTCGATCGATCGCATCACGGTGCTCAATGACCTGACGGCCTCCGGGGAATCCATTCCAAACGGAGCGAAGCTGCAGGCTGAATTGAAGGCTGGGCGGGACGCCCAGGGGGGGGAGGGCTATTCGCTGGTGCTCAGGTCGGACGGGAAAACCTTGGCCGACGTGGTCGCGACGCTGGCAGCCGGCGACGGCAAGCTGGCGGGCACGATCAAGGTGGCGGCGCGCGACCGCGATCTGGCACCGTTTGCCCTGGGGCAGGCAGTTCCTGAATTTGACGCCACGGCTGATTCCTCGTTTGAGGTCGATACGTCGTTCACGCAGTTCAACGTGAACGGCACGCTCGAACTATCGCTCGACAAGCTCGCGGTGGTGCAGAAGGAACTCGCCGCAATCGGTCCTCTCCGGGTGAGTGCCAATTACGCGGTCGAGCAGGCGGACGGATTCGTTCGTGTGAGGGCATTGCGGGCCCGGGTGGAGGGAACCGCAGATGCCGCGGCGCTCGTCGAGGTGCGACAGCCCTTCGACTACAATCTGGCGAGCGGTGAACTGCGGATGGCGGACAACCGGCGGGAACTGATCGCCCTCGGCCTCCAATCACTGCCGCTTTCCTGGGCGCAGCCGTTCCTTGGAGCTCTGAGGCTGAATGGCGGGCAGGCGAGCGGCGCGTACCTTGTCACGGCAGCCGCCAGCGGCTTCTCGGTGCGGCCGGATGGACCCCTCACAGTCTCGCCGGTGTCGATATTCCGGGACGGTCAGCCCCTCGTGCACGAACTGTCCCTCTCTGTCGCGGCATCAGCCGATGTCACGCCCCGCGGATGGCAGGCCGAAATCGGAAATCTGACGGCAAGAAGCGGACCGGGCACGCTGGTCACGCTTACGGCCAAGGCGGGCCAGGTCATCGGGGACGGGCAGCCGCTCAAGGCCACGGGCGCGTTCACGGTGGATCTTCCGGGAGTTCTCGCGCAGCCGGTTGCCGGGGCCGCGGCGGACCTCACGGGAGGAACAATAACCGGCAATTTCACGGCTTCCAGCGGGGAGGCGCAGGAGGTCGCGGCGCAGCTGGTCTTCTCGGGACTGACGGCACGTGCGCTGCAGGGGAACCTTCCGAAGGTCAGCGTGGATGTCCGCGCGAGTCGCGATGCGGCCGGATCGTTTGTGGCGCAGGTGCCCCTCCTGGTGGAGCTCGCGGGACGCAAGAGCGATCTGGCGTTCGATGCCAAAGGCAGGGTGACAGACGCGGGGGTCGATCTGGACGCACGCATGACCAGCACGCTCATTCATGCCGATGACATGAAGATCCTGCTCGCACCGTTTGCAGGCGGGGAACAGCCCGTTCGCCAGACGCCGCAATTCGGGCCCGATGCCAAGCCGGCGTGGTCCGGTGTCACGGGCAAACTGACCTTCGGCTTGAAAGAGGTGGTGTATTCTCCGGAGCTGACCGTGCGTGACCTCAATGGGATGCTTTCGATCGCCGATGCGGCCGTGACCCTGCAGGCATTGAAGGCGATTCTCGGTCCCGGAGGCCAGTTGTCGCTTTCGGGCGGCTTGACGTTTGTTCCGGCGACTCCGAAGCCGTACGCTCTGAAGGCGGACCTTTCGGTCGTGAACCTTGACTCCGGAGCCACGCTCAAGGCTTTCGATTTGAGTCCTGCCATGCCTTTGGTGGAAGGCAGATTCGACCTGAGCACGAAGGTACAGGCATCCGGGGCAAATCTGGCGTCGCTGGCTGATCAGGCGTCCGGCGATGTCAAGGTCTCCAGCAATGGCGGCCTGTTTCGACCGATACCCACGAACTACCTTGCCGCGATCACCTCCGCCCGGACAGAACTGCTCAAGCGCACTGAACAGGTCGGGGCAATTTCATCCCTGGCTGGCGCGCTTGGGGCAAAGTTGCCCGGTAATCTTGGAGGTGCCACTGCGAAGGCCCAGGCACTGGCGGAGCGGTTGGGACGCCTGGAGTCGATCGTGAAGCTGATTTCAGAGATCAAATTTGATCAACTGACCCTCG
>CAZOXB010000148.1:0-9753 GCA_964583635.1 uncultured Opitutaceae bacterium | reverse complement strand
CGCTTCGTCCAGACCGCCGATGTGCCCGATCCGGCGCTGTGGTCACCGGACAGCCCCGCACTCTATGCCGTCGAGACGATCGTCCGTGCCGCGGGGCAGATCGCCGATCGGCTGGAAACGCGCTTCGGAATCCGGAGCCTGGAGTTCACCAGCGATCGCGGCTTCTTCCTCAACGGGCGCAATCTCAAGCTCAAGGGCGTCTGCCTGCACCATGATGCTGGTCCGGTGGGCGCCGCCGTGCCCGAAGACGTGTGGTTGCGCCGCCTGCGCATTCTCCGGGACGGCGGCTGCAACGCCATCCGCACGGGCCACGCGCCGATGGCGCCGGAGTTCTATGCGATGTGAGATGAACTGGGCCTGCTCGTCATGGCTGAAACCCTCGATGAGTGGCGCAAGCCTAAACCCGACATGAAGGCCGCGGGCTACAGCACCCTCTTCGCCGAATGGGCCGTGCGCGATGTGGGTGATTCCATCCGGCGCGACCGCAATCATCCGTCGGTCTTCATGTGGAGCGTCGGCAACGAAGTTCTCGAACGCGGCACCGAACAGGCCGTCCGGGATGCCCGCATGCTCGTCGAAGCCGTGCACCGGATCGATCTCACGCGGCCGGTCACGTGCGGGATCAACTTCATCGCCGAGGCGAATGCCTCAGGCTACGCCGACGCGTTTGACGTGACCGGTTACAACGACGGTGGCGCGTCGGTCTTCCACTACGCGGAGGACCGCATCAAGTTTCCCCACCGCCTGTTCATCGGCACCGAGCATCCGCACACCGGACACACGCGCGGCATCTACCGCACCACAACGCGCATGAGCGAGCCCGGTCCCGGCCGGCCGCCCATCGCAAACCTGGCACCGCAGGAGGTGTTTCCCGGCACGGACGAACCCGTCCCGGGCCGCCCCGTCTTCCGCTCGTCTTACGACAACGACTACGTGTGGATCAATTCGCGCGACTCCTGGCGGCTGTCCGCCTCGTTGCCTCATGTCATGGGCGAGTTTCGTTGGAGCGGCATCGACTACCTCGGCGAATCACGCTGGCCCGCCCGCGCCACTCCGTCGGGCCTGCTGGATCTCGCGGGTTTCCCGAAGGATCAATACTATCTCTATCAGAGCCTCTGGACGAAGCGGCCGATGGTGCATCTGTTGCCGCACTGGACGCATCCCGGCAAGGAGGGCGTGTCCATTCCGGTCGTCGCCTATTCCAACGCCGAGGAGGTGGAACTCTTTCAGGACGGACACTCGCTCGGCCGCCAGCCGATGACCCTCGCGTGGCAGATCGTCTGGCAGGTCCCCTACCGGCCCGGAGTGCTGCGCGCGGTGGCCTACCGCGACGGGAAGGCGGTGGCGGAAACCACCCAACGGACCGCCGGCCCCGCCCGCCGCCTGACGATCGAACTGGATCGAACCACGCTCACCGCAAACCGGCGCGACGCGGTGCATGCGACCGTTTCGGTGGTGGACGAGCACGGCGTGTTCGTGCCAGGCACCTCGAATCAAGTCACCTTCACCTCCCGCGGCCCGCTGCGTCTGCTTGGTGTCGAGAACGGTGACGTCGTCGACATGACCTCCGCCTCCACGCCGACGCGCCGCGCGTTCATGGGCCTGTGCCTCGCCATCTATCAGGCCACGAACCAGGCCGGGCAGGTCGAGATCACCGTCTCCGCCGACGGACTCGAACCGGCCACCGCGCGACTTGACTGCCAGGAACCGGCCTTCGCCGCCAAGGCCAGCGGCACCGAGTGACTTCATGTATCTCCATCCTTGACCCAACCCGGCGCCGCCGGCTGCGGAGAGTCCGCGGCAAGCGTTTCCGGGCAGGTTGGATCTGCACAAAGACAAAGCGCCCGCACGACATGCCGTGCGGGCGCCTGGTCTTGGAACGGACCCGCCAAGGCGAGCCCGGAATTGTGGGCGATTGCCAGCCGCTGCGGGCTTACTTGCGCTGGGCCTCGTCGAGGATGTCGCCGAGGTTCATCATGTCGTTGCCCGTGTTCTGGCGGTTGAGGGCGTCGTAGGTCGCAGTCTCGGCTGCCAGTTGGTCGGTCGAATAGTTGGCGGCCTTGATCGAAAGTCCGAGACGGCGCTCATCGCGGTCGATCTTGATGACACGTGCCGTGACCGCCTGATCGGGCTTCAGCACGTCCTTCACCTTCTCGATGCGATCCTCGCTGATCTGCGAGATGTGCACCAGGCCGTCGATGTTGTCCTTCAGCTCAACAAAGGCGCCGAACGACGTGATCTTCGTGACCTTGCCCTGGACAACGTCGCCGATCTTGAAGAACGAATCGATGTCGGTCCACGGATCGACCGCAATCTGCTTCATGCCAAGGCTGATGCGCTGCTGGGACGGATCGATGTCGAGGACGATCGCGTCCACTTCGTCGCCCTTCTTCAGCATTTCGGTCGGGTGATTGACCTTGCGCGTCCAGGACATGTCGGAAACGTGCACCATGCCGTCGATGCCCTCCTCGAGTTCGATGAAGGCACCGTAGGTGGTCATGTTGCGAACCTTGCCGCGGACCCGCGCGCCGATCGGATAATTGTGGCGGACCATGTCCCACGGATTCGGCTCCAGTTGGCGGAGGCCGAGCGAAATCTTCTGGTCGTCCTTCTGGATGCCCAGGACAACCGCATCGAGTTCCTGGCCGACCTTGAGGAGCTCGGATGGCTTGGTGATGCGCTTCGTCCAGGACATCTCGGTGATGTGGACGAGACCCTCGACGCCGGGTTCGATTTCGATGAACGCTCCGTAGGGAACCAGGTTGACCACCTTGCCGTGGACCTTCGCGCCGACCGGATACTTGTGCTCGATGTCGTCCCAGGGATTCTTGGTGGTCTGCTTCAGACCGAGGGAAACACGTTCCTTGTCGCGATTCACCTCGATGATCATCACCTGGACCTCCTCGCCCTGCTTCACCATTTCCGACGGATGGGCGATGCGGCCCCAGCTCATGTCGGTGATGTGAAGCAGGCCGTCCATGCCGTCGAGATCGATGAACGCACCGAAGTCGGTGATGTTCTTGACCACGCCCTTGCGCACCTGGCCCGGCTGGATCGAGTCCAACAACGCGCGACGCTTCGACGTGCGCTGCTCCTCGATCAGCTCGCGGCGGGAAAGGACGATGTTCTTCCGGTCGAGGTTGATCTTGAGGACCTTGAAGTCGTAGGTCTGGCCGACGTACTGGTCGAGATTCTTGGGCGGCTGGACGTCGATGTGCGAAGCCGGCAGGAACGAATCCACGCCGATGTTGACGATGAGGCCACCCTTGACCTTGGCCCGAACGCGCCCCGAGGCGATCGATCCTTCGGGGAATCGGGTGAGAATGTTGTCCCAATTCTTTTTCTGTTCGGCCTTGTCGTACGAAACGACCGGGTTGCCACTCTTGTCCTCGAGCTTTTCGAGATAGACATCGATTGTGGATCCGATTTGAAGTTCGCCGAGATCGACGAACTCGTTCGCTGGTATCACCGCCTCGGCCTTGGCGCCGATGTCGACGATCACGTCATTCTGGCGAATTTCCGTGATGACTCCGGGAACGATGGCACCCTCTTTGAGGAGACCGAGGGACGTCTGAGCCAAAAGCTCTTCCATTACTGAACTCATGTGCAGAAACGATGAGATGCAGCGGTTCCAATACTGCAGCCCAACGCGATGGCTCCGAAGAGCCGTGGGTTGAAGGTTGATTATACTGAACGGACCAACGGGAACAGTGCGGCGACGTCGGTCCGACCAAGAACAGTGCCGCGAGGTATCAGAATCGCCTCCACGCCCCACCCTTCGCAAGCGGAATCTCCCACCGCCCCATGAATCCCCCGTGCCTCGTCACGGCTTCCGCCCGATGGCGATCCATGCAATTGGGTTTTACTGGCAGCGCAACCCTTTAAGGTGAAGTCGGTTTTGCCAGATTCTCCGCTATTCGACGGAAGAGAACCTCATAAAGGGATGAGTTCTTGACCGCGTTTTCGGTGGAGAGTCCGGGGCCCTTGTTGAAGTCGTTTTCCAACATCTGGGTGAATAATGCCGCCACTTCGCAACCCTCGGCAGCCATCGACAGGCGTATCTGCAGGCGGAGCTGCTCCGTGGTCTTGAGGGTTTCCGCCGTGGCGAGGGTGTTGAAGGCCTCGATCACACCCTGGGCGGCGCCGTAGCGCGTGATGCGATAACCCATCGCCGCAACCGCGGAGCGGGCCGCGTCATAGACTTCCCGTTGCGTGCCGGCAAACACGCGGCGTTCGAAGACGGGCCCGTGAATCTTTTCCCGGACGCCGGTCTGGAAATCAGATCGCACCGATTCGCAGCCGCCCAAGCCCAGACACAGGAGAGCGACGGCCAGAGGAGGAAGGTAACGTTTCACAGGGAGGAGAATCACGCGGGTTGCTGTTGCGAGATACAATGGAGTGTACCCAGGCCCCACACAAGATCCAGGCAGTCGATGCCGACAACTTTGCGTCCGGGAAAACAACTGGCGAGGATCTCCGCCGCTTGCGCATCGCGTTTCGGCTGCCGGAACGTGGGCAGCAGAACGGCACCGTTGATCACCAGAAAATTCGCGTAGCTTGCGGGCAGACGCTGGCCGTCACAGTAGGCGGCTTTCGGCATCGGCAGTTCGACGATCTTGAACTTTCTGCCCGCGGGTGTCCGGAAGGAGGCCAGGCGTTCGGAGTTTTCCACCAGGATGCGGTGGTTCGCATCACGGGCATTGGGTTCAACCACGGTGACAATCCCGTCGGGCGCAAAGAACCGGCTCAGGTCGTCGATGTGTCCATCGGTATCGTCGCCAACGATGCCATCCCCAAGCCAAAGGATGGTCTTCACGCCCAGCATGTCGCGCAGGGCCTGTTCGATCTGTTCCCGGGTGAGATGGGGGTTGCGGTTCGGATTGAGCAGGCATGCCTCGGTGGTGAGCAGAAGCCCCTGGCCGTTCACGTCGATCGAGCCCCCTTCCATGACCATTTTTTTCTCGAAGCGCCGCATCCCCAGGGCGCGCGCGATTCTCGGCGGGATGCGATTGTCGTTTCTGTAGGGCGGGTACTTGTCGCCCCAGGCATTGTACTCCCAGTCGGTCAGGGCAACCTCACCCGTGCGATCGTTCTTCACGAAGATCGGCCCATGGTCGCGGCACCACGCATCGTCGGTCGGATGGTTGTAAAGTCTGACGTTGTCGAGATCGGCTCCGGTTTTTCGGATCAACGCCCACGCCCGTTTCTGCAGCGGAGCAGCGATGTTGATACGCACCCTCTCAAAATGGCTGATCCGGGCCACGATTTCCGCGAAGACCGGCGGAATCTTCCGGAAATGGCCCGGCCATGAAGCCTTTTTGTGCGGCCAGGAGAGCCAGATGGCATCCTGCGGCTCCCACTCCGCCGGCATGCGGAAGCCCATCTGGGCGGGCGTTTGCGCACGGGCGGTCGGGGTGACTGAACTCCTGGAAATGGCGGCTGTTCGCGGCATGGATCCAGTCAGTCGATGAAACGCTTGGTCAGATCGCCGTAGGCGTCGATGCGGCGATCCCGCAGAAACGGCCAGTGGGTCCGGGTCACGTCCACCTTCCCCAAATCCACATCGGCCAGCAGGATCTCCTCCTGGTCGACTGAGGCCTTCGCAAGGATCTGGCCGCTCGTACCCGCGACAAAACTCTGCCCCCAGAATTCGATTCCGGGACCGCCGATCGGCGTCTCGAGACCGATGCGATTGACGGACGCGACGAAACAGCCGTTCGCCACCGCGTGGGAACGCTGGATGGTTTCCCAGGCGCCGTGCTGGTTGGCGCCGTATTCCGCCTTCTCCGCCGGGTGCCAGCCGATGGCCGTTGGATAGAAGAGAATCTCCGCCCCCTGCAACGAGGCGAGGCGGGCGCCCTCGGGATACCATTGGTCCCAGCAGATCAGGACCCCGATCCGGCCAAAACGGGTTTGCCACGCGCGGAATCCGGTGTCGCCCGGCGTGAAATAGAATTTTTCGTAGAAGAGCGGATCATCCGGGATGTGCATCTTCCGGTAGATCCCGAGGAGCGCCCCGCCTGCGTCGATGATCGCGGCGGTGTTATGGTAGAGGCCGGCCGCGCGACGCTCGAAGAGGGAGGCGATGATGACCACGTTGTGCTTCTTCGCGATCTTCTGGAAAGCCGCCGTGCTCGGCCCGGGAATCGGTTCCGCAAGATCGAAGTTGGCGTGATCCTCGCCCTGACAGAAATACTGCGAGCGGAAGAGTTCCTGCGTGCAGATGATGTTCGCCCCTTTCTTCGCCGCCTTTTCGGCGAGCGCGAGCGTCCGTTTCAGATTCTCCGCCGGCTTGGCGGAACAGGAGTGTTGGAGCAGACTGAGTGTGACCGTGGCCATGACAGATGTGGTGACGTTGAAGGGAGCGTCCGTCGAACGCGTGTGCACCCAAGGTCGTCAATAGACGACTTTGTTCAACGGATATTCGACGATTCCTTCCGCACCAAGCGCCTTGAGCTGCGGAATGATTTCGCGCGCGACTTTCTCATCGATGATGGTCTCGAGGGCGACCCAGTCCGGATGGCTGAGCGGTGACACCGTCGGATTGCGCAGCGCCGGTATTGCCCGGGTGATCGCATCCAGCGCCGCGCGCGGTGCGTTCATCTTGAGTCCGACCTTGGTCTCGGCCTCCAGGGCGCCCCGCAGCAACAAGGCGATTGTCTCGATCTTGCTGCGTTTGGCGGGATCGGACCAGCTGGCCTTGTTTGCGATCAGCTTCGTATTGGTCTCCAGCAGCGTTGAAACGATGCGGAGCTTGTTCGCCCGCAGCGAGGAGCCGGTTTCGGTGATGTCGACAATGGCGTCCACCAAATCGGGCACCTTCACTTCCGTGGCGCCCCACGAGAACTCAATCTGAACCGGAACGTTCAGTTCCGCAAAATAACGCTTCGTCGTGTTGACCAGTTCCGTCGCGATCCGTTTGCCGGCGAGGTCGGCCGGCGTCCTGACCGGTGAGGCTTCGGGAACGCAAAGGACCCAGCGCGATTTCTGGACCGACGCACGGCTGTAGACGAGGTCGCACACCTCGACGACATCCGAGTTGTTCTCCTGAATCCAGTCGAAGCCCGTCAGGCCACAGTCGAAAAACCCATGTTCAACATACCGGCTGACCTCCTGAGCCCGCACGAATCGTCCATCCAGTTCGGGATCGTCGATTGAGGGCTTGTATGAACGCGAATTGGTGGCGATCTTCCAGCCGGCCTTCGCGAACAGATTCTTGGTGGACTCTTCCAGGCTGCCCTTGGGCAGGCCCAGCATCAATACAGGTGGTCGGGCGGACATTCTGCCACAGCAAGGTCCGCCATTTTCAGGCGCAAGTCTATTCGCCCGGCTCACCGCGCCGCCGAAATCCGCCTCTGGCAAATCTCCCCGCACGCAAGAATTCAGGATGAATATTCACGTGAAATAAGGTCGATTTTGGAAAGAATCGAATTGTAAAAACAAATCAAGCTGCCAAGGTCTGGCCATTGACGGGTTGTCCGGTCGCCGCCTTCGACCGCTCTTAGCTCGTCGCGAATCACATCTCCCCATGCGTGCTGAACCGAAGCCCCTGATCTTGGTCGTCGAGGATGAAGAAGAGCTGGCGAAGCTTATCTGCCTGCACTTGGAGGAAGCGGGCATGATGACCCAGGTATGTAACCGGGCCCAGCATGCCGCCCGCTTCCTGAAGCGGAATTTCGCCAATTTGATGCTTTTGGATGTCAATCTGCCGGATCAAACCGGGTTCGCGCTGATGGAAGAACTTCGCGCGAGCGATATTGTTGTTCCAACCATCTTTCTGACTGGCAACACGTTGGAAGTTAATAAGGTCAAGGGACTGGACCTGGGCGGGGACGATTACATTACCAAGCCCTTCGGATACGCCGAGCTGGTCGCCCGCATTCGGGCAGTGCTGCGCCGGGCGGAATCCAAGGCCGACCTCAATGTGACCAAGAACGTCAAGGTCAACGACGAGCCCTTTGAGTTTGCGGGAGCGCAGGTGACGCCCGTCCGTTTGGAAATCAGTTTTCCGGACGGCCATGTTCAGAAGCTCGGGCGCAAGGAATTGGGAATTCTCGCCTATCTCTCCGCCAACCGCGGCGTCGTGATCACACGCAAGGCGCTGATCCATTCGGTCTGGGGAATTCACGCCGATGTGCGCAGCCGGTCCTTGGATCAGTACATCGTGAAGGTCCGCGATCTTTTCCTCGAGCACGGAATCAAGCTGGACATGTTCCGCACGGTTCACGGGGTCGGCTACATCTTCGATCCTGAAGGCGTCTCCAACGAAGGTGTGGCGGAGGCCACCCCCCAGCCGGAAGCCTGATTCCGCGCCGGCAACCCGTTCCGCCACCGTTCCGCTCCTCGTCGGGCTGCGTCCACCCGACCGCAAGGTCTTTCAGAACAGCTCAGGCTGGGCATACCGTTTCTGCGCGTCGGCCAGACAATGCTTCATCTCGAGTTCTTCAAGCAACCGGAAGAGCTCACTCACGTTTGGCTTGCACGCGACGGATGGCATCACCGGCAGGTCCAGGTTCAGGGTCGTGAGACGGCGGTTGAGCCGCAGGGCATCGGCGCGAGCAACAATGAGATCCTTGAACCGATCGGGCTTCACCTCGTTCGCCGCTGCCAGGATTCCATCGAGTGAGCCAAAGCTCTGAAGCCATTTTGCCGCCGTCTTGGGGCCGACGCCATCGAGTCCGATAATGTTGTCGGAGGCATCCCCCACCAGTGCGAGATAATCGGCAATCTGCGCCGGCGGCACCCCGAACTTTTCCGTCACTCCCGCCGCCGTCAGCAGACGCCAGCCGAGCTTTGGATTGGCCGACGGCGGCGGCAGCATGATCTGCACGCGCTCGCTGACGATCTGCGCGAAATCCTTGTCGGAGCTGACGATCAGAACCTCGTGCCCCGTGCGCGCGAGCGCAACCGCCTGCGAGGCCAGGAGGTCATCGCTCTCGACCCCTTCCTGTTCCACGCCCACCAAGCCCATGGCCCGAGTCAGCGCCTTGACGTACGGAAGCTGCCGGACAAGCGCCTCCGGCATTTCCTCCCGCTGCGCCTTGTACTCCGGATGGAGCGCCAGCCTGTCCTGTGCGCCACCGAGATCGAAGAAGGCAATTGTCCCCGCCGGCCTCTCCTGATCCTCAAGCTTCCATACCGATTTCACCCAGCCATGCAGCGCGTTGGTCGGAAATCCGTCCGCACGGCTGAGCTCGGGAATCGCGAAAAAACACCGGTACGCGAGGTTGAATCCGTCAATGAGAAGCCATTTGGCCATGCGACAACCAAACCAGGTCGTCACGGCGGTGCCAGCGCAGAATGGATCACTTGCCCCTCGATCGGGCGACCGGTTTCTCCGGTGTGACGATGACGGGATTCTGAAACAGCGAACTGGGCGCAACCCCTGCGATCACCTGCTTTTTTGGCGAGCCGCCCGGGCTCACGAGGTTGGCCGTGACGAAGATCAGCAGATTCCGTTTCTGCGAACTCTCTCCCTTCGATTTGAAGGCACGGCCGAACAGTGGAATGTCCCCCAACACGGGAATCTTGTCGTGGACTTTTTTCACCTCCTCGCGCGTCAAGCCGCCCATCACCAGGGTGGCACCGTCCCAAAGCGTCACTTTGGTATTCACTTCACGCACTGAAAAAACCGGCTGGTAAAATCCCGGTGGCACCGTGACGGTTCGCCCTCCGGAGACCGCCACACTCGGCCCGCCATACTCCACGAATCCCTCGAACTCGGTCACTTTCGGCGTGAGATCCAGACTGATC
>CAZOXB010000147.1:0-9754 GCA_964583635.1 uncultured Opitutaceae bacterium | reverse complement strand
GTTTCCTGGGCAGCGAATTTGGCCCGTTCAATGTGGCATTCCCCGAGCAGGCGGCTGACGCCGTGCGTCCGCCCGCCGGGATGAGCCTGGACCGGTTTGCCAATCGCGACCGGCTGTACCGCCGCCTCCTCGAGGCCAGTCCGATCAACCGCGAAGGCAGCGACTACCAGAGGCAGTCGCTGCTGCGCGCGATGGACAACGCCCACCGTCTCCTGAGTTCACCCGCGGCGAAGGCCTTCGATCTTTCGTTGGAACCGATCGCCAACACCCGGAAGTATTTTCCCGCCTATTCACCCGGCACCCGCTTCGACGCCGCCCTCGACCGGTTCGGTGGCAAGTATGAGGAAAAGATGGTCGGCCGGTTCGGGCTCGGCTGCCTGCTGGCAAGGCGCCTTTGCGAAGTCGGCGCCCGCTTCATCGAAGTCACCACGGAATACATCCCGTTCCTCAACTGGGACACCCATGAGAACGGCCACTCCCGGCTGCTCGGCATGAAACAGATGGTCGACGCCCCGATCGCACAACTCGTGCGGGATCTCGAGGAACGCGGCCTGCTCGACCGCACGCTCGTGGTGGTCGCGAGCGAGTTCAGCCGCGACATGATGACGGAGGGCAAACCCGGAAAAACCGTGAAGGACCAGGTGGAGGTGCCCCAAGTCATCAACGACTCCAAGTATTACGGCATGCACCGGCATTTCACCGCGGCGGGCAGTGTCCTCCTCTTCGGCGGCGGGGTGAAACGGGGTCACGTGCACGGCGCGACCCAGGACGAGCGCCCCTGCAAGACGATCCGGGATCCCATCACGATCACCGACCTGCACGCCTCGATCTATCACGCGCTCGGCATCCCGCCGGATCACAACTACGAGGTCGAAAGACGGCCGTTCTACGTCACCAGCGACGGCAAGGGAAAGGCCGTGGATTCCCTGTTCGCGTAGTTGACCCAGGGCGTTGCCCTGGGCTTTCGTGGCGTGCCCCGTTGGGGCGGGCCAACCAAAGCCCGGGGCAGGAATCGAGGAGAACAAAGTCCGTTAGCCCCAAAGGGGCATCCTATGCCAGCCCAGGGCAACGCCCTGGGAACAATTCCCGAAAAAAATTCAAAGCCCTGAAAGGGCGCTCTAATCCCACACATACCGTTCATCGAACGCCACGCGGTGTTTTTCCAAAAACGCCCGGTATTCCTCCTGAAACGATTTGCGGCGGTGATGTTCGTATTGTCCGGCGATGTAATCGCGGACGGCTGGCTCGTTGGATTCGCTGACGGCAAACGCCCCGTAACCCGCCTGCCATGCGAACCCGACAAATTCAGCGCCTTGGGCTTTAATCCATTTGGAAGAGGATTTTTTGACGTCTTCCACCGCCTGACTGACCGAAACCGTGCGGGCGAGTTCAAACAGGATGTGAACGTGGTCTTCGACGGAATTGATGAGCACGGGCGCGCAGCGGAGGTTTTGCAGCACCGTGGCCATGTACGCGTGAAGGGAATCGCGCACGGCGTCGGTGATGAGGCGTTCGCGGTGTTTGGTGCTGAAGATGAGATGGACGTGGAGACGTGCGAGGGATTGGGGCATAAAGATTGGTGTTCCAGGTTTGCAGATTCAGAAAGCGCCAAAGGCGCGGTGTTATCCACAGCCCGGGGCAACGCTCCGGGAAGACCGTAACCCGATTTTTCCCGGCCCTGAAAGGGCATTCCAAACCGCCCGAACCCATTTCGCATTCGGGTTTGGTGGTGATGAATGGGCCGCCCTTTCAGGGCTGGGTTTGTATTTTGCGTTGCTTCCCCAGGGCGTTGCCCTGGGCTGGTGCAGAGCCGCGCCTTTGGCGCTCCCGCGTGCGCCGGGTCGTCAATCGAGTAGGCGTAGATGCGCGGACGCGCCTCCGGCTTCGGCGCTGGATTTCTTCACAGGGCTTGCTCATGCGCCCCGTTCCTCCCGCGCGGCCTCGATCAGCCGGCGCTCTTTCTCCACCTCTGTCTGAAGTTGTTCCTCCGAGGGCAGGCAGAGCATGTATTTGGAGGCGAAGATTTGCTTTCGGTCGTTCAGCACCGAGTAGCGGGCCACGGTCTCGTTCTTTTCCGTGCAAAGAATCAACCCGATGGTCGGGTTGTCATCCGGCGCGACATGGAGGCCGTCATACATCCGCACATAGCCGTCCATCTGGCCGACGTCCGCATGGGTCAGCTCGCCCACGTTGAGATCAATCAGGAAATAAAACTTCAGGCGGCAGTGATAGAACACCAGGTCAAGGTAGCGATCCTGCTCCTCGATGCGGACATGCTTCTGCCGGGCGACGAAGGCAAAGCCGCTGCCCAGTTCCAGCAGGAAGCGTTGCAGGTGCGTGATGATGGCCCGCTCCAAGTCCGATTCGTGAAACTCCGCCGCATCCGGCAGCCCCAGGAACTCCAGCACATACGGATGCTTCAACACCTCGCCCGCCGCCACGGCGGCCACCGGCAGCGTGCGCCCCTCCGCCAGCAGCTTCTCCGGCTTGCGGCTTTTGAGGATACGCTCGTAATAAAACGACTGGATCTACCGCTCCAGCGTGCGCTTGTCCCAGCCGCCCGCCACCGTCTCGCGCTCGTAGAAATCGCGCGCCTCGATGTTGTCCACGCGCATCAGGGCAATGTAGTGTGTCCATGTGAGCTGCGGAGAAAACGAGGGCAGCCGTTCCCCACTCATGGGCTGGAGCATTTCCGGTGGCGTCAATTGGGCAACCACCGGTTGCCCAATTCCACCGTCAGACAATCGGGCAACCCGTGGTTGCCCGATTGGAGTCGTCGTCTTCCAAGTGAGATAGAATTGCTTGAACAACTTGACGTTCCGCGTCGAAAACCCCTTCCCATACCGCTCCGTCAGCCGGGTGGACAGGTCATCCACCACCTTTTCGCCATACCCCGCCCGCGCCTTGCCGCCCTGCAATTCCTGCACGATCTCCCGCCCGATCAGCCAGTAGGCCAGCACCATGTTCGTGTTCACCGCGCGCACCACATTGCCCCGCGCCTGCTCCAGAATGGACACCACGCGCCCAAAGAGAACGTCCGGTTTTGCGGCGGGTGATCTCGCGCAGGAACACGCCGGATTTGGTGCAGGGGTCGAGAAATTTTACGGTTTTGTCCGCCCAAATATGCGCGCCGTTGTTATTCGCCGCCCACGCGTCGGCCAGCGTGTCGAGCATCCGGTTGGCGAACTCCGGCGGGGTGAACACCTCGTCGTTGGAGAGGTTGGCGATTCAGGTGAGCACGTCCGGGTTGCGTCCGCGCAGGGTGAAATTGGCCTGGGTGGTCATGGCTTCTTCTTTCTTCCCTTGACCGGCTTGGGCAGCTTGTTCAATTCCTTCGCCGCTTTTTCAAAATCCGCATCCACCGCACGGGGCGCGGCGTCCAGCAAGGCCCGATACGTGGAATATTCGACCTCCGCTTTGGCCTGCGCCTGCGCGGAAGTGATTTTGCCCGCATGGTCGAGCAATTCGTGCTCGGAGAGTTTCAAGAACTCATCCAGTTTCGCGATCCAGTCCCGCATCGTCATCGCCTTGCGTTGCAGCGCCCTCAATTCGGCGAATTCGATGTAGGCGTTCACGATCCGGTTGAGCGTGCCGAGTTCTTCCGCGTCGAGATAGTTCTTGGCGATGGACACATCCTCTTTGCGGATGATTCCGCCGGGCCGTGTCGTCTGTAGTCCCATGAACGGCTTGCCTGCGTCCACCCGCGCATGAATCACTTCCGCCGCCGTCTGTCCGTGCGCCGCCCAGTGCATCTTGTTCTGCACGGTGGCGAAGAACTGCTGCGACATCGCCGTGTTCGGCGTGTAGTCCACGCTCGTAGCGTAAATATCCAGTACCTTCTGGTAAAAGCGCCGCTCCGACGACCGGATGTCGCGGATGCGCTCCAATTGTTCATCGAAGTAATCCTTCTGGCCCTTGCCCGGCGGGTTTTTGAGCCGCTCGTCGTCCATTGTGAAGCCCTTCACCAGATACTCGTTCAAGCGTCCGATGGCCCACTGCCGGAACTGTGTGCCCCGGTGGCTGCGGACGCGGAAACCGACCGCCAGGATAGTGTCGAGATTGTAGTGTTCGATTTCCCGGGCCACCTCCCGGCGACCTTCGGTTCGAACTATTCGATAATATCGAATAGTTGCCTCCGGGCGCAGCTCCCCCTCGGCAAAAATCGCCTTCAGATGGTAGTTCACCGTGTTCACGCCGATCTCGAACAACTCCGCGATGAGTGCCTGCGTAAGCCACACCGTCTCATCCTCAAAACGGCATTGGATGCGCGTGCGGCCATCCTCCGTTTGGTAGAGGATGATTTCGGATCGTGGCAATGGCGCGTCGCTCATAACGTGGCCTCCGGCGTGGCAGCGACCAGTTCGCCCACGGTCATCGGCGGGTAGGTCCTGGCGGGCGTGAAAATCTCGTGCTTGCCCAGTTGGGAAAAGCGCGAGTCAATGCGCTCGGTCTCGCCCTTCACCAAATCCAGCATGGCCTCGACCATCCACGGTGGCGTAAAAACCTCCCCGTGGTCCGCGACGCGTTGTTTGGATTTTACCAGGCTCATCTGCAAGGAAGGGGCATGAATCCAGCCATAGCGCACGACCTACAAGTGGCTGTCGAGCCTGCTCTGCCCCGACTTCCGCCACCCGGGGTGGTCTTGAGTATTCCCAAGATGTGGGCCAACGGAAGTGATTGGTCCGGCGTGATTGGAGCGGCGAAGCGGCTGTGTCGTGGCGACCTTTGCCCAAGCGGCGCACATCATCAAAACCCCTTCCAATCCCAAAAACACCTCCCGTCGCGGAAATCATGCCAATCCACGTGGCACCCAGTGTCCTTATCACGTGTGGAAAATGCCCATACCAACACGGAATCCCGGCCCGCTTTCAACTTGTCACCGGCAAACGTTTGCCCTCGTGGTTGCATCCTTCCCCGGATCCTGCGACCGCCTTCCTTCCGAACGGACCTCTGTCCGCCAACGGCAAAAGCTCGTGATTGCACTGCGGATCGGTTTCCCTCCCATCATGCCCCCAGCACCCGACACCCCGTCAGTCATGCCGCAACTGCTCTCACTCCGCATGCTCACCGCGGAGGGCGGAGCAACGTTTGACTGGCACTCCCACCCTTTCCTGGAATTCACCCTGGTGACGGACGATGCGTGCATCATCGGGTATCCCCCGGGCTGGTATTCCGCCACGAACGGAACCCTTCTGCACTACCACGCCGGTGAAAAGCACGGCGCCTGGGTTTCCCAGCGGGAACGCCCCCGCTTCTGGGTCCTGCATTTCACCGCGGATGCCACCCTCTATCCCGGCCTCAAGCACCTCACGGCGGAGGACTCCGCCAAACGCGCCTGGACGCTGACGACCGAGCAGCGTGAGACGTTTCAGTGGCTGTTTCTCCAGATGCTCAACGAGCGGTCCGGCGAACACCCGCACAACGCGGCCGCAGCCTCAGCCTGGCTGCAGCTCCTGCTCATCAATGTCAACCGCTGGGCCAGCCCGGCTGCCGAGGCCGCGGCGATCATGCCTTCGCACGTGCGGCCCGAAGTGGTCAAGTTGTGGCACGTGATCAATGGAGCCGTCAGCAAACCCAACGACGAGTTGAAGGCGCTCTATGCCACGCCCAACTACGACTCGATCCGCCACGCCTTTCGGAAATCGTTCGGCTGTTCACCACGGGAAATGCTGCAACGCCTGCGCATGGAGCACGCCAAGTCGCTCCTGCTGGAATCGTCGCTCAGCATCAAGGAGATCGCCGTGAGGGTGGGCTATTTTGAGCAGCACAATTTCAACCGCATGTTCCATCGCTATACGGGTGTGGCCCCGTCGACCTGGAGATCCAATCCCTTCAGCCGTTCCGTATGAGTCTGGCTTTTTTCCGCGTCGCCCAAAGACGTTCTGGCCGCTTTCCGGCACTCTGGGAGGATGAGCGAAGCCCCGCCACAAGGCGACCTGAAGGAAAAAGCCCGCGCCATCCGGCGGGAGATTTTGACCATGGTGTTCCGGGCGAACTCCGGTCATATCGGCGGCAGCCTGAGCGCCACGGAGATCGTGGTCGCGCTCTATCATCACCTCATGCGCCACGATCCGCGGAACCCCTGCTGGTCTGAGCGGGACCGCTTCGTGCTTTCCAAGGGGCACTGCTCGCCCGTTCTCTATGCGGTCCTCGCCGACTGCGGCTATTTTCCCGTCGCTGATCTCGCCACCTTCCGCCGCCTCGGCTCGCACCTGCAGGGGCACCCGCTCCATGGGAAGACTCCCGGCGTCGAGGCCTCGACCGGCACCCTCGGCCTCGGCCTCTCCACCGCCTGCGGCCTCGCCCTGGCCGGCCGGATGCGCCAGTCGAAACACACGGTCTTCGTTCTCTGCGGCGACGGTGAACAGCAGGAAGGGCAGATCTGGGAGGCGGCCCTGTTCGCCCACAAGTACGGCCTCGGCAACCTGATCGCCTTCACGGATCGCAATCGTCTCCAGACGGACGGCAATACCGAGGACGTGATGCCCCTCGACCCCCTCGTCCAGAAATGGCAGGCCTTTGGATGGAACTCATGGGAAATCGACGGCCACGACTTTGCCCAGATCTCGGATGCGGTGGCCCGTGCCCGGCAAACCCCCGATTCACCCACCATGATCGTGGCCAACACCATCAAGGGACGCGGGGTTCCGTTCATGGAGAACGTCGTCGGCTGGCACGGCACGCCACCGACGCCGGAGCAGCATGCCCGCGCTCTGGCGGAGCTCAACGGGGGAACGGGTGAACTCCGCTGATCCCGACAAATCTGCGCCCCCCATGCCCATGAATTACAAGCAAACGCGCCAGGGCTACGTGGATGCCCTCCTGGAGCTCGCACCGGGCCTGCCTGATCTGGTGGTACTCGATGCCGACGTTGCGAAAGCCACCAAGACCTGCCTTTTCGAACGGCGCTTCCCCGAACGTTTTGTCAATTGCGGCACGCAGGAACAGAATCTTCTGTGCGTTGCCGCCGGCCTGGCGCTGGAGGGCTTCATTCCGTTCGCCACGACCTTCGCGATGTTCGCCACCGCGCGCGCCGGCGATCAGTTCCGCAACGCGATCGCCTATCCCCGCCTCAACGTGAAGGTTGTCGGCTGTCACGGCGGCATCAGCACGGGTGGCGATGGCGCCTCCCATCAGGCGTGCGAGGATATCGCCTTCGCGCGCGCGCTGCCAGCCGTGACCGTGCTCGTGCCGGGCGACTATGAGGAGGCCCGGCGGGCAACCCATGCCGCCGCCCGGCACGACGGTCCCGTCTACCTGCGGCTCGGCCGCGACAGTTATCCGGTCGTTCCCGCGTTGCGCGGCGAATTTGTCATCGGACGGGCCAGGAAGTTACGCCCGGGAAATGACATCACCCTGTGTTCAACCGGAATCATGGCGCACGAGGCGCTGCTTGCCGCCGATGAACTTGCCCGGCGCGGGCACGAGGCCCGGGTGCTGCACTTCCCCACCATCAAGCCCCTCGATGAAGAGGTCCTGCTCGAAGCCGCGCGGCAAACCCGTGGTTTTGTCACGGCAGAGGAACATTCCATTATCGGCGGATTGGGAGAGGCGGTGGCCGCCTGCGTTGCCAGGAACCATCCGGCGCCTGTCCGCAGGGTCGGGGTGAACGATGTCTTTGGACAGTCGGGCCACAGCCCTGAACTGCTCGACTTTTACGGCCTGCGCGCCTCCGTCATCGTCGCCGAGGCCATGGCCCTGCTCCAACCCGAATCGGTCGTCTGATAGCCCAAGTCACTCCCCTTCTTTGACCGGTCGCTTGCAACCCATGCAGCGCATTCTTTTCCACCGGAAATCTTCACCCGCGTTTCGACGCAACCGTTCAGTCCTCCCTCCCATCCATGATCGCCAGACCAACGACGTTAATTTGCCTGCCCGCCTTCCTGCTTGGGCTGGCCGTCACCCCCTCCGCCTCCGCTTCAGTCGCCTGGCGTCGCATCGACAGCTCACCGCAGGGCATGCTGCCATCGCCTCCCGCCAGCGTGCCCGAGGCCACGTCCGCGCTGATCCTTGACACCAACGGCGACGGCACCTCGGAATTCGTGATTGCCGGGCGCAAGGGCGCTCCCGCCATCTCGCTCTGGCGGTTTGCAGCCGGACGGTGGACATCGGAAGTCATCGAACCCGACTCGCTGCGCATCGAGGCGGGCGGTGCCGTGCACGACATTGATGGGGACGGCGATCTCGACTTCGTCTTTGGTGCGGACAACGGATCCAATCAAATCTGGTGGTGGGAGAATCCCCTGCCCGCCAGCGGCCGCTGGACGCGTCACCTCATCAAGAGCGAGGGCGCAACCAAACATCACGATCAGATTTTCGGGGACTTCGACGGCGACGGGCGCACCGATCTCGTTGCGTGGAATCAGAACGGAAAATCCCTGCTCCTGTTCCGGATTCCCGAGAAGCCCCGCACCACGTCACCCTGGCCGTCCACCGTGATCTTTCAATGGAGTGGCCCCGGCCTGTACGAGGGGTTGGCGCGCGCCGATGTGGACGGCGACGGTGTCGACGACATCGTCGGCGCCAGCCGCTGGTTCCGTCATGCCGGTGGAGGCAAGTTCGCCGTCGAGGTCGTGGATCCCGGCTCCAAGGCGACCTTCGTTCGGGCCGCGGCCGGGCAGCTCGTCAAAGGCGGGCGACCCGAACTCGTGTTCGTCCCCGGCGATGCGGATGGCCCGCTCCAATGGTACGAATGGCAGGGCGGCCGCTGGAAGGCCCACATTCTGGAGAAGCATGTCGTGCACGGCCATTCATTGCATGTCGCCGATATCGATGGCGACGGAAACCTCGACGTGTTTGTCGGCGAGATGGGTCACTGGACCATCGATCGCGTCAGCAATCCGCACGCCCGCGTCATGATCTTCTATGGTGACGGCAAGGGCGGCTTTCGCAAGCAGACGGTCAGCACCGGTCAGGGAGTGCATCAAGCCCAGCTCGGTGACTTGAACGGCGACGGTCGGCTGGACATTCTTGGCAAGCCATTCCGGCACAATGTCCCCAAACTCACCGTCTGGCTGAATCAGGGCAACCTTCCTTCCACGCTTTCGTTGGATCGCTGGCAACGCCACCAGGTCGACGGACCGCTCACGCCGTTCGACAGTCCGCTGCCACCCCGGGAGCGCCCGCGGCGCCTCTTCGTCGATGCCGTTGATCTCGACGGCGACGGCAATCCCGATCTCGTCACGGGTGACTCCTGGTTCCGCAACCCCGGAAGTCTGGAGAAGCCGTGGACGCGCAATCCGCTCGGCAAGGGTTTCGGCAATTTTGCCGTGGCGTATGACTTCGATGGCGACGGCGACCCCGATCTCCTCGGAACCGCGGGAACCACCCGGAGCAACCAGTTTGTCCTCGCCCGCAACGAGGGGGCCGGACGCTTTTCCCTGCGCACGGATCTGCCCGCCGGAAGCGGCGACTTTCTGCAAGGTGCGGTTGCCGGCAAGCTTGCCAACCGCAAGGTCTTTGTCGCGGTTTCATGGCACAAGGGCAAGAACATCGAATCCCTATCCTACCCGAGCGACAAATTCCCGGAGCCCTGGACGCTCGGAGTCCTGTCATCGAATTCGCTCAACGAACAGCTGACCATCGGGGACATTGACCGGGACACCGACCCTGACCTGCTGCTCGGGACCCAGTGGCTGCGCAACGACAACGACAGTTGGTCGCAGCACAAGATCGGTACGGTCGGCGATCTCGGGCCAACCGTGAAGGCGGACCGCAGCCGCCTGGCCGACATCAACGGCGACGGCCGGCTTGA
>CAZOXB010000146.1:0-9803 GCA_964583635.1 uncultured Opitutaceae bacterium | reverse complement strand
CGTGGCGGCCTGCAGCAGTTGAACGTGCCGCTCACCAATACCAGCGGTCCCAACCCCGAACTTCGCCCGGAAACCTCCACCTCCGACAACTTCGGCGTCATCGTGACTCCGCGCTTCGCGAAGGGCCTGCGGATCTCACTCGATTACTGGCGCACCCGGAAGGTCGACGCCATCCGTTCACCCACGCTTCAGCAGATTCTCGACAACGAGGCCTTCTTTCCCGACCGCGTCACGCGGGGCCCCAACCAATCCGGTGACCAGCCGGGCTGGGCGGGCGTTGTCACCGGTACGGACCTTCGCTTCATCAACTTCTCCAAGATCGAGACCAGCGGTATCGACGGGCAGATTTCATGGACGATGGATGCGGGTGGCCTTGGTCGATTCACCTGGCGCGGCAACGGCACCTACACGAAGGAATTTCTCACGGCGATCACTCCGTTGACCAAGGCGATTGACAGCATCGGGACCACGGATGGCGGGCTGCGGTGGCGCGGCAACGGTTCGGTGTTTTGGGAAATGGGAAACTGGACCGCCGGCGTCACCGGCCGGTACACCGACTCCTACAAGACGAACACGACCGCGCCCTCCCCGGCGTTTCCCAACGCCACCGGCATCGACGGCCGCCACATCGACAGCAGCCTCGTCTGGGACGTCCAACTCGGATACCGGATCGCCTACAACGCGAATGCGCGCAACTGGCGGGGCGCGTTTGCGGGAACTCAATGGACCCTGAGCGTTCAGAACGTTCTCAATCGCATGCCGCCATGGAATTCCAGCGGCTTCTACAGCCGCTACTCCGATCCACGCATGCGCTACGTCTCGCTTCAGGTGAAGAAATTACTCTGAGGATTTCATGAGAACTGGCGCCGCGCTCACCCTGGTTCTGGCCTTCCTGCTGGCACGGCTGGCATCCGCCGTTCCGGAACGCCTCGTATCCGGTCGGCTGCGGATGGACAACGATGCGCTCAGTCTCCTTGGCGACCTCTCGGGTCGCGTGATGCCGCGCAGCGGGCCGACGCTACCGGTCTCGGCCACCCGGCCGACCGGCATCGTGAAGGAGCCTTCCTACCGCGGCACGCCCTGGTATGGGAAAGTGCGGGTCGGGAATGGGCCCCGCGCAGAGACGGTCTTCGTCATGGACTATTCGCCGAATGAACGGCGTGTGGAAAATCGTCTCTATTTCGATCACAACCACAATGGAGACCTGACCGATGAGGGCGATGGCGTCATGCAGAGCGTGGGAAAGAGCCTGCCGGGCGCGCGGGTCGGCCCGCACTTCGAAGTGCTGCCGGCATCGTGGATGATCGAGGGGCGGGAGGTTGTCGACAGGTACGGCATGATGTTCCTGTTTGGCGCTGACCGGAGCGGCGAGGGCCTCTCCATGTTGTCCCGGACCGCCGCCGTGCGCCGCGGGACGATCGAAGTGGAGGGCCGGCACCTTCAGCTCGCGTTGATTGAGTCGGGCGCCCAGGGCAATTTCGAAATAGCCTCCGCCGCACCGGCCACGCGGGAAAATTTCCCTGATCGGAGCGTCCGTACCATGACACTCCTGCTGGACGCCGATGGCGACGGAACGTTTGGACCGCAGGAGGTGTTCGACGCATGCCTGCCCGTGCAACTCGGCGCCGTGACCTACGTGGCCGGCACGCCGGTGGATGGCAGCCACCTCACACTCACGCCGACGGACCGTTCGGCTCAGGTCGTCAATGTTCCGGTCCGCAGGACTGTTGACGAGCGACACCTGCTTCCGCCCGGCACTGCGGCGCCGGACTTCGTTGCGAAGGATCGCGATGGTCGGGACGTGAGCCTTTCAGATTTCCGGGGCAGGATCGTCGTGCTGGATTTCTGGGCCACGTGGTGCATTCCCTGCATCCGTTCGATGCCCCATGTACAGAAGACGATCGCGCAGGCGGCCGGCGGCAAGGATATCGTCTGGCTCGGTGTTTGCGTGTGGGATGATGTCGCCTCGTTCAAACGTTGGGTCCCCTTGAACGATGCAAAATACTCGTTCATCAAGGTTGTGGATCCTGCGGGCAAGGACCGGGCGACCAGCATCGCCGGACACCTCTATCGTGCCACCGGCATCCCCACGCTCTACGTCATCGACCGCGGGGGGCGCATTGTCGCCGGCATGACGGGCTACCTTGGCGATGACGACGACAGGCTTGCCCATGCCCTGCGCAGGGCCGGCGGTGACCGTTGAATGCATCCCATGAAATATCTCCCGGTCTTCCCGCTCACCATCTTTGCCGTTGCCGCTGTGGCCCTCGCGCAGGACGGCGCTGCGCTGTCGGCGGCGCACGCTGCATCCGCCGATGCCGATTACGCCGCATGGCAGGCTGTTCAGCGGCAGTCGCCTTCGCGTGACGCGAAGATCAAGACCAAGGAACAGAATGAACAGTTCTGGCGCGACAAGACCGCTGAAATGGATGTGCTCGCCGAAAGGTTTGTCGCCGCCCACCCGCGGGATGCACGGCGGTGGGAGGTCATTCTGCGTTCCATTCAGATGGCACGCTGGCGGGTGTCTCCAAGTGCGGCAGATCGTGTTGCGTCCGAAGCGCGCGACATTCAGCAACTGCGCGCGATCATGGCAGCACCTGATGCGCGGGCGGATTTAGTCGAGCAGGCGAACAGCACCTTGGTCGGCATGACGCTCGAGACGGCGCGCGCTGAAAGCCTCGCGGGTCGCCCGCTTGAGCTCAAGTCGATCGAGGCGACGGTGGATGGCTTCGCTGCGCGTTATCCCGGCTCACGTTTGAGGGAATCACTGGAAAAACAGTATCTCAACCTGCTCGAGGTGGCGGACGCCCCGGCTGCGGTCACCCGCATGCAGCGGCTTGCGGCGGAGCGCGGGGACAATACCGAGGTCGCAGATATGGCTGTGGCCCTCCTTGAGAAGGCAGGATACCTCGGGCGCACGATTGAGATGAAATTAATGGCGGCTGACGGCCGGGAAATCGACCTGGCCGCGCTTCGCGGCAAGGTCGTGTTGGTGGATTTCTGGGCGACGTGGTGCGGCCCCTGCATGAACGAGATGCCGCACGTCAAGGCGGCCTATGCAAAGTACCGCGACCGGGGATTCGAGGTCATCGGCGTATCGCTCGATGGCGGTGGAATTACCAAGGGAATTCAGTCCGGGGTGCGCACCCGCGAAGATTTCCTGGCGTTCCTCAAGCGGGAGCAGATGCCCTGGCCGCAGCACTACGACAATCTTGGATGGAAAAACGAGTTCGCGCAGAAATTCGGGATTAAGAGCATCCCTGCGGTCTTTCTCATCGACCGGGCCGGGCGGGTGATCGCCACTGAACTGCGCGGTGAAGCCTTCGATGTCCGCATCGGCAAGGCGCTCGTAGCGTCTCCGGTCACGGGCGGCTGAGGGCCGCATGATTTACTGCACACTGGCCTGCCAGCGGGGTGGGCAGGATCGCATCGGGTCAAGCGACGGGGCTCTCCTGTCGTGAGAACCTTGGAGGTTGCACCCGGATAGCGTTGGGGGAAGTCTCACCGTTGCATCCCATGGATTTTCGAAGCGAGCCACTCCGATCGCCACCGCCGGAGAGCAGGCTGATCCTGCTTTTCTGGGCATGCCTGCTGGCCATGGCGTGTGCGGCATCAGGTGTCGCGCCGCGTCCCAATATCGTTCTGCTGCTCGCCGATGACCTCGGCTACGGCGACATCGGGGCCTATGGCGGCACGGATGTGCCGACGCCGAACATCGACCGGATCGCAAGGGAGGGCGTGAAGTTCACCGACGCCTACGTGACGTGCCCCGCCTGTGCGCCGAGCCGTCTGAGCATCATGGCTGGCGCCTACCCGCAGCGTTTCGGCATGACTTGGAATGATGACCGCAGCGCCCACCGGCTGCCCGATTCGCAACGCCTGCTGCCCGAATTGCTGCGCGCAGCCGGGTATCGGACCGGGCTGGTGGGCAAATGGAATATCGTCCGGCCGGCCGCACAGGTCTTCGACGAGGTGCACGATTTCATCGAGTGGGAATCGGATTACTGGCCGCAACCGGATGGCCGCTACATCGGGAGCGGCGCAACGACGAGTCCGGGTTTCCGTTCCAGCAAACGGCAGTTCTGGGGCCCGGAGCATGATGGCGACGAGTACCTGCCGGAGCGCCTGGCCCGCAAGGCGGCTGACTTCATCGCCCGCCACAAAGCGGAGCCTTTCTTTCTCAAAGTCGGCTTCAATGCTGTCCACAGCCCGTGGCAGGGACGCCGCAGCGATCGCACCCGCTTTGCCCATCTGCCGCATGAAGTCCTTCAACTCTATGCGTCGATGATTGCCGGTATGGACGACGCCGTCGGTCAGATTCTGGCGGCATTGAAGGAGCAGGGTCTCGAGGAGAATACCCTCGTGGTCTTCCTCGGCGACA
The DNA here is from genome assembly GCA_964583635.1 of uncultured Opitutaceae bacterium. Taxonomy (GTDB): domain Bacteria; phylum Verrucomicrobiota; class Verrucomicrobiia; order Opitutales; family Opitutaceae; genus UBA6669. Next base: position 5,422 of record CAZOXB010000146.1, on the reverse strand, counting down.
ATGGTCCCGCCAAGGGCGGGCCGCTGATCGAAGGCTGGAAGCCCGAGTGGCCGCGGGAACAGATCATCGTGGGTTCGACCGGTCCGCTTCGCGGGGCGAAAACGGAGCTCTTGGAAGGAGGTATCCGTGAGCCGTTCCTCATGCGTTGGCCGGCCCGGCTCGCTGCGGGGCGGGAGTTTCGACAGCCGGTCATCGCCAACGATCTGTTGCCGACCTTTTGTGCGCTGGCTGGTGCGGCCATTCCTGCGGGAACGGTGGTCGATGGGGTTAACTTGCTTCCCTTCCTGCTCGCGGAAAAACGCGGGAGCCCGCACGAAACCCTCTTCTGGAAAATCAAATCCTCGGCGGCGCTCCGGCACGGTGATTGGAAACTGCTGATGCTGGCTCCGGAGTGGAAGCCACAGTTGTATCACTTGGGGGATGACATCGGCGAGACACACGATCTGGCGGATGCGCATCCCGCGCTGGTTCGCGACCTGCACGCGGCGTGGCAGGAGTGGAATCGCCCCCTGCCGCCGCCCGCCCGGCGGGAACACAAATGACCGGAGCACCCGGCGTCGTGCCGGAAGTATCCGTCGCGGAATCCGCGACTTGGACAGATCACTGAGGAATTGCGGACGTTCCAACGCAGCGTCGTGGCGTTGTCGCGGATCCGTCAACCGACGCGATCTGCAAATTCTTTCGGTCTTCCGAGGATTCGGGAAGAAAATGTCCATTTTCAGGAGTCCTTTCAGTTCGCAAAATCGAACGGTGCCGGCAGCCTCCAAAAAAAGCATTTTCGTTTCAGTTGGCAGCCCCCGCCCCGTGATCATTCAGAAAATCATTCCTTCGACTCCCATGCTTTGGGGGCGTTTGAGTGCGCTGGGCGCGGTCGTGGCCTTGGCCGTCGCTGCCAACGGAGCCGAGCGCAAGGTGAGCTTTCGCCGCGAGGTCCTTCCGATCCTCTCCGATGCCTGTTTTCGCTGTCACGGGCCCGATGAGCCGAAGCGGGAAGCAAAGCTGAGGCTCGACACGAAGGAGGGAATTTTCCGGACGAGCGAGGGCGTCACCGTTGTGCGTCCGGGCAAGCCGGACGAGAGCGCGCTGGTGCAGCGAATTCTCAGTCGGGATCACGAAAAAGTGATGCCGCCGAAAAATGCCGTGCGGCAGCTCACCGCGGCCGAGATTGTCACCTTGCAGCGCTGGGTGAGGGAAGGTGCACCGTGGGAGGGGCATTGGGCGTTTACCGCGGTACAACCGGCAAAGCCGCCTCAAGTCAAAGGGCGGACGGTTGCGCCCATCGATGCGTTTGTGATGGACGCACTCGGACAGCAGCAATGGACGTTGTCTCCTGAGGCGGATCGGGAACGTCTGCTGCGTCGCGTCTCCCTGGACCTGACCGGCCTGCCGCCTACACCGGCGGAGCGTGAGGCGTTTCTGGCGGATGCGTCTCCCGGTGCGTACGAGCGGGTGGTGGACCGCCTGCTCGCTTCGCCGAGTTACGGCGAACGCATGGCGACGGACTGGATGGATCTGGCGCGGTTTGCGGATACCCACGGTTACCAGGTCGATCGTGAACGGGCGATGTGGGCATGGCGGGACTGGGTGATCCAATCCTTCAACCACAATCAGCCCTACGACCGGTTCGTCCTCGAACAGCTCGCCGGCGATCTGCTGCCATCACCCACCAAGGCGCAGCGTCTCGCGACGGCATTCAACCGCCTGCACAATCAGAACGAGGAGGGTGGCATTGTGGAGGAGGAGTATCGTCAGGCCTATGTGGCGGACAGGGTGATCACGTTCGGCACCGCTTTTCTCGGGCTCACGCTGGAGTGCGCGCGTTGCCATGACCACAAGTACGATCCCATCACGCAGAAGGATTTCTATTCCCTGGCGGCGTTCTTCCAGAACATCGATGAGTCCGGCCAGATCACCTACAAGGGCTTCGCCGACTCGATGCCCGTGCCCACGATGCTCCTCACCACCGACGGGCAGGACCGTGAGTTGGTGAAGCTTCAGCGCAGGACGGAGGTTGCGGAAAAAACCGTCGCCGCCGCACGTGCCGCGGCGGGCCCCGCATTTGCGGTCTGGCTGGCGCATCGCGGCGAGTATCCCGAGCGCCTGCCGGGGCTGGCGGCGCGCTATACATTCGACACGCTGGCCGATGGCAAGATTACCAATGCCGTGAGTGGAGGGCCGGAAGGCATTGCGGTGGAGTCTCCTGCGATGCGCGATGCCGCAGGACACGGAAAGGTCGTCGGGCTTAGTGGAGAGGACGGGTTCAAGTTTCCCAAAGTGGGACATTTCCGGCGAACGGATCCGTTTTCCCTGTCGATCTGGGTCGAACCGCCCGGGGCGAATGCACCACGTGCCGTCGTGCTGCACCGGACAAAGGCCCCCGTCGATGCAGGCAGCCGCGGCTATGAAATCGTGCTTGAACACGGCCGCGTGGCGTTCGGCCTGCATTACATGTGGCCCGGTGCCTCGATCAAAGTGGTGTCTGAAAAGCCCATTGCACCGGCGACCTGGACTCACCTGGCCGTGACCTACGACGGGTCCAGCCGCGCCGCGGGTGTCGGTGTCTATGTCAACGGCGAGAGGGTGACAGTCGAGACCGTGCGCGACGGCCTGTTCAAGGATATCACCTATGCGGATGCGGAGCCGGACCTGGCAATTGGGCATCGGTTCAGGGACAATGGATTCGCGGGCGGCAAGGTGGACGACCTCAGTATTTTCAACCGTGAGTTGTCACCCCTTGAGGTGACAGCCCTGGCTGGCCGCGATACGTTCGCCCTGGCTTGGCGGACTGATCCGGCTGCCTTGAGTGAACGGCAGCGCGACGGGCTGCTCGGTTATTTCCTGGGTGTGATCGACGGACCCATGCGCGAAGCGAGGGACGCTCTTAAAGCCGTGCGTGAGAAACAGAACAGGATCGTTTCCAGCGTGCCCGAGGCGATGGTCATGCAGGAGCTGCCGAAACCGCGGAAAGCCTACATCCTTGCGCGCGGCGCCTACGATGCCCCGGGTGAGGAAGTCACGGCCGCGACCCCGTCAGCGTTGCCGCCGATGCGGGCCGATCTGCCGCGCAACCGGCTCGGACTTGCGAAATGGCTCATCAGCCCGGAAAATCCGCTGATGGCGCGGGTGACGGTGAACCGTCTTTGGCAGATGATGTTCGGTCAGGGATTGGTGGATACGAGTGACAATTTCGGACTGCAAGGGGCGCAACCTACGCATCCCGAGCTGCTCGACTGGCTCGCGGGTGACTTCGTCGCGCATGGCTGGGACGTGAAGCGGACCCTGCGTCAGATCGCGCTCTCGGACACCTACCGGCAGACATCGCGTGCAAATCCGGAGCATGCGGCCCGCGATCCGCAGAACCTCCTGCTGTCGCATGGCCCGGCCCGGCGCCTGACGGCTGAAATGCTCCGGGATCAGGCGCTTGCGGTCAGCGGGCTTCTGGCCGCAAAAATTGGCGGCCCCAGCGTGAAACCCTATCAGCCTCCCGGGCTTTGGGAGGAAATTGCGTCGGGGCGCCCGGTGTACGATCAGGGCAAGGGCGAGGACCTGTATCGGCGCAGTCTCTACACGTTCTGGAAACGAACCGTTCCGCCGCCGACGATGATGCTCTTCGATGCGGCCGAGCGGAACGTCTGCATCGTGAAGCGGCAGAGCACGAGCACGCCACTCCAGTCCCTCGCCATGCTCAACGATGTTCAGATGATTGAGGCGGCGCGGTTCATTGGCGGACGCATGCTCCGGGAAGGCGGACGCGATCGCCGGCAGCAACTCGGCTGGGCCTTTGCGCTGGTCACGGGGCGCCACGCGGACGACCGCGAGCTGTCCATCCTGGCGCAGATGTACGCGGAACAGTCCGCCTATTTCGCCGCGGAGCCACAGGCCGCGGAGAAGCTCGATCAAATGGGAGAATCGAGGGACGATTTCCCGTTTTCCGCGCCGGAGCGGGCTGCGGCGACCGTGGTGGCCCAGGCCCTTCTCAACTACGACGAAACCCTCATGCGCCGCTGAGCGCGCTGCCGACCAAACATGTTCTGCGACCATGTGAACTTCAATCTGAGCCGCCGCGATTTCTTCGGACGATTCGCCATGGGTGTGGGCGGTCTGGCGCTGATGAATCTGTTGCGGCAGAGCGCGGGCGCGGCGCCCGCCACGGAGGGGCCGGCTTACGGGGCGCTGGGCATGCCGCATTTTCCGCCGAAGGCCAAACGGGTCATCTATCTGTTCATGGCGGGAGGCCCCTCGCAGCTCGATCTCTTCGACTACAAGCCGCTTTTGAACCGGATGAACGGACGGGACCTTCCGGAAAGCGTGCGCGGAAGGCAGAGGCTGACCGGCATGTCCGCGAATCAGGCGCGGTTGCCGCTGGCCGGTGCACAGTTCAATTTCAGCCAGTATGGCGAAAGCAGGGCTTGGGTGAGCGAGCTCATGCCGTGGACCGGCAGGATGGTGGACGAACTTTGCTTTATCCGCTCGATGCAGACGGAGCACATCAACCACGATCCGGCGATCACCTTTTTCCAAACCGGGAACCAGTTGCCCGGTCGGCCGTCCATCGGCGCCTGGCTGTCGTATGGTCTGGGCAGTGCGAATGAGAATCTGCCGGCCTTCGTCGTGCTCATCTCGAAGGACCGCATCGACCAGCCGCTCTACTCCCGGCTCTGGGGCAACGGTTTTCTCCCAAGCGTTCACCAGGGAGTGCAGTTCCGGGGAGGCGGGGAACCGGTGTTGTTTCTCAAGAATCCGGATGGAGTGTCCTCGCAAAGCCGCCGTAAGATGCTCGATCGCCTCGCCGAAATGAGTGCCCGGCAGTTCGAGAACATCGGTGATCCGGAGATCAATTCGCGGGTCACCCAATACGAGATGGCCTACCGCATGCAGACCGGCGTGCCGAATGTGATGGATCTCAGCCGCGAGCCGGCGTCCACCTACGAGTTGTATGGGGACGAAGCCCGTGAGCCGGGCACCTTCGCCGCCAACTGCCTGCTGGCGCGAAGGCTGGCCGAGAAGGATGTGCGTTTCATTCAACTCTATCATCCCGGCTGGGATCTGCACGGGTCGCTGCCGAAGAAAATGCGGCGCCAGTGCGCGGATGTGGACCGGGGTTGCTTCGCCCTGATCACGGATCTCAAGCAACGCGGGCTGTTGGAAGATACGCTGGTGGTCTGGGGAGGGGAATTCGGACGCACGGCGTACTCACAGGGCAAACTGACCGCCACCGACTACGGGCGGGACCATCACCCCCGGTGTTTCACCGTCTGGCTGGCCGGGGCAGGGGTGAAGCCGGGCTACACGTTTGGCGCCACCGACGACTTTGGTTACAACGTCACCGAGAATCCGGTGGGTGTGCACGATCTGCAGGCGACGATGCTCCATTTGCTGGGAATCGACCACGAGAGGCTGACGTTCAAGCACCAGGGTCGGT